>JAFLTU010000012.1:0-43172 GCA_022509125.1 Muribaculaceae bacterium | reverse complement strand
AGAATTCAGCAGGGAGAGGGGAAGAAGAAAATTCGCGCTCCGCGCTCACACGGCTAAAGAACTCAGCAGATGATTCGCCCTCCGCAGATAATTCGCGCTCCGCGCTCACACAGCTAAAGAATAGGCGAAATTTCAGTCTTAAGAGAGGGGAGTCTCTATCGCCGTCGGGGGAGACGTCGCGTATAAAGGCTAACATAGCAGCCATAGAAAAATTAAAGGAACTTCAGGAGAGTGGCAGACAGGCGACTCCGGATGAGATGAAAATCCTTAGCCAATATTCAGGATGGGGAGGACTCGGATCAGCCTTTAATGAACGAGGAGGATATTCCAATTATCAGACAGCTAAAAAACTAAAAGAATTATTAGGCGAGGATGGATACCAAGAGGCATTGAAATCCACTCGAAGTGCATTCTATACTCCTGCCGAGGTTATTAATCCTCTATGGGATTTGGTTGAATCGTTAGGTTTTAAGGGTGGCAACATATTAGAGGGGTCTGCCGGTATCGGGAATATGTTGGCCTTGATGCCAAGAGAGATTTCAGATCGGAGCAATATTCAAGCGGTTGAGATAGACCCGACCACAGGAGGGATACTTGCACAATTATATCCGGATGCCAAAGTAGATATCCAGGGCTTTGAGAAAACAAAGATACCGAATAACAGTGTAGACTTGGCCATTACGAATGTTCCATTTGTAACCGGCTTAAGAGTTACAGACGAAAGCGGGGACAAAGATTTATCAAGGAGGTTTGGCAATATCCATGACTTTGCCATGGCCAAGAATGTGCGTAAACTCAAACCGGGAGGCCTTGGCATATTTATCACATCAGCAGGCACCCTTGACGGGAGCCGGGATTTCAGGAAATGGCTTGTTAATGAAGGAAGCGCAGATGTTATAGGAGCCTTCCGACTTAACAATAAAACATTTGGAGGCACCAATGTAACATCAGATATAATCGTAGTCAGGAAGCGTATTAATGGCAAGCCGAGTGGTGCAGCTATTGATGTTAGTGAGACCATTCCGGTGAGGACGGCACACTACAGCCCAACCCGATATGGAGAAACCGCCAAGGATGTTTCGATGGCATATAACCGGTATTTTGTAGATCATCCGGAACATATGGCGGGAGAGATGCAGTTTAATTTCGAAAATGGAGAGACCTTCCGAGCTACCTCAACAGGTTTATTTCCGAAAGGTGATAAACCACAGCAAAAGCTTTTGGATTCATGGGCAAATGATTTAAAGGAGCGCCTTGAGAGGGCCAACCGTGAGGAAATTTTCGGAAGTCAGGAGACATCCGCTCCTAAGGAGGACACCCGGAGTCGAGAAGATAGTGAGGCCAAGGAAGGGTCATTGGTTATTAATTCATCCGGGAAATTTGCAATTGTAGAAAATGGGGAGGCTGTAGAACTGGGTATTAATACCAACAAAGTTAAGGGTTATTCCAAAGCGGAGGTATTCAAAGACTACACGGCAATAAAGAAAGCTCTTGAAGAATTGCTTACCTATCAGACAGAGAATGAAGGAGAGACCGGTGAGTTGAAGTCCAAGATTGCCACACTCAATAAAGCCTATGATGCCTTTGTGAAAAAATATGGACATTTCTATAAAAATAACCAGTTGGCATGGCTTAGGAATGACATTGACTATCCTTCGTTATCGGCATTGGAGACCGTAAAGGAATCAGCTGACAATAAAGGTAATAAGGTTATCTCTTATGGAAAGACCGACATATTCAGCCGTAGGGTAGTAGAGAAAGAAAAGACACCGGAGCCTGAAAATGTTAGAGACGGAGTTATAACTTCTATAAGTCTATTCGGGAAACTCGATGTAGACTATATATCGAAGGCCTTGGGTAAAACGGTAGAAGAAGTAGGAAGAGAAATCATAGAATCAGGGTTAGGCTTTGAGAACCCTGAGGACAGAAACATAGAAGTAAGTTATCAGTATCTATCAGGAAACGTTAGGGATAAGCTGGAATTGGCCAGAGCAAATAATGAAGGAGGGCGATATGACAGGAATATCAGGGCTCTTGAGAGAGTGAAACCAATGGATATACCGGCCCACTTAATAGAATTTTCATTAGGGAGCACATGGTTGCCTTCAAAGATTTATGACCAATATGTAAAGGAAAAGACGGGGCTAGATGTTACCTTCAGCCCGGTTGGTGGAAGCTGGGTAATCAATAAGCCCTATTGGACTGAAACGGAGGGGAACAAGGCAGCGGGTATTTATTCCAAGGTGCTTGACAAGTGGTATACGGGTAGTGATATCATAGAGGCGGCCATGAAGAATAAGACTCTGGAATTCAAACAGAGTAAGAAGAATAGAGATGGGAGCACAGAGACCATAGCAGATCCGGAGGCAACGGCAGCAGTAGGTGCGAAGGTTGATGAGTACCGGCAGGATTTTAAAGACTGGTTAAGAGGAAAGTTGCAGGAAGATCCCGATTTCTCTAAGGATATAGCAGAGAAATATAATTACCAGTTCAACAATTATGTGCCATTGACTATACCGGAGGAATTTGTGCCACAGAGATTTCCGGGGTCTGTGACGAGTATGGGAGGAGTTCCATTTTCGTTGCGACCTCATCAGAGCCGAGCAGTTATCAAAGCAAGCACCGAGCCCGTGTTATTTGCGCACGAGGTAGGAACAGGCAAGACCTATACCTTGATTACCTCAGCGATGGAAATGCGCAGGTTAGGATTGGCCCAGAAGCCGATGATAGTTGTACAGAATGCCACATTAGGTCAATTTGTGGATAGCGCCAAACAGTTGTATCCCAATGCCAAGATATTGACATTGACCGATAAAGACCGTACCAAGGAGGGACGCCTTGGGTTCTATGCCAAGATAAAGTATAACGATTGGGACATGATAGTTGTACCCCAGTCGGTATTTGACATGATACCAGATTCACCACAGAGGGAGGCCCAATATATATCTGACAAGATAGAAGAAAAAAGAATGGTGTTAGACCGTTTGATAGAAACGTCAGATGGAAGAGATCCCATGGTGAGAAGGGCACAGAAGGAATTAGAAGATCTCGAAAATCAATTAGTGGCTATCACGGAATCAGCAAATAAAGGAGGAGAGAGTGTAGCCAAACAAAAGCAGAGAATAACAGCCTTGGAAAATGCCGAGGCTCGGGCCAAAGAGATGCTTGACAGAAGGACCGATTCAGTTGAGAATTTCGATGATATGGGAATTGATGCAATATTGGTGGACGAAGCCCACGAATATAAGCATCTGGGTTTTACAACTGCCATGCAAAGGGGCGTTAAAGGGGTGGATCCTTCATATAGCAAGAAGGCCCAAGGACTTTATCTAAAGACCCAGGCAGTTAGAGACCGGAAGGGGAATCGTAACATAGTGTTTGCCACCGGGACCCCCATATCGAATACAGCGGCAGAAGTTTGGACTTTCATGCGTTACCTCATGCCTGAGGAAATGATGAAAGATTATGACATCTATTACTTTGATGATTTCGTAAGGAATTTCGGGAGCCTGCAACAGATGCTAGAATTCACCACATCAGGTAAGTTCAAAGAGAACAACAGATTTGCGGGGTATACGAATTTACCGGAGCTTGCCAGGTTGTGGAGTTCGGTAGCCGATATAGTTTTGACCTCAGAGGCGGGAGCCGTTAGGGATAAGATTCCGGCCATGGAAGGAGAAAAAGCCCAGGATATATATTTACCTCAAACCCAAGAATTGCGGTCGATAATGAAATATGTAAAGGCCGAGTTGCAAAAGTTTGAGGAAATGACCGGAGCTGAGAAGCGACAGAATTCCCATATCCCGTTGACGATGTATGGGATAGCAAATGCAGCAGCTATAGATCCACGACTTGTGAAAGACGGGGCAATGGATGAACCCAACTCAAAGACGAACGAGGCAGTGAGACAGACCTTACAAGCCCTGAAAGATTCTGAAAAATACAAAGGGACGGTAGCTATTTTCTCAGACAAATACCAGAACCAGCGCACAGGATTTAATCTTTATGAAGATATAAAGAAGAAACTTGTGGCAGAAGGAGTTCGCGAAGATGAGATAGCGATAATGAAACCGGGCATGAAGATAGAGGCCAAGCAGAAATTGTTTGACAAAGTTAACAATGGAGAAGTAAGGGTGATTCTTGGCTCAACACAAACTTTAGGCACGGGAGTAAATATACAGGAAAGATTGTTTGGGTTGATCCATCTTGATGCCCCAAATAGGCCAATGGACTATTGGCAAAGGATGGGGCGTATATTGCGACAGGGCAACTTATTCAAGGAATGGGGAATACCGGTAAGGGTGCTTCGCTTTGGAGTAGAGGATAGTCTTGATGTCACCGCTTATCAAAGACTAAAGACAAAAGGAGCGATAGCAGACAGTATCATGCATTCCAAAGACCTCTTGAGTAACGCAATGGAAAATCGGGTTATGGAAGAGGAGGAAGATGTTTTTGGAGACACCATAGCGCAATTGTCGGGGTCGGAATATGCTATGCTTAAGAGTCAGGCTGAGAAACAAGTGCGCAAGCTTGAGGGCCAGAAGAAGTCGTGGCAAGCAGATCAGATGTATGTAACGCGTCAGATACCAAGAATTAAAGAAGCCATAGAAAAGAGTGAAAAAGATCTTGAGACAACTCAGCGAGGATTAGAAGAAGTCAAGAAGCATTTCCCGGATGGAGAAGGAGCTGAAATAAAGGTTGGGCACTCCACCTATACGGACCCTGGAGAAATGGGAGAATTCTTCAAAGACTATAACAGCAAAATAAAAGAGGCACAGAATCAAGTCAGAGGTACGGCAGAAGGGAACAAGGAGACCCGGAATTTGACTGTGAAAATAGGAGGAGTGGATTTTAATTTTACCACGACAGTTGAATCAAGTACGAGAAGGGGAAATGACGGAGGATTGTTTGCAGCCGCCACAACAAGAATGACATATTCGAGTCCGACTCTTGGCATAAAGGAGAGGCATGTTGAACAGGCCTTGCTACGCAATGGAGTTGAAGATATACTGAACAATGTCATAACCGGGAGCCAATTTGAGAAAGAAGCTGAGGCACATCGAGACAATATTTCTCTATTAGAGAAAGAATTGAAAGCGTTAGAGCCGCGTCAGGGAGAGCCGTTCAAGTATGAAAAGGAGCTTATGGAAGCTACTGCACGTCTGGAGGATTATACCGAGAAGATGAAAGCAGAACTTGAGGCCAAGGAGGCTAAATATGCCGAGATGGATAAGGGAATAGAGAGTGCTGAAGGTATACATTTGGATGAAGAAGGTGAAGGAGGAGAATTAAGATACAGAACCTCTGAAGAGATAGACCGGGAATATCCTAATTGGCTTGAGGGTACAACCACAGATACCGGCAAACATTCAACACAAGTAGAGGGAACAAGGAAAACTTACGGCAAAATCGGAAACTGGATTGAGAAAAATCTGGGTAAGGACGTGAGTATACTTGACGCTTCTTCCGGTATGGGATATGGTACACGTGATCTAAGGGACCGAGGCTTCAATATTGAGGATGTAGAGCCCTATCAAAGTGAACAGAGAAGGGCTAATAATCCGGCTACATATGATAGTTATTCTGATGTAAAGAAGAAGTATGACTACATAATCAGCAATGCAGTATTAAACGTAATTCCCGATGATTGGAGAAGAGATGTGCTCCATAACATGGCGGAGAGGTTAAGCCCCGGCGGAAGATTGTTTATTAATACCCGAAAAGCCGGAGAAGAAAAAGCGGTAAAGGATAAAATCGAGCTTGACACGCCTCAAGAGATATTGGTAAAGCGAAACGGGAAGATAGCCTCTTACCAACGATTCTTTACCCCCTCAGAGCTTAAGAACTGGGTTGAGGAGGAATTAGGTGAAGGTTATTCCGTGGAGATAGCCAATGAAAAGAATTCCGGAACCAAGGGATTGGCGGCTGTTGTTGTAAAACGATTAGACGGTGATAATTTTAAGCGAGATGGGGAGGGGCCACAGAGCGATTATGAAATCAATATGGCGACTGACCTTATAGCAAGGGTTCAGGGCTATAGCAATAAGACCCCACGTCAACAACGAGCCTGGGCGGATAGGGAACGCCAACACATGAATGAGATAGCCAAGACCTTAGGCAAGAATCTGGGACTGAATATTGATATTCGGCAGGATAACACGGGTCTTAAAGGCCGGAGAGCGAGAGCCAAAGGATGGTATGATATTAGCGATGGTAAAATAACAGTCATAATTGGGAATCATACGAGTGCAGCAGATGTAGAAAAAACGATACTACATGAGGCAGTGGCCCACTATGGACTTCGCCAATTGTTGGGAAAACACTTCGATGAGTTTTTAGACGTGGTATATGAACACTCAGAAGATTCAATTAGAGAGGAGATAGACCGGCTGACAGACAGGATGGTTGAGAGGGAGGCTGAGCGGCTCACTCAACAAGAGATAGATGAACTTGATGAGATCCCGACCGGCTTTATCCGAGATGCATATAAGGAAAAGAACAGGGCAAAAGCCGAAAAGAAAAGAGAAGAATATCGGAAAGAGGCTACTGAAGAATTTATGGCTGATGTGGCCGAGAATACCGATTTTGAAAATGCGGAAACACAATTACACGGCTGGTTTAGCAAGATAAAGAAATGGTTTATAGATATTCTCTTCAAACTTGGGTTCAAGCATATCACGGGTCGAAATCTTGGTTTGAATGAATTGCGGTATGTATTGTGGAGGAGTTACCAGAACTTGAAGAATCCGGGTAGGTACAGAGGATTTGAATGGGAGGCTGAAGATATAGCGATGCGAGCGAAGACCGGGGTATTGAAAGAGCAATATCCCGATGAAGGGAGCAGGAATATCAATAAAGTTGCAGAGGCTGCTGAAAAAGAGATGATAGAAGCGGAGAATGCACGTTATAATCAATCATTAGAAAGATATTCGCGTGGTGAATTAAAGGCGAGTGAGGTTATAGAGGTTGGTCGTCCTATTGGAGTTGTGCGGAATTTTATGCCAGATGAAGTGATGATATTAAGAAAAGGAGTTATCAAGAAGGCATTAAACAAGCATGGCCTAAAGATAGGCGATCTACAAAACTTGCCTGAAGGCATAGCCAAACCCCTATTCATTTTCCAAAGAGATAAAAGTAGCGTAAGCTTATTGACGGCAGTAAAAGGAGAAAATGGTAAGAATTTATTTGTGTCAATAGAATTGGGGGTTAAGAAACCAATAAGCAAGGAGCTTACTGAGATCAATGACATTACCACAATTCACGGGAGAGATGTAGAAAACGTCATCCTTCCTATTTTAGAGAATGAGACACTTAAATATAAGGATCCGTTGAGAGGTTTACAATGGATAGAAGATGAAAAGGAGGCGTATAGAAAAAGGACTCAAGAGGAGCACTCAGCGGAACTGAATCCGCAGTCAATCACACTTGAGACCTTTGATGATGCAGCAAAGGTAATAGAAAACTTTGAGAATCCAAAATTTGGAGGAGGAGAGATAGAAGAAGGAGGACACGAAGAAGAGGGCCTACTTTTCCGGGACGGTGAGAGTCTCACAGAAACAATAGAGAGAATGACAACGGAGGCAGAGCAGGCCAATGTTGATAATCTTGCGACTAAGCGCGACGCAATGCTGGCCTTAGGAGGGAATCTGAACAAGCTGAGGAGCGTCATGGCTCGACAGAGAGAATATGACACTTCAACAGTGAGGAGTATCACGGGATTGGTAAATACCTTAATGGAGAGGGGTCTGCTTGATGATATCAGCAAGTATGAAACAAAGAGGATATTAAGTGTAGCCGGGAATGTTGTAGGGCGTCAGGATATCAGCAAGTATGTTGACAAGGTGATGGATATCCTGGTAGAGAATCAGCTTCGAGGGAGCGCCAAGGCCTTCGGGCAGCTTCTTAGCATCAAGGGGAGTAAGGTTGATGCAAGGGGAATCGAGGTTCAAGGGATTTTGGATCCGGACGGACAACGCATTGCACAAGTTGTAAAGAAAACCTCCACTCTTCCCAAAGCAGATATAGAAGAAAAGATATTAGAAGCTTTGAACCGCATGGGGAGTTCAGATATAGCGATATCTGAAGAAGCGGCCTTGGAATATGCCGGGCTTCAAATATCAAGGCAATATGCCGAGGATATAACCGAAAGCAAGGCCGAGGAGAGGTCATTAAGGGAGAGCATCAAGCAAGCCAAAGAGGATAAGGAAGCAGGACAAATGACGGAGGCCTCTTACAGGCAATATGTAGAGGCCACAGAAGATGCGATCAGGCAAAATAAGGCGGAAAGAGCAGAGGCGTATCAATCGCTAATAGAACAGATGAGCGGAGTGTTGGGAGAAAGCATTGATCGAGCCAAAGCATGGAAGAATGCCGAGGTTGCGAGAGTTAAAGCCATTCAGCACAATGCCAATTCTGACATGGAGGGAAGGCCGACAGACGAGCACCACAAAAATAGCCGATTACAAAAGCTATCCAACAATAGCGGAGTTAGGTTCTTACTAGCCCCTTTAGCGACCTTTGACCAAATGCTAAGAATGTTTGGGAAGAAAAATGTCGGAGGAGAGGGCTATCTATGGAACAGGTATATGCGAGGATGGGTAGATGCCACCGAAAAGGAATATACCGGCTATAGAGATGCCTTAAAGGTTTTGGATGATAAAGCGAGAGAAATTTTCGCTCCAGGAGCTCACACTACTAAAGATTCTTCACAGAGAGGCCGACATCGTATCAAGAGCTTTGGGGATCTTTTTGTCTTAGATAGGCAACTACCGAAGGGAAGCGTAAGGTTCTGGGATGGTGGAGAGATGAAAGAACATGAGCTCACACAAGGGAATATGCTCTATATCTATATGACGGACAAGATGGCAGACGGGCGTATGAAATTACGCAGGATGGGCATAACAGAAGAAGATATTGAAGATATCAAAGATTTCCTTGATCCACGTTTTATTGAACTTGCGGATTGGATTCAGGAAGAGTTTCTGACAGAAAAGAGGAACGAATATAACGAGGTGCATAAGCGAATGTTCGGGGCTAGCATGGCCGCAATTGAGAATTATTTCCCTTTGAAGATCTTGGCGAATGCAAGAACGGAGGATGTAGATGTGGCAGATGATACAACCGACACAGCTCTTCCGTCGACATCAACGGGGAGTATCATAAAAAGACGAAGGAATAATCTAGCGCTTGATGTGACCGGGGCGAATGCATTCAGCGTGATATTAGACCACCTACAGCAAATGGAGAGGTGGGCAGCGTTTGCAGAGTATAACAGAGACTTGAATACCTTATTAAGCTATAAGCGGTTCAGGAATCAAGTGATGAACATGAACAGCGCTTACGGAGCCGGGAAGACACTCTGGAACAATTTCAGAAATGTTGCAGCGATGAGTGCAGGGTCTTACCGTCCCCCTATAGCAGCGTTGGATAAATCGGCAGTCAATATAGCGAAAGGAGTGACAGCGGCAAAGGTAAGTTTCAGGATGTTTACGGCATTGAAACAATTTTTGAGTATGCCTGCCTATATGTCGGAAGTGAATCCACTATATTTAGGGAAATCTCTTTTGAATCCTATAAAGGCGTGGAGATGGAGTATGGAAAATCTACCATTATTTGAGAAGAGGTGGAAGAGCAGGATGGCCGGAGACCCGAGACTTATGAAGACAGAGATGGACTGGAAGGCATGGAGGAATAATATAGTTCAGATAGCGAGCCGGATAGGAATGAGTCCGAATGCGTTTGTAGATGCCTTGACAGTTGCCATAGGCACCTATCCGAAATATGAGACGAATTATAAGAAATATTTGAGGCAGGGATATTCAAAAGAGGAAGCGGATAAAAGAGCCAAAGAGGATGCCAGCATATTGTTTAACCAGACGCAGCAATCGAGTGAGGGGGCGTTCTTGAGCACGATGCAGGTTGACCGGAGTTGGTTGAGCGTTCTGTTTACAGTATTCAGGAATTCGAGCATGAGTTACACACGTCAGCTATATGATGCGATAAGAAATCTTAAAGGGAGAGGTATTGAATTATTTAATCCTGGGGAAAGACAAAAGACCATAGATTTTATGGCCAAGCAACTGCTACGGACACAGAAACCGGAAGAAGAGGGAGTTTGGAGTGCAGAAGATTGGTCAAGGGCTAAAAAGAGCGCAGAGGCGGGGTATAAATCATCAATTTTGAGGGATTTGGCCCGAGTGGGGATCTTTGGTTTTGCCTTACAGTTGGCATGGAATTTAGGCGCCTATTTGCCGTATCTGATATTAGGAGAAGATGAGGAAGAGAAGGGTAAGATGTGGCGAGATGCGATGAGCCATGCGATGTTTGGGAGTGTTGAAGGATTGACAGGAGGCGATGTTATGAGTGGGGCAGGCCAGATGTTTATGACCGGGGAGGGGAATTTAGAATACCTCTCGAAGGAAATGCCCTTGGCCGGAGATGTTATGAACATATTGAAGAAGATGCCCAAGGATCAGTTATCGGCCATGAATGATATTATCAATCTCATAGTTCAATCTGGGGTGGGAGTGAATCCCCAATCGTTGACTGACGCAGTAGTAGCCGTGATGGATGCGACTAATGGAGATATGGAAACAGGCAGGGAGGCAGCGTTGATGATAGCCCGGATAATGAATTGTCCGCAGAGCCAACTTGATAAGATTTATTTTGATGAGATCGATGCAATTGGGACAGAGGCATCGAGGATGACACCCGGAGAGATAGCAGAGCGTTATGCCCGATATAAGATTAGAAGAGAGGCACCACTAACAGGGTGGATGCGTGATGAATCCACAGGGGATTCCATAAAGTCACAACGAGAAAAAAGGGTCTTTAAGGCAGTGGAGGAAAAGCTAGATGGCCGGATGGCGACAGAGGAGACCAAGAAGCTAATGGAAGAGTATGAATCCTATGCCAAGGATAAGCGGGCCTTGAGCGCCATAGACAAAGATGAAAATCCGGATGAATATTGGGAAGCCTGGGAGGCATTCCAGGAAAAATGGGGTCCGGAAGCCGACTGGCGTTATAAAAGATTACAAGAGTATAAACGCGATATCAAGGCAATGACAGATTCACTTTTGAGCAAGAGCATCAGCGTGGAGGAGATGCAGGGGATAGTTGAGAGGATGATCCGGGCAAGAGATGTGATGCTTGAGGAGACGAGTGAGTAGAGATTAGAGATTAGAGAATAGAGGATAGAGAATAGAGGGATAATATTATAGACACAAAAGATAAGGGAGAGGAGAGGGACTGCGGGGTTAATTTTGGGAGGAACCCAAATAGATATGGCAGAGATAGAGATAACAATACAGAGAGAGGATGTGTTTGACGAGGTAGAGAAGGCCACGGACTACACAGGGAGCAAGATGGTTGACAGCGACCAGGGAGCGAGAGCTCGGATATTGGCGGTGGGTTCGGACCTGGCCACGTTAGACCGATTTTGGGTAGATGGTGCTCACGGAGTGAATGAGCGTCTGAAGAATATGGTTGTGAGCAGCACTGTAGACATTGAGAAATATACGGCGAGGCTGGATGTTAGCGTGTCGTTTGACACAGTGCTGAAGCCGAGTGTAGAGAAATCTATCCGAAGTTTTTTCATAGATTTCATAATCGGGGAATGGTTTAAGTTTACCAACAAGGGGGAATCCGAGGGATATTTTGCCACGGCAGAGGAATACCTCACGAATGCAGAGCGACTTCTGTATAGTCGTAAGAAACCTAAGAGGCCGGTGGATTAGTTGACGGTTTAGGGTTTACGGTTGACGGTTTGGGGTTTAGGGTATAGAGGGGGAAATAAAAGGGAGATGAGAGATAAAAAAGAACAAATAAGATAAATAAAGGGATATGGCAGTAGCGAATAAGGATGGGAGCAAGAAGAAGGTGACGGCCACAATCAAGATGAGTTACCTTCTGTATGACATAATGAATGAGACCTTCTTGCGGGGCCGGACCTTGCAGAACCGAGAGAACCACAAGGAGATCGCGAGCATGTTTGCGAGCGAGGATGGCGAGAACCGAGACAAGATTTTGCGAAGCATCAAGAAGGCCTGGGGGGAGGTGCAGAGCGAATTGGCGGACTACCTGAATGAGAATGGGAGCAACACCAATAATAGGCTAACGGAATCAGACGCGACGACGGATCTGGTTTTGAATCTAGAGATGCCGAGCAATTTCAATGAAGCAGCCACGATGGGATTAGGCCAGAGTGTGCATGACTATATCAAGAATATCACGATCGCGGAGTGGTATATAGTGACCAACAAAGGGGATGCAGATGATTATCTTGGAATGGCCGAGAGGAGCCTGGGGAGCATAAGAGTGAACTCGAGCAAGCGAGCACGTCCCCAAAGACCGGATGATTAATAATAGAGATAAATGACTGGGCAAAAAGAGAGCGGGAAAAGGGAGGCTGCGCTTGGGTTCAAGCGCAGTCAGTTGCTATATGATATAAAGAATTTAGGCTTTATAGAGGGAGATGTATTGGAGCCAGAGCAATACCATACTCGACAGAGGATCCAGGACATCGGAGAGAGGGGAAATGTAGACCGGGTTACGCGAATAATGGACCTGAGTGTAGCTCATTGCACCGAGAAGCTTTATCCCTTCACGAGACGAGAGATAAGGAGAGCTCCGACAGTGATTGACGACCGGCTCCGAGAAGATAAGATTTATTGGATCGTGTTGAGGGTGGCAGCAGATTTTTCAGAGACGACGTTGATTTATCTTGAGAAGCTGATACATGAGTTTATAGTGAGCCGCGTGCTTTATGACTGGTTAAGCATCACCAATCCTTCAAAGCGAGAGATCTGGAGGGAGAAAATGGAGGAGCTAGAGGCAGAGATAATGAAGAGTCTGAAGAAAAGGCAGGGACGAGTTAGAAGGGGACTTCATCCGTTCTAAGAAGGAGACGGGCAAAAAGGAAAATCAAATAGATGGCACGGGAGAGGATACATAGGTTAAGCAGGGTAGTCACCGAAGAGAGGGGAGATAGGATAGACAATCGTTCAGGATTGAGCTACAAGAATCGGGAAAGGGCTTGGGCGGTGTTGTTTGAGGCTCAGCACCATTGGCAAGGGATGGAAAGTTTCCGCAAGGACCGACAGAGGAATAAGGATTATTATTTCGGGAAGCAATGGGAAGACGAGATCGAGGTTGAAGGACAGAGGATAAAGGAGAGTGACTATATCCGAAAAGAGGGGAATGTGCCATTGAAGAATAACCTGATCCGGAGGATGGTGTCGGCTGTATTGGGGGTTTATCGGAGCCAAAGTAAGGAGCCGATGTGTACAGCCAGGGACCGAGACGAACAGCAGTATGGGGAAACGATGAGCACCGTGTTGCAATATAACATGCAGCTCAACAAGATGCAGGAAGTGAATGCCCGGTGTATGGAGGAATTCATGATAAGCGGTTTTGTGGTTCAGAGGAAATGGTATGGATGGCGGAATGAGAAACTTGACTGCTGGACAGACTATGTTCAGCCCAACAATTTCTTCATAGATTCGAATATGCGAGATTTCCGGGGTTGGGATGTCAGTTGCCTGGGAGAGATCCATGACATAGATTTCCAAGAGCTATGTCAACGCTTTGCGAAGAGCGAGGCAGATTGCCGCGCTTTGGGAGAGATTTACAGGGAGGCGACGGATAAATATCATTTGAGCACCACCTTTGAGGAATTTGGATATCCTTTGGGAGGGAGGACAGATTTCTTTGTGCCAGAGGATTTGCGGAGGTGTAGAGTAATAGAGGTGTGGAGGAAAGAGAGTAAACCCCGATATAGGTGTCATGACGTGAACAACGGGGATGTCTTCAAGATAGATGTTGAGGATTTTGAGGAATTTGTAGGGAGTGTAAACCGAGAAAGGCTGATAAGAGCAGCCGAATTCGGGATACCTGGGAATGAGGTGCCCCTAATCCGGTATGAATGGTTTATGGACAATTATTGGTATCGGTATATGCTAAGTCCCTTCGGAGACATTTTGGAGGAGGGAGAGACCCCCTACGAGCATAAGAGCCACCCTTATGTTTTCAAGGCTTATCCATTTATAGACGGGGAGATCCATTCGTTTGTCAGCAATATAATCGATCAGCAGAGATATGTGAATCGTTTGATCACGATGTATGATTGGATAATGCGAGCGAGCGCGAAGGGGGTTTTGATGGTGCCGGAAGATGTGATCCCCGAGGATATGAGCCTAGAGGAGATGGCAGATGAGTGGGCACGGTTTAACGGAGTAATCGTGTATAAGCCGAGTACGAAACATGGACAATTGCCACATCAGGTAGCGAATAACAGTACCCAGGTAGGAATTTCTGAACTTCTGAACATGCAGTTGAAATTTTTTGAAGACATCAGCGGCGTGAACGGAGCCATCCAGGGGAAGCCCGGCTTTTCGGGAATGAGTGCCAGCCTTTACAGTCAACAGACCCAGAATGCCACGACGTCGCTATTGGATCTGCTGGATAGTTTTTCGGCGTTTGTAGTGGAGGGAGCCACGAAGGATGTTAAGAATATCCAGCAATTCTATGATACACCAAGGGTCTTCAACATAGCAGGCCGAGGAGCCAATTTAGTAGAGTATGATCCCAAGAAGATAAGGGATGTGGAATTTGATCTGAGTATAGCAGAGAGCACAGCGACGCCCCAATACCGAGCTATAGCGAATGATTTTCTGATGCAACTGTTTAATCAGGGTGCAATTACAGTAGAGATGCTGTTGGAGAATGGAGATTTCCCGTTTGCGGATAAATTGCTACAGAGCATCCAGGCGCAGCGACAGGCGATGGAGGAGGCGGGGGAAGCGTAATTCGTTGATCGTTGATCGTTAATCGTTGATCGTAGGATAATAGTAATTAGATAGGGTAGAATCAAGGAACGGGGAACGAGAAGGAGATATTAGATGGAGGCTTCGGTTAGAGGCCTTCTATTTTTATAAGTTTTAGGTTTGGGGCTGTTTGATAAGATTTTAGGTATAGGCATTTCATAGAAGCATATATGCAGGCCGATAGCACGCGTCATGAGGATATCGTCGTGTTTACCGGCGATAGCTCCGTAAGCGCCGTTTTGTTTACGTTCATAATCGAGATATTCGCTTAGACAACGTTTGTCACGTTCGGTGTAAAGATGTTCACGGACCACTTTGATAAGGGTTGAAATAATCATGGGTTTTGTGGAGATATTTGTATGGAAGCCGTATTTTCGAGGGATTCTTTGACGGATTTCATCTTCGGATTGCCGACGAGCATAAAGATTAGGATATACGTCGGCAATTTGAGAAAGGATATAAAGGGATTGGTCGCCCCCGTCGAGAATACGTTCACGGTCGTGAGTTTCGAGGGTATTAGACTCAATAACGAGGAGGGAGTTATCGTAGAATGCAGCGATTTGTGCGGCCTTCCAAGAGAGTTGGTCGATATCGCAATGGCCTCTCCATTGGGCGACGACTTCAGGACGGTCGCCATCGATCATGTTAACTCTATCGAAGACGACAATCACCGACCAGTCGGCATCATTAGAACGGCCACCGACATCGACCACAGTAAGAAATCGGTCGGAGATTTTGACAGCAGGATTGTTATCTGGGAGAGCCCAAATCCAGAGGGCGCCTTGGGCATCTTGGATAAATTTGAGATTCTGGAGAGCCTCTTTACCTTCAGAGGCCTTACCGGAGATTTCACCGATTAAACGAGGAGGCCGGCAAGCCGGGGCAAAATCTTCGACCTTATATTTATCGAAGACCATAGCACCAGAATGGACGAAAGCCTCGATATCATCGGAGGGATATTCCGCAGCCATAACCGCGTGGTCGTTTTTTCCGGCCCTTTCATGAATATACCAGTTTATAGCTTCGAGGGAAGCTCCTTTTTTCCAGAGCCACCAAAGATATTGACCGGATTCTTCTCGAGCGGAACGAGAGACGGAATTAAGTCGGTTGTTGTAGAGATCGGTGGCGAATTTTTTCAGTTCCTGTCCATTTTTGAAGGGGATGGAGTATTGTTCGATTTGAAACCAAGCGATAAAAAGAGCGGAGAATTGAGAAGGGATATCAGGGTCGGCGGCTGCTTTATATTCAGAATGGAAGAAATTCCCTGTGCCATTAGCAGTAGATTCCATTACAATCATAGTGTAAGGTTTGAGGAGAATTCCCGAGCAAGCCGATTGCACGATATCTTCGGGAGCTTTACCGTCGGTTTTCTTCCAGAGGCCCACTTCGGAGAGGTGGACGAGATTATAATCACCCCCTCTACAGCCATCGGGATTTTCGGCAGTGCCGAGTTTAATCTGGCAGTTGCGAGAAGGGATAGAATGGATAGAACCGGACTTTCCCACGCCCACCATTTTAGGGGTCTTTGGATTGTTGAGGTCAAGGAGTTCAGGGGGGTAATCATTCATCATACGGAAAAACATCTCTCGAATAATATCTGAGACACCGGAAAGATGAGCGATAATCAGAGAATTGAGGCCGGTCTTATGCAGGAGCTGAAGCCAAGCCATGTAAAGTTGGGTTGTTGTTGATCCACCCCATTGTCGGGCCTTAAGAAGGATAAGGCGAATAGGGAGATTGGCACGGCGTTTTTCTTCAAATTTTTCAACCAGGATTCGTTGAGGATAAGTGAGGCGGAAAAGGACATCTTCACCGCCACCCTTCTTTTTAATCTTTACGAAAGAAGCGGCCCAGAAAGGGAAATCGAAACGGCAACGAAGCTTTATGAAAGTTTGGGAGACGGCAGAGAAATCGGCCTCCATCTGCGGATCATCAATATTGGGGAGGGACCCATTAGCCTCATAAAATTCCTTGAATAGGAATTGGCGGATAGATCCGGCGGAAATTAATTTTTGGACAAAGGGAATCTTCATCATCTCTAGGGGGAGGTATTGCACCGGGATGATGAAATCAGGGATAATTACCTTCACCCTCTCTCCTAAAGAATCTTTACCAGATATAGGGTCGAAAGGAGCGAAGGTAAGTTCGTTTCGGCGGTCGTTTTCTGTGAGTATTTGATGAATCATTTATAAAATCCTTTCTTGATTTTTGGTGGGATTTATCTCGTCTTTTTGCCTTCGGCACCGCGAACCAAGCGGCCTATTGCCGCTTGACATTCGCTAAAAGACTTCGATGAATCATTTGTAAAATCCTTTCTTGATTTTAAAAATGATTTCACCAATTGTGCGAGGGGTTAGATAGAATTTAGGAGCGGGCTGAGCGACGACTTCAGAAATAAGACGGATCATAGGAGCCTTGGGGTTGTCTTGTTTGAGGATAAGAAATCGTCGTAGGATTTCTTGAAACATTTCCACTTTGTTTTTTCTCATCCGAGGGAGGATTCTACCGGCTACCATAGCAGAAATAACGGCGACGGCTCTTTCTTCGGAGACCCAGAAACGAGAAGCCGGGGAATCGGCTACCAAAGAGAAAATTCTTGGGAGGAAAATATGTTTTTCAGACTGAATGATATTGTTGAAAACCCGCATAATGTCGGCGTTTCTGTGGCGAGTGTATTCAAGAGTTGCACCAATAGATTTCATGAGGAAAGATAATTTAAAAAAAGATTTAATTATGACCCAAAGAGTAAATTATTACGAAAGTTTATAGTGGAAAAAATAAGAATAAAGATAATGAAATAAGACACAAAAGATAAGGGAAGCGAGGCAGGGTGGGAAATTAATTTTGGGAACAAGAAACAGATATAAGGGAAAAGGAAAAAGGGAAAAAAAGGAAAAAGGAAAAGAAAAAGGCTAATTAGTAGGGCCTTAGAAATAAATAACACGAGATATGGCTGGGGAAGAGAGCAAGAAATCAAGACAAATAGCGCGCTTGCGGGAGAGATATCCGGAGAAGAAATTTGAGGATGAGGAGGAAATCTATGGACAGATTTCCGATGATTACGACCAATATGACGAGCGCCTAACGGGATATGCGGAGCGAGAAAAGGCATTGAGCGATATGTTTTCCGCGGATCCGAGGAGCGCTCAGTTCTTGGTTGATATGCACAAGGGAGAGGATCCTGTTGTAGGCCTTGTGAGGAATTTCGGGATAGAGATCAAGGATGCCCTTGAAGATCCGGAGATGCAGGAAAAGATAAAGGAGGCCAACAAGGACTATGTAGAGCGAGTAGCCAAGTCGCGAGCTTTAGAAGAGGAGTATGAATCCAATATGGATGCAACGCTAGAGAGTCTTCGACAGTTTCAGGCCGAAAAGGGTTTGACAGACGAGCAGATAGATGAGGTTGTGGCCGCCATGTTGGGAGTCATCACTGACGGAGTGAAGGGGAAATTCACACCTGAGACCTTAGAGATGTTTCTGAAAGCCATAAACTACAATGAAGATGTGGCTTTGGCCAATGAAGAGGGGACCATAGCCGGGAGGAACGCCAAGATAACAGAGACCTTAAAGAAGAGCCAGAAGGGGGATGGGACCCAACCCTTGGGAGGCCGCAACGGAGGCACAGGAGGAGACAGAGGCCAGACGATCTTTGATTTAGCAAATGAGGCGATGTAGGGTTTAGGGTTTAGAGTTTAGAGATTAGAGAATAGGTTTAGGGAATAAAGAAATAATAAACATAAAAAAAATAATAGAGATGGCAGATGAAGTAAAAGTGGAAGTAGGGGGAGAATATCAGCAACCTACTAATGGAAGTGCCGGATTACAGAGTCAGGTGCCCGGCCAGAGCACCACAGTAAGTGGAGTAGCAGGCTCCACCGGGGGAATAGCACCGGGGAATTTAGTAGAAAGAGATATCGATAAAGATCTCTTTCGCTTCAAGAGCAATGACACCCCCCTGATGCAGCTTATGCTTATGGCGAAGAGTGTGAAGGTTTCGAGTCCGGAAGTGGATCATTATATGATAGATGAGCCGAGGAGCTATATCACGGGCACAGAAGCCGTTGTGGAAAGCAATTCAGCCCAATTCATGTTGCCTTTGGAGCCGACAGATGTGAATGTGCCTCAGGCTTACGGGACGTTGCTTGTGCAGGGGGTTGACGGGTGGACCCCAGACGGGCAGAAACAGACCCCGGGCAAGGAACTGATGCTGTTTGTTGTGGGCGTAAACACAGACACTGGGAATCCAATCTGCAGGGCCGTGAACGGACCTAAGCAGAATCCGGATGATGAGTATTGCACGACGCCAGCGATACCGGCAGGCTCAACCTTTGTGCTTTTGGCGAATGCCATGTATGAGACCCAGAAGGAAGTAGCTCCTGATTTGATTGTGCCACAACCGACGACCATCTTCTTGCAGAAGCGAGGGATGAACCAGATTGTGAGCGATTATTTCGAGAGTCAGAAGAAGAGGATACCTTTTGGCAAAGCCTTGATAGCCGAACAAGCCATCACGAATTTCAAAGTGAGAGGCAACCGCACTCTTTATGCAAGCCGCCAGTCGAAATTTACAGTTCAGACCAAGATTGGACCGCAGAGCGTTTACACCACAGAGGGTGTGAGATGGCAGGTGAAGAAGGTGCTCCAGCATATGGGCAAATGGACCTTCGAACAGTTGATTGCCTTGGCTAAGATGATCTTCACGGGAGAGGATGTGCCCAAGAGTGTTATCGTGCTTTGCGGCAAGAATTTCCTTGAGAACATACAGTGTATCGATTATAAGAACCATCCTGAGATTCAGATCTGCAAGACCACAAATGAAAAATTGGGATGGGAAGTTACAGCAGTGCACACCGTGTTTGGCGACTTCGAGTTTAAACACGATCCGACACTTGACAGGCTGCGCTGGAGCAATTCCGCCTTGATAGTGGCACCGGACAGACTTGTGCACTATGTATATAAATCGGAGCACACAGCCAAAGACCGCATCGAGGGAGAAGAGGCATCAAGAGAGGCCTTGCTCACCTGGGATGCTTTGGCCTTGAAAGGAAGCTGCCATATCTGGATAGACGGCGAGAGCGCCACTATCGACGGGAATGTGAACGACACGGCAGCCCATATCCATATGTGGGCAGACGAAACGGCCCCTGTCAGTCCTCAGGAAGGATGCGTTTATTATCTGCTTGTGGATTGTCCGGAGATCGGGGACAGAGCGAAATCAGGAACCATGTGGCAGTATAAGAACAGTGCATGGGCCCCCTATGAGGGAGAGCTGACCTGGAACTAACCGATGCATGTCTTAGATATAAGCATAACAGACAATAGGAGGGCCATTGAGGCGGAATGGCCGAGATGGCCTTCCTTGAGTTTAGGGTTTAGAAAATAGAGGATAGAGAAGAGAGTTTAGAGATTAGAGAAAATGATGAGGAAGAAGAAAATAACATACGGGATAAAGGGATTGATGACGTATCAGGCCGTTTTCAAGTCGGGGAATGCCAAGGTAGTTGTAATGTTTACAGACGGATCTATGACAGCGAGCGGGAAGCGACCGGCGACATTTACGACCGACAGCCTATGGTTGCAACATATCATAGAGAATAGTGATGAATTTAAGAAGGGTTTCATCTACCGCTACCGAAACCTTGTGTTGAATGAGGAGGTGGAGCTAGAGAAGAATCCGGAAGGGTGTAAGTGCCGAGTGCCGAGTGCCGAGTGCCGAGAACCGAGTGGCGGGTGCCGAGAGCCAAGAGCTAAGTGCCGTGAAGAGGAGGTGGAAGTGGAGGTAGAGCCGAGTGACGAGGGCCAAGTGCCAAGTGCTGAGGGCCAAGTGACGAGTGCTGAGGGCCAAGTGACAAGTGCCGATGGCGAAGAGCAGGAAGAGGAGATTGTGAAGGTTTTTTCTTTTAATGACGAGGCAAAGGATTTTCTTGAGGACACCTTCGGGATTGACCGTAATAAGATCAAGACACGGCCAGAAATCATCAAGGCTGGGGCTGAAAACGGAGTTACCATAAAATTTAAGAATTAGAAATAATTCTTATGGGGTAACCGCGTGAGGAATAAGAGGGAAGGAAAAGCCTAATCGCAGGAGGATGAAGGTAGCTATTGAGGAATTTATAAAAGATGTCAGGGTTGCCATAGATATGAACCGCAGAGATGAAAGCCTGGCGGGAGCAGGCGACCTTGACACTCTAGAGCTAGACGAGGCGATCAGGAGCAAAATTTGTGATGGCATAGACCTCACGCACCAAGAATCCCCTTTGATGCTTCTGGAACCCAAGGACATAGGTGGCTATACCAATGGCACAATAAGTCTAGATGGCAGAGGGGTAGGGCGTATAACTTTACCGGAAGATTTTTTAAGGTTTGTCTATTTCCATCTATACGGATGGCAACAGGGAGTGTATGAAGCGTATTATCCGGGCGATCCTCGATTTGATATGCAAGGGAGCCGTTGGGCCGGCATTTATGGGACCAAGGAAAGGCCTGCAGTGACCATAGAGCCAAGAACCGAGGGTTTGATATTGAGTTTTTACAGCGGGACACCGAATGCAGAACATGGAGCCATATCAACGGCACTCTATATACCTCGAGCCACAATAACAGAAGAGGAAGAAGTGGAAGTGAGCCGGGGATGTTACCGGAGTGCCGTTTACCGGACAGCAGGACTAGTATTGGCCGGCTATGGAGATGAATTGAGTGGAGTTATGATAAAGCAGAGTGAGGGGATGTTGGGATGAATGAATTAAGTTCCATATTACTGACGATACTGACGAACACAGGAGTTATGACGGTGATATACGCATTGATGTATAGACGTCAGAACAAGAAGCTGAAGGATCTGGAGGTAGACAAAGCGAGGATAGAGAGCAAGAATGACGAATGGCATTTATATAAAGAGCAACTAGAGTCGGCCTTCAACAGGATAAAGGAGCTATTGGAAGTTAACCGAGAAAAAGAGACCCGGTTGGTAGAGAAGGATCGCTCATATTCTGAGAGTATAAATGCAGTGGAGGAAAGATTCAATAAACAGACCAATTACCTCAGAGGCATACAAAGGAGTCTGAATGAATCCTTAGAGAAGATAAATGAACTGATATGTGAAAAAGGGAAGCTGCTTCGTCTTATCGACCACCTAAATCAATGGAAATGTATAAAGCCATGGGTGGAATGTAAGGATAGGGAACCAGAGCAGACAGTGAAGCCGATAAGATATATACCCTTTAAAGAAATAGAGACAGAGCGAGAGAAGACCTTAGATAAATTTGAGAAGGAGGAGGCATGAAGATATTGATAGACAATGGCCATGGGGTAAGCACCCCCGGGAAAAGGAGTCCTGACGGGAGGTTTTTAGAATATAGATATTGCAGGGAGATAGCCCGAGAAGTTGTGGGAGCACTCCGGGGGCAGGGCTATGACGCAGAATTGTTGGTGGCAGAGGATGCAGACATAAGGCTAGACGAGAGATGCAACAGGGTTAATTCCTGGTGTGACAAATTAGGGAAGGAGAGAGTTTGCCTTGTGTCGATACATAATAACGCAGCCGGGAACGGCCTCGCATGGATGGGAGGGACCGGTTGGGAGGCATGGACTAGCAAAGGGCAGACGGAAGGGGATAAGCTTGCGGAGAGTCTGTATGATTCAGCGGAACGAATATTAAGAGGGGCATACCCAGGAGTTAAGATCCGCACAGATATGAGTGACGGAGACAGAGACAAGGAGGAAAACTTCACCATACTTTACAGGAGCAGGTGTGGAGCGTGTCTGACAGAAAATTTTTTTATGGACAATAAGGAGGATCTAGCCTTTCTGGAATCACCCCAAGGAAGGAGGGCCATAGTGGCTTTGCATGTAGAAGGGATAAAGAATTATGTAGACACAAAAGATAAGGGGAAAAGGGGAAATAGGGGGATTAATTTTGGTTGATCGTTGATCGTTGATCGTTGATCGTTGATCGTAGGATAATAGTAATAAGGGACGGGAAACGGGGAACGAGAGGCGGGGAACGAGAAACTGACGAGAAACGAATAACGAAATAGGGAGATGAAGAGACCGATAATAGAGAAGAATGTTCACAGCGACTTTGATTTCATCTTGAAGTTGAAGAGCAAGAATGGCAAGGAGGTAGGCTTTCCGAGTTATGATTTCGAGGGGAGGATTTACAGCCATGATCATCATCATATCAATCCTTTTGATCGAGGCCATTTCTATACGATCAGTCGGCGAGGCGAAACGATGAAGAATTGCTTTGACGACAAGGGCAGACTTCATATCGTGATGAACAATCACCGGTTGCCCCCTGGGAGACTTCACTTGGATCTAGTGTCTTTTCTGCCGAATCCGATATATAAGGATGGGGTAAAGAAGGTGGAAGACAAGCTAGTGTTGGGTATCGAGCTTGTGGAGGGACCAGGGGACCATGATTTCTTCATAGAGGATGAGGAGGTTATCTTAAGCTATGTGTATTACACGGCCTATGAACTTGCGAAGGCGGGAGGATTTGACGGCACAGAAGAGGAATTCAATGAAGCATTAGCCGGGATAGCGGGTTTAACCGAGAAAAGCAAGGATAACAGCATAGAGATCGTCAGGCTCAAGGAGAAATTACGCCTCTTGAATCGAGGCCTTAACTGCCTTGACAACGGGATAAAGGAACTGGAGAAGAATGTGGGTCTAAGCCTTCGCAGGATCAATGATAATATAGACACAGAGAGGCAGAGGGCCAAGAAGGCAGAGAAGGAACTGGATGAGAGGATCACCTTATTGGGAGATAATTTCCGCCGGGAAAGCTTTTTATTTTCTGAGAATCTTAAAGGGGAGATAGAGAGGGCCCTCAAAGAGGAGAAGACACTGAGGGAGGCAATAGATGGACTCACAAAAGCGCAGAAGAATTTAAGGGGCGATTTCAAGGAACTTGACGACCATATAAAGAGGAGACTAAGGCGCCTAGGAGATGACCTATATGAAGAGAGTCGCAGAGCCAAGGAGGCTGAGCGAGGATTAAAGGATGTAATTACCCAGGGGCTGGACACTATGGGCAAGAGCCTAGCCGAGGAGAGCGCCAGAGCCCAGGAAAGGGAGAAAGAGATAGAGGGGAAAGTGAAGGAGGTGAAACAGTTTCTGAAGAATATGGAGGAATTCACAGAGGAGGATATCCGGGAAGCCATAGGAATGTAAGGATAATGGAACGACTTACTAGATAAAGCAAAAGATTTAAACAACCTAAATATTAACCTTTAAAAAACCATTAATTATGGCAGAGACAAAACAAAAGAAGTTTGGCCTTAATTCGATCAAGGCCTTTTACACCCTGATCATCACGGCAGTGAAGGCACTTATTGCGACAGCAGTTGCAGAAGTGAAGGCGGCCTTTGGGTCGGCCTTGGAGTACAAGGGTAGTGTTGCTGACTATGACTCTCTTCCGAAGGAGGGCCAGAAGAAGGGCGACACCTACAATGTGGTTGCGGCCCATGGCACCACACCAGCCGGGACGAACTATGCCTGGGACGGAGAGAAATGGGATCCACTGGGAGGCGATGTGGATTTGAGCAATCTGGCCCTCAAGAGTGAAATTCCGACAGATTATCTCACAGAGGACGATCTTGAGGATTATGTGACTGACGAGAGTCTTGAGGAAAAACTTGAAGATTATGTTAAGGATGAAGCCCTTGAGGGCTTTCTGAAGGCAGAAGATTTCGAGGAGTATAACGAGACCGAGATCCAGGAAGCCTTGAAGGGCTTGGAAGGGCAAGCGTCAGCCTAAAAAGATTATATGAAAATCTAGAAGGGCTCCGGATTGGTGACTGTCCGGGGCCTCCCAAAAAAAAAGAATGAATATGGCAAAGAAGAAGAAGGAGGTAACGCCAGGGAATGTGATTCAGATAGTGAAGGGGATGCTTGATGGATATCCGAGTGCTACCAAGGGCAGTTGCATGGTCAAGCGCCTTTATTTTACAGCAGATGACAATGGCTTTTGCGATATGGTCCCCGAGAAAAGTGACTTCGCCGATATTGCAGAGCTCAGAGGATGTCTTGAAAAAATGTTATCCGGAGAAGAAGCCTCAAGCCTGGCTATTACAATTGAAATGGCCGGAGCTTGTAAAGTATTCATGATGACAGGCTTGTTCATGCAGGGCACAAATTACCGCATTCTCGGGACAGTGGCCACAGGTGTAGAATCCTATGCCGAGGCAAACATTCTTATAAAGTCCGGATCTTTTGGATATTACGAATACACAAGCCTCGCACAGACTGCCCTGTCAACTCTTAAAACCAAACTTGACAATTACCCGGAAATCACACAAGCGATGAAGACAAGCGGTGCCGGCTATGTATTCTGCGAGGGCAGATTAGACGAAGTGTTCCCGGCTAACTCCACTCCTTTGTATGAGCCCGCAGCCTCGGCCGCTTCGCTGGCTCTCGAATCCATCAGGCAGGGCCGGATAATTCTCCCCGATGATATCGACGACGAAGAGAGAGTCAATCTCATAGAGGGGATAAGAGAGGCAATTGACGATGACCAAATCTTCAACGAGCTTGCCGTCAATGCGGCCAAGACTCTTGAAATAACTCCCGAAATCTCTATCGAGGAGATGATAAGACAGGCCAAGAAGGAATATATTCAGGCTAAGGAGGAAGAGGCCAGATTGCTTGAAGAAAGTTCTTCCGACGTTGAACCCATAAACAAGAAGAAGGCATGAAAGGGAAAAGCATAAATGACATTACGGTGGCTAAGGCTTCTCTTGCGGAAAACTCACAGAGATTGGGGAATGAGTATCCCAATACATACGTTAGAAGGTTAGGTTTTAACATTGACCCTAACACAAATCCAAATATTAACGGAGTGGGTTACTGTTATCAAAAAAATAGCCCGGTCTCAGGTCTTGTGGCCTCATTGACTTGCGATAATTATTCCTTGCAGTTTACTGCTCGTTCTGATGCAGAAGGTCCATTGTATTTCCGAAGGTTTAACACTGTAGGAGGTTCCGGATCTTGGCAAGCTTTGGCTAAGCAATCTGACCTTACGTCCCTTGCTTCTTTAGCTGATATTGAGAAAATCCTCTCAATGGAAACAAAGGAAGAGAGAGCAATCGCAATTGCATCTATAAAAGCCGAGAAATTACGGTTAATCGAACTCCAATTAAAAGAAAACGATATGACACAAAACAATCTTCTCATATCCGGGAAGGTTACTGAAAATTGGAATGGTTAGAGAGATTATTTAATGAAAACAATTCTCGGTGTTTTGTACCTTCTACTCCTCTGCTCATGCACGCGGACGCAATATGTGCCCGTAGAGAGCAAGGCCGTAAGCCTGAGCGCCGACTCGCTCGAGCGGATGATAAGGGCAATGGCCATGGGGTTAGTCCAGACGGAGCACTCGCAGAGGGTCAGCCTTGTAGAAAAGGCCGTCTACACTCTCAACGAGGCCGGAGACACCATCCACACCCTTATCGAGAGAGAGAGGGACACAAGCACCGAGTGGCACACCAAAGAGGCTTATTACCTCTCCGTTATTGACTCGCTGAAGCAGAAGACTTCGAGAGTGGATTCGGTCTACATCGAAAAGCCGGTGCCGGTGGAAGTGGTAAAGGAGGTCAATGTGCTCAGATGGTGGCAGAAGGGGCTTTGCTGGATTGGGGGAATTGCCATCTTTGCGATATTGGCTTTTATAGGTTTGCAATATTTAAGAAAAAGGAGATAAACAATTTGCCGCATTCGAAGAAAGGGTAAGAAATAGGCCGGTTTGTAATAAAACCGGCCTGATTTTTTCAGATGAATTATCGGAGTAGCCTGGTGAAACGGGGGGAAAATGAGAAAGAAGCGGAACTGATTGATTCGTCGGCCTTGAGGTCTGCGATAATTACAATACGGAAATATTTATATGGAGATCCGGAGAAATTACGAATTTCATGAGAAGATGAAGATTTAACGATATGCCAGTTTAAGAGGTCGCGTGAAGCGTAGAGAATAGTTTTGATGGCACTGGGTCGGAAAAGACCGCGGAGGATGAAAGTGTCAACAGTTTTGAGAGTGTTGGGGTTATCGAGTTTTAGAGGCCGAGAAACGAAGAATTGGGGGGCGAGGATTTCGTCGATGTTTTCAGGAGATGAAGAAAGATTGACGAGTTGCCCATTTTTTGTCATCACCATAGCGTCGGGGTAAGAATTTACCGTTGAGTTGAGTTTAAGAGAGGCGATAGCCCATTGTTTTGATTTTAAGGAAAAGACAAATGAGAAAGCGGCTTTTCCAGAGATGCCACCTTCGAAAGAGGGATTGAAGAGAAAAATTCGTTGGTTGGGATAATCATAAGTTATTCTGCAATTATTGAGAATGGATGGAAAAGAGGGAGGGTAAGGGAGAGTCGTGGTAGGATAAACCTGGGTGTTGATGTGGAATAATTCTTCCCAGAGTTGATAAGAGTTTTTGCTGAGAATTTCCAAAATGTTAGGAAGAGAAAGGATGTTGAAGGGGAAATTATCGGAGATTTTTTCGGAGATAGTTGATACCTGGGCACCTTGAATTATCATTAGTCCTCTAGAAGTGGCGAAAATTACGGCAGAGTCGATAGGGCAAATAGCTTCGGGATTAAGGATTACGTCGCGGGTGATAGGTTGGCGAGCGGAATAAGTGCCGGATGTAGATATCTCCAGGGCCCAGACTCCTTCATCTGTGAATGCGTAAAGGGGGAATTGCCCGAACTGACCTTGTGAAAGAGGACGAGCGGCTGATTCGAGAGCGAGGATGCGGCCGGCACCAATAGCCACAATATTCTGCACCGGGAAGAAAAAAGGGTTGTTGATTTCGGAAGTGAACAGACGGTTGGGGAGAGAAACGGTTCTTTGGGAGAGATCGGATACTAAAGGAGGGTTTAAATTTTTTTCATAATTATCGGGCACCCAATAAGGATGGAAAGAGAGGTCGACTGAGGCGAAAGCGCCCCAGAGGAAACTATGTTCCTGCATAGGGATTTCATAGAATTTGGAAGAGGAATTGTCGTTAATTTGTAGCACCAGTTTGAATGCTGCGGGATGAGGGTAAAAGAACCAGAGGAATCGATCTCTACGGGAAACTTGGAGGGTATTGTCTGATCCAAGGACAATCTCTTTACCGTCGATGTTTAAATAAACGAATCCTTTGACCTCCATATTCATGAAATCGGAGAAACAGAGAGCGGCTCCGAGATTGAAATTCTGGGGAAAGATAGTGTTAACATTTGCGAGATGGAGCCTGGAGTTGTAAGTATGGATGAAATCAGGCTGAAGGATTAGATGGGTTTGATAATCGTCGGACATAGCTTCGCGAGAAGAGAGGGAGCTAAGATAGCTTCCAGGGATATCAATGATTGATCTTTGAGAAGAAATTTCGGAGAGTTTCAAAGATTTGATAAGATAGAAGTTAGCGACGCTTCGGAGCTTATCATAATAATCAGCGGGGTCGAACCCCGGGATTTTAATTCCGAAGGATGGGATTGAATAAGCATTATCATTCTGAAGGACAAATCCTTTAAAGAATTCTGAAACCGAATGGAAGCAATAAGCATTTAGATTGTCGGTTTCGGATTCGGGCTGATAATCCATTTGGGAGCTAGCTTTTCCGTAGAAGAAGGCCTGGTTTTTAGAGAGCTGGCTGTCGTAGAAGGCGGGGGAAAGGATAGCATCAGAAGGAGAGAGGGTTGCGTTTTGGTCGAAGGTGAAGATAGGGGAAGAAATAAAGACATCGACAGAAGAGATGATATCACTCCAGAGATCGTTGTCGATAGCGTTATCAGAGGCGTTAGCGAGAGCGACATCGAGATTAAAGACGGGAGCGGCCACTCGGAGGGTGAAGCTAGAGACTTTAGAGGATGAGGGACCGGATGGATTGTTTTCATGGAGCACAAAAGGGGCGACGCTGAATGTGGCGGGCATCAAGATCGGGGAAGAATGCATGAAGAGGGACCCGTCGTAGAGTCTATAAGCATATCTGACGAAGAAAGGGAAAATGAATTTTCCTTTTTCGGAAGCTTTTTCGGCGATAAATTTATTGATATTCCCGATTACAGCATCAGAGAACCTGTGTTTACATTCATCGGAGAAATCATGGTTGTTGTAAAGGTCGTTCCAAGAGACTTCATCAAAAGAGGCGGTGAAACTATCGGAGATAGCCATTTCGGCTTGTAGGCCAAAAGTTAAGTTGCATTCGGGAAGATGATTGCCGAGGAAAATATAATCTTGAATTTTGTTTTTCCAGAGGAAATAGTTGAGGCCCGAATGGGAGAGGACAATTAGAGTGTTGCCTATGGCCTGGATTTTTTTAACGGGTGAAGAAAGGGAAGCGAAAGGGTGAAGGTCATCTTGAGATATAGGGGTATCTGAATCTTGACACCACCAGAGGTTTAATTTCTGTCCATCAGTGACGATATAACGAGTGGAGGAATCATTTTTATGGATAAAGAGGACTGCGAGGTTAGTTGATTGGAAGGCCAGTATAAGCCTGGGCTTATTGATAGTGTGGAGCGCTCCGTCTTCAGGGATTAGGTTTAAAGCGCAAGCGAGGTCGCCGTCGGGCGCCTCGTGGTCTGAGGGATTGGTGGAGAATCCAGAAAAGTTGATATCTTTGATCATAGTTTCAACCTGTGTTAAAGTTTTTTATTTCAGAGGGGGAGGGGAAATGATAGGGAACCCGGTGATAATAGGGATGAAGGGTTTGCCATTGAGAGAAAGAATATCGCCTGCGAGGAAAGAAGTTTTTTGAGGGGAGACTTTAGAGATGTTGAAAATTTGTTGGCAGAGTGCCACAGAATTGCAGCAAAGAGAACGGCCGCCTTTTTTAGAAGGGAAGCACACGGCACGACGTCGTCCCAATCCTTTAGGGATCACATGAAGGAGGGATTCACCGTCGATGATAGCGATATTAATTGAGTCGCCCGGGGTTATATTCAGGATATTTGCTATACGGGCAGTGATCAGGATTCTGCCGGAGGGGTAGAATGTGATATCTGGACGGCGTGTTAATTTAAGGAGATTGTGCATGGAGCTAAGGTATGGAAAAAAGGGGGATGGAGAGAGTTAAGTTTTGAGTGATGTAGTAATGGTGATTAGAGTTTAGAGTTTAGAGTTATCCCAGTCCCTAACCTCAGCTCAGTTTCTTCATTAAATATTTCACAATGTTTGCCATTGCAATGTCGTTTATGTATTTCGGATCACCGGAAGTCCTGAATAACGTTCCGAGTGTGGCATCGTCTCGGTTTAAATCGTAAAGCAGACCCTCCACCGGTTGGTTGATTATATCCTCAATCCTCGCTACCCTTATGCCATCAACCGTCATAATCACGATTTCTCCCTTGTGGCGGTGATTTGAGATTTTTTCAAGTAACCAGTCTTTGGCCTCCATATCAATTTTGTTTATTAACATTTCTTTTGGTTATCGTTTTTCACATAATATTCATCAAACAGCAATCCCCAAAGAGGAGCGGTAATACACCACCAACTCCAGTCTATTTCATGAGTCAGCTTCAAGGTCAAGAGTAATGCAAATGCTCCAAAGATTATCTTATCCATCACTTTCTCCTTTCTCCAATAGGTCGAGTAGTTTTTTTATTTTGTTTATCGCAGTTTATCTCAATTTATCGCAAATTGCGATTTTCCCTTATTTTACCTCTCCAATCCGTGTGAAATTCACGGATTTAGCGGTTAAATTCCAAATAAGCATGTTTGAATGTGCTTAATTGTTTGGTAGGGAAATTGACTTCCCTACCAAAATCAGTTTAAACAAGCTCCCAGTCTTCCGAAAGCATATCGGTTTGAGATGCTAACCAACCTGACAGAATTTGCTTTTGAGCGGTAAACATGCAAATGGTTCCAAGAGCCGGAATCTCGCCCCCGTTTTGTTCTGCAAGTTCTTTAAGCATCGGGTCTTTACACCATTCTGCTTTTACCATTGCTTCAGGTTTGAGCCAAAGGAACATTCCCTTACCATTCCATCCTTTACGGCTCACTTTTTTGCCTTGTTTCAAGGCTTCAATTGCTTGTCCGAAATTCATAATGATTAAAATTTGTTGTTATTACTCTTTGCGAAGTTAACTTCGCAAACAATACTAAAAATCCGATGCCAAAGCCAGTCTCACCGTATCTTCACCAAGAATAGCCACTGCCTGTTCAGCAAGAGCCATGGACTTGAAAAAGACTATTTCAGAAATTGCTCCATATATGTCTACATAATAGGCTCTTATTTTACCTTCATCAATTCCTAAACTACAAGGCTTGTTTTTTTCATCTTTATCTTCAAAATCCGGCTTCCAATCTTTGCCATTCAAAAATTTGGCTACATTCAAGAGCTTATTAATTGCAAAAAGTTTTGTGGCTTGCTTGAGACTGAAAAAAGATGGTATCTCCAACCCTTTATATAGGCGTGCACCAAAAGGCCTCATATAACCCACTTCTTCTGACGTAATCTTACAAATCAACTTTTTTTCAACATCCTCATAGGTCAGCTGAGGCTCTAGATTGTGAGTGCCGAAAAGTTCTTCAATGATTTTCATTGACTCTTTATTCCCGTCTTCTTTATTACATTTATAGTTTTCTAACCATCCGGCTTGCTCTCTTTCGGAGAGTCTATGCCATCTTTTGTCTTGTGCTTGTTTATCCATTTCCTTCCTTCAATTTTAGTTCTCGCTTACTTTTCCTTGTTTCCGCCCTGTGGGGTGCATCATATGTGTTGTGGCACTTCTGACACAAGGCTCGAAGATTATTAAAATCGCAGTTCTCCGGACAGTGATCCAAGTGGGCCACCGTAAGCACCACCTTGCTTCCATTCTCCCTTATCGCATAATTCTCGATCCCGCAGAACTCACACTTGTTGTCCGCTCGTTTGAGAATATCAGCCCTTATCTGTTTCCAGTTTTTGGGATAGCGTGATTTATTTTCGGGTAGTATCGGCATTGTCTTTCAGTTTACTATCATGATTTACGTTCATTAATCATTATTTGGAGGGCCTGGCGGATTGGGTAAAGGGCATCACCGCGACGCAGGAATGTATTCTTAAGTAAATTTCTTATATGTTTCATAGTCAAAGTTTTGTGTTTTTAATTCCCTCGAATTGCCTCAAATGCCCTTAATGCTTACACCGGCAAGCCGACAGTAAGCGGCATTATCGGCGATTGTTCAATTGGGGGGAATTAGATTTTATAATTCTTCAAATTGTTTTTCCAGTTCCTCTTTACGAGCGACAATAGCGTCCTCAATATATTTCGGATATTGTCAGTGAGTTCATTAACCTTTTCCTGCCCTACATATTTTTCCATGATATTTTCCAAATAATTGTCAAACAGATGTTGGCTCTCTATCAATTTGATGTCACGGTCGCAATAATAGATTTCACATTGCAGGTCATTGGCAATTTTTAATTTATGTAGTTCCATATTTATCTTCTTGATTTTCCGGTGACGGGGATTACATTGTAGGTTTTGAAGCGGTCGATGATACGGCCATATTCGTCTTTTAGGGAGAATTTCTTTTTGAGCTGTTCGATGGTGAGATTGGTGGTGAGGTGAGCGAACTTACGGTCGAAGTCGCTGAAGTTAGTCCAGATCTCATTACGGGCGTGAAGGAAATCGCTGACAATTGTGTTGGTGTCGACGCCATAGAATGGACGGTTTTCCACGCCGATATCGTTGAGACAGAGGTTGATCGGGTTTCCCTGAAAGCTTTTGGAGTCTTTGACATTGTAAAGGTAGCGGTCGATATTGTTGAAAACGGTATAGTAGTTAACCATTTCAGTTACGGAGATGCTGAGAAATTGTCGAGGGTTGCCATTGCGACGGAGATATTCAGCGAAGATTTGCAACATCATAGTCTTGCCAACACCTGCCGGGCCCTGAAGGAGAATATTCTTGTGCAACTTGTAGCCACGACCGGGGAATACTTCTTCGGCAAGAGGACAGCCGTTGAAATAGTAAAGAAGGAAGCGGAGCACGTCTTTGTTGTCGTCGTCTATATCAAAAGTTCTACGTTGAGGTCGGAGGACAATATTGTTGGCGATATAGAGGAACTGATGGACGTGAGCCTTATAGACATTTTCGTCTGAGAGGTCGGAGGAAAGGGATTCCGCCTTGAATAATTCTTTTTCCGCTTTTAATACAACCTTTCCGAGGGAAACCCATGGGTCGGGAGAGGCATCAAGTTTTAGTCTATGGAGCACTTCACGATCCCAGTCGAGGTTTCCGGTGGGGGTGTAACCGAAAGAAATAAGGGATTCTTTGAGAGCTTGGGGGTACATAATTGGGAAGTATTAGATATCAATTGAATTGAAGCCACCGTTGAAAGAGTAGTCGGGAGGAGGCACATCTTCTTGAAATTCGGGTTGAGGATCCAAGTTTTTGTAGGCTTTACGCATCCAGGAGCAGAAGTGTTTCTTTGCGTCCGCATAATCCTTATGAGGTTTGTCGGAGCATTCAGCCGCACAATGGATAGGGAAAGCCTCAATCCTGCGTAATATTTCCTCTCGGTCAATATGGTTTTGCATACAGACGGCATCTAACCAGATCTCGTCACCTTTCATTTTCTCGGCCTCTTCCTTAAAGGAGCATGAATATTGAGGAGGTGTTGAAACCGGAAGTGGGTTCTTACGGGGACGGCCACCTTTCTTACCATTTTTAAAGCGAGAATTATTAGCGTCAATTACCGGTCGCATAAGAAGGAACATCCCTTGCGCTTCTTTACACAGGTTAGTGGGTTCTGTGGCATCCAGGGCATAGTCGGCCAAAGCTGTAAAGATTTGGAGTTGCACCTTCTCATTCATGCATTTTATAGCTTCGTAGAACGAACGGTAGAAAATAAAATATTCACGTTCCATTTTAGATTTCCTTTATGCGTATGCCATGCACTGAAAGCATTAGTTTACGCTTGATGATATATTCTTTAGTGCGGTATCCTTTTGTATCCTCCACAATTGTTTGCCCGGTGGCGTTGTCGGTATACACAAAGTCAGCAATATAAGAGCAAGGCTTTTCCACAGTGTTACCTTCATTATCCTTCTGAGAAGGTATTAGAACAAACCTTACCTGCTCACGGAGGTTGGAAATAAGACCGGCAGCTAACATTATTTGAAGTTGGCCGGCCCGGCCATGCTCCTTTTTAGAAGCATGACCGCCGGTTTTTTTTGCGTGGTACTTATTCCTTTTAGTGGACTTTGCGCCTATGAGGGCACGATATTCACTGGGAGTTATTGTCGGAGTCTGATTGGCCATAATTGACGGATAGTTCGACTGTAGCTGAGACATTTTCCGGGATTTGATATTTTAGCGGATAAACATCCACAAGCATTGTTTCTGAAATAGAAGCAATCTCGAAATCAGCCAAAGTTCCTTTCATTCCTTTTTCGAAATTTTCGTATGCCTCTTTGAAAGAGGAAGCCTGAACCAAAATGAAATTGGCAGTTCTTTTTTCAGTTCCTGATTTTTCATCAAGAGATATGAAATTCACTTTCACTAAATAGAATCTGTCGCCCCTATCATAATAGAAAATTTCCGCGATCTTGGTTTTCTTTACCGCAGAGATGGAGAATTCCCCGGAGATAAAAGGTTTGAGTTCTTCTATAAATCTACTTTCAGCTTCAGTGAAAGAGAGGGCATCCACAAGATAAGGCTCATTGACTTTAGCAACAGAACCATTGGGCTGCATCTTTTCATACTTAGCCTTACATTCAAACCAGACAGCCATTGTTGAGGGATTCTTTGAGTTCTTTACTTGCTTTGAATTTCACGGATTTGTGAGAAGGCACGACAATTGGTTGACCGGTGGCGATATTTCGTGCGGTCTTTTCGGCACAATCAACGACAGCGAGGGTAGCAAACCCACGGAGAAAGATAGAATCTCCTTTAGCTAAATTTTCTTTGATGATTCGGATAACACCATCTACGGCTTTGGTGGCTGTAGTGAGAGTTAGCTTCTCAGAAACTGCCAACTCACGGATAAGATCGTTTTTTGTCATAGAGATTTGGTTTTTAATGCTGTCACATCTTTTGAAGCTGAGGCAGCGGGGTTAATAAATAGTTATTCGGGTTCGTACATTACTTTGAAATCTTTTTTCCCATATGCTTTGAATCGCATCACCACATCGTGTTCGATACCACAGCCGCATGATTTGTCCCAGCCGATACAGAAATAGACAGCATCACAATCCATGAGGGCTCGAAGGTCGGAACAAAGGTGATCTTCATAAAGGGGATCCTTTCCCGGGTAGATGTCGAAGGGGGACACCACAAGAAATCCTTTTTTTGAGAGGGCCGTTTTAATTATGTCGGCCTTTTCCCTGGCTTTTGTTTCCTGACCGGAAATGGGGAGGGAAATATAGATTTTAGTTTTCTTCATAGTCTTGATTGAAAAGGTTGACAAGTTGCTCGAAATACATTTCATCGGTGGGTATTTCATCATCAGTTGCCATAATCTGGTTGGCAATTGATTTTTTGGTGTGGATAATTTGATATAGCACCGGATCAATTGTTTTCTTACCGATGAGGTAATAGCAGTTGACGTTATCTTTTTGTCCGATACGGTGTGCCCTGTCTTCACATTGGCAGCAATCGGAATATGTCCAAGGAAATTCAACGAAAGCCACGTTAGAGGAGGCCGTAAGAGTCAGACCCACACCGGCAGCCTTGATTGAGCAGATAATAAGTTGAGTTTTGCCGGACTGAAAGGCGTCGACCGCTGCTTGCTTCATTGTCATGGAGTCACGGCCTGTAACTGTTACAGCTTTAGGGAAAGCCTTTTTTAGTTGGTCGACAATTTCATGTAGGGAGCAGAAGAGGATAAGCGGTTTACCGTTAGCAAGGAAATTCTTTGCGAAGTCGATGGCTTGTTTTACTTTTCCTTTGGCGGATAAGGAACGTAGCGTCATGAACTTTACAAGAGCTTCCATACGCATTTTCCTTCTGATTTCGATATCGTCGCATTCCTGATATGTGCGGAGATACTCAGCAAGATCCGCTTCGGCCAACATATATTCGTCGCGATTGGAAATTTCCACATATAGGTCGGTGCGGGTTTTGTCGGGCAGTTCCGAAAGCACTTTGGCTTTCTCACGGCGAATCATGCAGAGGGAATAAAGTTTTTGGGAGAGTTGTTCTAGATTACGTGGTTCATCATCTTCCGCCTTAGAGAAACCTCTTTCAGAAGAATTGGACTCCCCTCCCCCATATTCAGCGAGGAATTGAGAGCGGCCTCCGAATTCCTGCAACCTGCCCATGATGGAAAGCTGGGAAATGAGGTCGGCAGGGCGGTTGACAACCGGTGTCCCTGACAGAAGGATGCGATATTCCTTTCCTTCTGCAATTCCACGGGCAAATTTTGTTTGTTGTGCGGAGGGGTCTTTAACCCTATGACTCTCGTCAATTATTATCGATTTGAAAAGATTTATATGGGGATTGAATACCACATCCTTCAATCTGAAATCCTTCTTGCGGATATCCCAGACGAAATATTTGCGAAGACTTTCATAGTTTACGATCGCCACATGGTGCATACCCATACGGAGGAGATATGGCCAGGTGGTGGCCACAGCGTTTTCAAGCACCAAGGCTTTTTTATCTGTGAATTTTTCAAACTCTCGTTGCCAATTGATTTTGAGCGAGGAAGGGCAGACCACCAGGCAAGGATAGGCGTTAGCACAATCGACCACACCGATGCTCTGGAGAGTCTTGCCCAATCCGGGCTCGTCGCCGATGAGTAATCGTTTTTTTTGCAAACCAAAGGCAATACCCTCTTTTTGATAGGGGTAAGGCTCGACGGAAAGATCATGAATGAGATTTATCATAAAGCGAAGCACCAATATTTGAAAGCGAGATCTTCGTATTTCTCACGTCCTCGGTTATAGATCTCGTCGCCACGATTGATGAATTTTTTGAATACTGTGAAATTTTTTTTGCTTACGGCATAAATGAAGTCACGGTTGGAGCCGGCAATATCCATATACCATGCACGGGAACGGTCCCAGTCGAAGAAATCGATAGCATTCCGGAATTCGGCTTCAGTTTGCGCACTCACCGTTTTGAGGTCGCCTCCGAAATGAGCCGAGGGAAGCCACCAATCCCATTTGCAACGAGTATTGAGGGAGAATTCAAAGCCTCCGTTGTTGAATAACTGCCCTTCATTAACCATGACGCATTGAGTCTGGGCATACTTAAGCACGTTTTCAAGGAAAGGATCTCTTCGGGCTTCAGCACGGAGGGCTCTTTGGAGCTCACGGCAAAATAGGAATTCCTCAGGGTCGATGGGTTGTCCGTCAAGAGTCATATTGAGGAAATCTACGCGTTCTTTCTCCGATATCATAGCGTCTACGATGGAACCAATGCGGAAAGCCTTCTCCCGGTCGCCGAACTGTGGACGGGGATAAAGAATTTCTTTGAGGGCAGTGAGGTCGGAGTTGCTGACCTCACTGCGCTGGTAGTATGTATCGGGATTATGCATGTTTATTTCGCTTTTACTTCTTCTTCGTAGCGAACATTGGCAGAACTGATCAATTCCTTGCTATCTTTGTCGTTGGCAAGTTTCTCAACGAATGAGATCTGTTTTTTGAACATTTTGATCAGTTCATCCACCGGGAGATATTGTCCTTCCTTGCTCCACCACATTCCGAGAATGTCGAGCACACCCTGGGGGTTGATAGGGGATACGCGGAGCTTTACTGAAGTTTTGGGCTGATAGCTTGCCGGAGCTGCTATCTTAGCCACATCGAAAAGAGAGCTCATTTCTGAGGCCTGTTTCTGCATTTCTTTGGCAGCTTGAGCCTCGGCTTCCTTTTTCTTACGTTCCTCCTCAATGCGCTGTAGATCGGCGGCTTCCTTTGCTTCCAATTCCGCCTTTAGCCGGGCCTTCTCTTCGGCGTCTGCTTTTGCCATCTTCTCAAGTTCACGATACTTGGAGGGGAGGTTGTCGAGCACCGTGTCTTTATATTCTCCGATTTCAGCTTTGTATTGGTGACGGAGGTTTGGGAAAATCCTATTCACGATTTCCTTAATTTCGGAGGCCGGGAAACCGTAAGGGTTAGGAGCATAAGAGGCGATAGACTGAGCCCAATCGATAGGCAATGTGTCGGAAACGGCCTTGATTTTCATTACTGTGACCGTATAATTTTCGATAGTGAGCCCTTGATTCAGACTTGTGATGAAATTGATATCTCGGTTGACAAGCTGGTCGAACTGGCGTCGGATATCGTCTTCGACCTCCTGACGGTATTTAATCAGCGCGGCCTCACGTTGCTGTCTGCGCAACTCCTCCTGACGTTTGGCTTCTTCCTCGGCTCGTTTCTTGGCGGCATAAGCGTTGCGTGATTGTTGCACGAGAAATGGGACACTTGTAACTTTTGAGGGATCGATTGCATTCTCCATGGAGGTGAACTCGGAACGGATCTGGTCGAATAGTTTGGTGAATGAAGAACGGCGTTCATTCATTACCTTAAGTGTCTTTTTTGTTTTTTCAATGTAAGCTGCGCACTCTTGATCGAGAGAGTCATTCATTCCTGCAAGCTCTATTCTTGCCAATAGGGCTTCCCCAGCTTCCTTACATTTTTGAGAGGAGAGGGAGTTTCTGTCGTAGACCTCCGGAGCAGATTGAATAATCATCAGGGTATTTTCCTGGCGGAGGATTGGGAGGGTTGTTGTTTGGATACTCATGGCGATATTGTTTTAAAGGGTTAGAAAGTGTCGTCTTGCTCTTCTACGTTGACTGTGACTCCTGAAGAGAAATCATTAGCGGGGGCAAAACCGGTGTCTTGTGTGCGGGATTGAACTTCACCGGTTTCAGTGTCTACTCCATAGAGATCGTCGTTGATCACTACTTCTTCCACCTGTTGGGATTCGAGTTGAGTGCCACGACCTACACGAGCTTTTGGATAGGATTTGAATGCATGCTTGATGCATTTTGCGATAAGGAAACCAGGGTCGATATTCATTGAGCCATCTTTTTGTGGGCCGTAAAGAGCGTTGGGATTTCCAAGAACAAATTTTTTCTCCTGTTCGCTCCATCTCCTGTTTTGTTTTGCCGAATAGTAGGCGAGGCGGTTCCAGTCTTCAGGAAGCATCACTGAATAGTCGATTGAGCCATCGGCCCGGGTGATTTTCATGAAGCATGCGGTAATCTGGCCGGAAGTGTGGGGAAGGCGACACCCATAGTTGACGTATTTCTGGCCGTTTCTTTCACCGAATTCGAACTCGTCTTCTGCATAGACGATAACCGGATTGTCGGCATACTGAATTTGTCCGCAACGGGCACGCAACACCAGCTCGCCATAACCGGAAACTGTGAGGACGCATTGGGTCTCATATTTGGTTTTCTTTTGGTCTTTTTCGTCATAATAGGTATCTATGGGAGTGTTGCGGGCCATTAGATAGGCTTGAGCCTTAGTGCCGGGCTCGAGAGTTAGGCCGGAGATTGCTACGTCGAGGAATGCAGTGAAGATTGAAAACTTAGTGCATTGCTTTCTGATATCCTCTTTTTCAGAGAGGAGTCGATTGAAATTTCGGGATTCGCGTTCAAAAGCAGCTTCGCCGGATAAACCGGTGGTGCGGGTCCACATTGCCTCATAGATCTGAATGAATTTTTCACGCACCGATTCGTTGGTGGCGATTTCGAGGGGTTGAAGAGCGTTGATCTCTTCGAGTTTTAATCCAAGTTTACTCATAGCGATAAATATTTAAATTGTTTGTTGATGGTGGGAAGGACAGGATTCGAACCTGCGGTGGGAATTTATTCCGACTTGAAACTGGTCGTTCAAGTAACCTCGTCCTCTTGGTTTTACCTTCCCTTGTTGGCGGGGTCATTTTGAAACCCCGCACGAACATTGAATCTATTGCTGTTTCCGGCTCTCTTGCCGAGGTGTCCTCACGGATTAGCCTGTTTCTTTGGGCGTCCTCTTTTTCTGGGAGGTGAAAAAAATACATCTGTGAAAATCATCTTTGTTCGTGTCAATGCTTTCAGAAGCTCATGGCCGAGGAAAACCGTTTTACCGTCTATCATGCGTTGATGTTTTGGTATCTTTTCTTCGCGCACATACCGATAGAAGGTAGTCATTGGAATTCCCGTAGCTCTGATTGCCTGAGCACCGGTGTAAATCCCTTGTGGGTCTATTTCTTTTGTAAGTTCAGGTTTCATTTTTCCTCCAGTTTATCATCATCTGCTGAGAGTTTCTTTTTATAGTCACCAATTCCAATTAGGCAAAGGGCTATTATTCCTGAGGTATACATAGAGAAATACCAATCGAAGCAGAGTGAAATCCAACAAATGAGAGTGAAAATACAAGCAAGTGTGATTAATATTTTTTCCATGATTAATAGCTTAATAGGGTTCTATACCAAGTTCTAAGAATGCATTTTCTTCTTCAACTGAACCGCACCAAGTGTCAAGAAATTCATTGATTTGTTCTTTGTGATTTAATGACCGAGTGCTTGAATGTTTTTTAGAAAATGCTTCCCAGGAAATCATTTCACGTTCTTCTAAAGAATATTCATGTTTTGAAGAAGTGCATGAAGTCAACAAGAATATCACAAAGAGAGGTAATAGAATCTTTTTCATAATTTAATTGGTTTTATTTGAGCAAGGTGGAACCTTACAGTATTCAATGTATTTATTAAGGATCTTGCATCTTAGGCCGTTAATTGCGGGATAAGCGTTTTGGCATGAACGGCACATGGGATTAGCATTAAAAGCCATTATCTTGGGAATAATTCGTTGGCGGTGGTTCCGAAATGTCTTGCCAAAACTTCTTGTGTCAGAGCATCCGGAAGGCAGTTTGTGGCACCCTCGCAAAGCCATCTTCGGACGGATGGTTCGCTTTTCTTGGTGACTTCACATACTTCTTTGATGAATGCCACCCCCGGGGCTTCTGCCCGAGGCTTTTCTTTTTCTTTCTGATATAATTCCTTAAAAGTCATAATTCTGTTTTTGAGGGTTAATAGATTCTTGTCACCCGGATGAGAGCTTTTTCGCGCTCCACCTTTGTAGAGAATTTGCGGCCCAACTGTAGACCGAGGTCTGAAGCAGTTGATCTGACCGAGCGAAGCTTGGATATCGAGAATGTGCAACTGCATCCTGATTCAAGATTGGAAATTGTAGAGGAGATGTTTATTTCAGCCATTATTTTTTGAATTATTGATTAATTATTGATTAATTGTTGACTAATTATTATATTTGTAGGTTGATAGGGTAATATTATAGATACCATATCATAATGATAAAAAATCATTATCGTTGTGCAAATATAGATAATTTATCAACATATATGCAAGATAAAGGTTGATATAATATCAATATATTAACAATAATTAACAAATAGCTAATGAGAGAAAAGTTTTCAAGGTTTTTAAAATATATGGATTACAAGGGGTTAAATGATAATCAAGTAACTCTTCAATGTCATTTAAGTAAAGGTCTTTTAGGACAAGCAAGAACGGGGAAAAGTGATTTGGGAGAAAAAGCTATTGAAAAGATATTGAAAGAATATCCCGATTTAAATAGAGTCTGGCTGCTTACAGGAGAAGGAAAAATGCTAAATGATATGGGTGGATTTGTGGAAGTTCCTGATGAGGAAGTTATAAATTTAAATCCAAAGCCTGGAGAAAATGTCATAATGGTTCCTTTGATAAACATTGACTCCGTAGGGAGTATGGAGAGGAATAATAGCCTTACATGGAGAGATCAATACGTAGTCAGGCACATCCCATTTATAGATGCAAGACCGGATGATGTGGCTATCTACCAGAGTGGGGACTCAATGACACCGGGTATACCCTCAGGATCAATCCTCCATATCCGTCAAGTTCATGATTGGCAAGAATATTTTGGATACGGTGATACTTTTGTATTGTGGTTAAAGGATGAAAGAAGAATCACTAAGCAGGTATTGAAGTGCCGTGAAGATCCAAAAAACTATGTGGTTTGTCATTCTTTCAATCCTACTTTCGAGGATGAAGAATTGCCGAAGAAATTTATTCGTCAAGTATGGAAAGTAATTACGATTTTATCTGATAAGGGTTGGTAAAAGAATTTTGAATATGATCTTATTAGGATTATACTTTGTCATTGGGCTTTCCTTTTTATTCCTTTTGCCACCGTTGTACGGATGGATTAGAAAAGGATTAAATAACCCAAAAATTGGCAAAGAAAATTTTGATCTGAAATTTCTTAGAAGAAAGAACTATATAGGATTTAAGGACAAAGTTTTTCAGTTTAGTCACTTTGCCAATTCGGGTGAAACATTTGATTTTTTACTTCCTCCGAACTATTATAACCTTTCCATCGGAGGTGAATTGGCTTTTGAAAAAGATTTTGGATTAGGATACTTTTATTATCATAATTCCATTTTAAAAGATTGTAAATTTATTATAGGGAAATATGGCGTAAAGTGGGCTGAGTCTAAAGAATGGTTAGGGAAAGCAGAACAGGCCTTCAAGAAATTATACTTATGATTGACAAGAATGAATTGCAGAAAATAGAGGAAATAGTCAACCAGGCTAGCCCGTGTAAGTGGTGTGGCAAAAGCCATTCTGTAAGATTATTTCTGAATCTCTCAGAAAGTATTCATCCTGATACTGAAGCTAAAATTTTTCCTTCGGGGGAAATGCTGTTTTCTGAGTATGACGAATTTACATGTGATAAATTCAAGGCAAATGTAAACTCCTTTATTGACTCGCAGGCTCAAAAATTAATAGTACCCAATGTAGTCTAAACTATGAATGAATTTGAAGAAGATTTGCTAAGACTTGGACCCTATGGTTTCCCGATTGATGAATCCCGGGAAGAGCTGAGAGAAGCATGTTGGAATGTCCTCCACGATAATCCCGGGTTAGATCGCCAGGATTGGATAGATATTCTAGTAGCCCAATACCCATCAGAGATAGTGGATGCATTGGGTGCTGATCCGTCAGATGTGATGCATCAGCTTTCGGACTGGTGGGAGATGGAAGAATATGAAGACCGAGTCACAGGAATTCGTTGTAACTTTTCCGAATGGTCTGAATATTTCATAAACGGGAACTCTGTAGAACTTTTTGACAGGCTTGAAGAAGCCATGGCTTTAAATAAGGCTCTCTGACGACTTAAAATTTGAAGAATGATAAAAGTATCAACTACGATACATAAATGCATTACAGAGGATCTATGGAGGAAATTCAGGGGTTTTTAACAGAACTTACCATCCGGTTGAAACATGTTAAGCTTGCATAAAAAATTAAATATTTGTGCTTTTGAGCAAATATTGAGCAAAATAAAAACAGAGAATTAATAATATATTGTAAATCATAGGATTGGTTTCAACTTTTTAAGGTCTGGGGGGCGTGTGGTCGCAAGTTCGAATCTTGTCACCCCGACTGAGAGAAAG
>JAFLTU010000011.1 GCA_022509125.1 Muribaculaceae bacterium | reverse complement strand
GTTTATGACCGCGGAAACGTTCGAAGAGCACCATCGGGTCTTCGGTGTCGCCGGTCTCAAGGATTGTAGCCTTGAACTTAGCTGCAGTTTCGGGGTCGAAGATTCCGTTTTGTTCGAAAAGTTCGAATGCATCGGCTTCGAGCACCTGGCTCCAAAGATAGGTATAGTAGCCGGAAGCATAGCCATCATCGCCGAAAATATGTTTGAAATATGGAGAACGGTAACGGAAGGTTATTTCTTCGGGCATTCCAATTTTTTCAGCCACTGCAGCTTCGAAGGCCGGGACATCGACGTTCTGGCCGTCGTTTTTACCCCATTCCAAGTCAAGAAGGGCCGCTCCCGCAAGTTCGGTGGTCACAAATCCTTGATTGAATTTGGATGAATTGTTGAGTTTTTCAATAAGGTCATCGGGAATTGTTTCACCGGTTTTGTAATGTTTGGCATAGACTTTCAGGAGTTCCGGAGCGAAAGCCCAGTGTTCATTGAACTGAGATGAGAGTTCCACATAGTCACGATCTACGTTTGTGCCGGCAATCGAACGGTAGGGGGCTTGGGAGAGCATAGATTGGAGAGCATGCCCGAACTCATGGAAAGTAGTTTCCACTTCATCAATTGTCAGGAGAGCGGGAGTGTCGCCGGCCGGGCGAGTGAAGTTGCCGATGTTATAGACGATCGGGCGTCTTGGTCCATCTTCATAAAGGCCGGAACTCTGCATCTGTTCCATCCAGGCTCCTTGGCGTTTTGTAGACCGTGGGAAATAATCGGTCATAAATATAGCAACGTGTTCCCCTGTTTTTGAATCCACGACATTATAGACAGTGACTTCGTCCATCCATTTGGGAGCATCGGGGATTTCCACCATCTTGATTCCGTAGAGTTTTTCAGCAGCAGTGAAGAGGCCGTTAAGAACATTGTCGAGCGTGAAATAAGGTCTCACTTCACTCTCGTCGAGGTCAAATTTCTTTTTCTTCACCTTATCGGCATAGTAATAGTAGTCCCAGGGAGCGATTTTGAAATTTCCACCCTCTTCGTCAACTATAGCCTGCATATCGGCCACTTCTTCATGGCTGCGTTTCACTGCGGGTTCAAATACCTGGAGGAGAAGGTTGGTGGCAGCTTCGGGAGTGCCGGCCATCACGCGTGAAGTCATCATCTGGGCGAAATTGTCAAAACCCATGATTTTGGCTTTTTCTGCCCTGAGTTTAATGATTTGCTCGATCACGGGATAGTTGTTGTTGTCGCCATAAGAAGCAAGAGTAGTATAACCCTTATAGATGGCTTCGCGAAGTCCCCGATTATCGGCATTTTGAAGCACCGGCAGACGGCTTGGAGCATGGAGAGTGAAAACCCAAAGGCCATCGAGACCTCTGGCCTTTGCCTCGTCAGCTGCCATAGCCACGGATGACTCCGGGAGGCCTGCGAGGTCGGCCTCGTCATAGACCGTCACGAAGAAATTGTTGGTGGCGTTGAGGAGGTTTTTATTATACTGAATGAAAAGCTTTGAGAGCTCGTCGTTCACTTTTATCAGCTCCTTCTTTTTATCTTCCGGAAGAGCTGCGCCCTGTTCTGCGAATTGACGGTAGTATTTTTCCACCACACGGATTTGCACCGGATTCAGTCCCATTTCGTTTCTGCGATCGTAGACGGCCTTCACCCTGTCGAAAAGCATAGGATCCAGATTGATTTGATTGGCAGCCTCATTTAGGAGAGGGATGGCCTCTTCTGCCATTTGAGCGAATTCATCGGTGGAAAGCGCTCCGTCGTAGTGGTAGAACACTTGAGCAACCCGATCGAGAATAGGAGAGATGTTTTCGAGGGGAAGGATAGTGTTGTCGAAGTCGGGCACAGAACGTTTGACAACGATTGAGCGGATGTTTTCCTGCTGCTGTTTGATACCTGCCTTTATCGCCGGGATGAAGTCGCTGACTTGGATTTGATCGAAAGGAGGGATTTGATATTCATTTTCATAAGGGGAGAGGAATGGGTTTTTTCTTTCTTGGGCCATAGCCGGAGGGATTGCGGCGAGGCAGCAGAGAGCCGCCAATGCCAGTTTAAATGTTTTCATGTTGGTTTATGGTTTTCAGTTTATGGTTTACGGTTTATGGTTTTGGGTTTAGGAATTGGAATTCGCCGATCAGAGGGTAATGGTCGGAAGTGTTAATTTTGCCTACAGTCAGGTCGAGGGCCATAATGGGGCCTCGATAGAGCATTTGGTCTATATGGAAATAGAAGGCATGAAGATTGTAGGTAATCGCCGGCCCGAAATTGGTTTCAGCGTAGGCGTCTCTCATGTCGTCTCCTCTGACAATATTATAGGTCCATGAAGCCGGGACATCGTTGAAATCGCCGCAGACAATTAGGGGGACATCTGGAGAAATGTCGTCGATTTCTTCTCGCAGCTTAGTGGCGTCGTCCGCACGGCCTCTGAAGGCCTTTCGGAGTTTCTGGCGAATTGACCCTTTAAACTCTTTCATGCTCGATTTGGCTGACTGCATAGAATTAATTTCAGTGACCACCTGACGTTCTTCCTCCGATAGGCCATAGGAATAAAGATGAGCCATTGCCACGACCAGCTCCCTTCCTTGAGGGAATTTCACGAGGAAGAAATCGAAGCTTGTGCTTCCGGTGTCGTTAAAGCCGATTTTGCCGAGGCGTTCCACCGGATACTTTGAAAGGATTTTAATATCTGTTGAGTTGAGTCCGGCGTGGAAGGGATAGACAGAGAAAAGAGAGTCTCTAAGTGCGTCGGAGAAATTTGGCATATCGCGGCGCGAAAAATATCTGAGTTCCGTGAGACAAATAATATCGGCCCCGGAATTGATCATATAGTCTACAGCCCGGTTGCCCGGGAAATTAGGTTGACGGATGTCGCGCGTATGGATCACATTCCAGGAAATTATTTTGAAGACCGGTTCGTTGCCTACGGCATTTCTTGGACTTCCAAGAGGGAAGGCATCGCTCATGGGAGTGAGGCATATCACAATTGTGAAAATGCCGAAGGCGCAGAAGATGATTTTGCGGCAGAGAGCCCAAAAAATTATTAAAACAATAGAGAGGATGGCCAAGAAAGGGAAAGCAAGACAAAGAAGAGCGGGAAATGTGAGATAGTCGGGATTCACCTTGCCACCAAAAGCCGCAATGATAGTGGCCAGATAGACGATCACGGAAATGATTCTCATGGCCATGAAGAAGAAGGGCGATATGAGCTTAAAGGCAAGCAAAAGGGAATGGATTTAAGATTTTAATAGAAAGGGTTTCCTCGGAGAGTTCCGTTTTTGCGCCAGATGAGTAGTATAATGATTCCAAAGAGCATACCGCCGAGGTGAGCGAAATGGGCAACGGAATCGGAGGCGTTGAATCCGAGGAAGAATTCAATGACTCCGTAGCCTATCATCATATATTTGGCCTTGATGGGATAAGGGATGAAGAAAAGATAGAGCGGTTGGTTGGGGAAAACGAAAGCATAACCCAGCAGGAGACCGTAGATGGCACCCGAGGCACCGATTGTGACGAAGCTGTTTTTGAAGGAGGCCACAGCGGAAGAGAAGCCTGAGTCGTGGGCCCTCAGAGCCTGGTCTACTATTTCTTTCATGTGGTCGTAGGTGAGACCGTTAAGTTGGGCTATGCCGCTGACGTAATCATGCATCCATGTGCAGGTCCATACTATTTCCTGCACCAATGCGGCCCCTATTCCGCAAACGAAATAGAACATGAAATATCGTTTGGAGCCCCATACCCGTTCCAGCACCGAACCAAACATCCACAAAGAAAACATATTGAAGAGGAGATGCCAAGGGTTAGTTTGTGCGTGGACGAAAAGGTAAGTTATAAATTGAATAGGGTTAAATTGAGAAGCGCCCCAGAGATGTAAGCCCAGGACACGTATTATAGTCTGTCCGAACCGGGGAAATATAGCTTCCACAGCCCAGACAATGATGTTTATGATGATGAGGTTTTTGGTGACTGGTGGGATTGAAGCCACCATACCTCTGAATCCATTTCGAAACATTTATTTGGTTTACGGTTTAGGGTTTACGGTTTACGGTTTATGGTTTATGGTTTAAGGTTTATGGTATATGGTTTGTGGGTTTAGGTTTGGGGTTTTCAGTTTTCGGTTTTCGGTTTATGGTTTAGGGTTTATAGTTTAAGTTTTTTTCGATTGTGGAGGATTGTAGGAACATGGCGTGCCATGTCTGATACAATATATTACATAACTAGTTGTAAGACATCGCACGCGATGTCCTTACAATTAGGCTTTAAGGAAAATAGAGGATACTCATTAAAAATTATAATTGGAATCAGAGGATTGTAGGGACATGGCGTGCCATGTCTGATTGGTTAATAATTTTGTAAATTTCTGTAAGACATCGCAAGCGATGTCACTACAATTCGGTGTCTGAGGAAAATAGAGGATAATCATTATTCCTGATTTTATTTTTGGAATATGTGCAAAGTTACGGATTTTAATTGAACAAAAGGGATAAAGAGTGTGTTAGAATGTTAAAGAGGTTTTGAGGCTAAGATAATGAAAAGGCCTTCAACCTTTAATCAGCGACAACAAAGAGAAAAGAAATTAACGACAACATCAAGGATATGAGACTAAAGAAAAGCCTGTTAGCCCTGAGTGCCGTTTTGATGGCCACGATGAGTTCGTGTAGCACCTTCTCGCTTGTGAATTCGGAGGTTTACAACAATGCAAACCTTGCGGATTTCCATACGTTCCGGATTATCACTCCGGGAGAGGGAAAGTTGCCACCGGGGATGGAACTCGTGACGTATTATAACATCGCGGCAGCCGTGAGAGAACAGATGGTGGAGCGTGGATATGTTGAAGATCCCGCCTCCCCGATTGTAATCAACCTCGGATTGACAGTGAAGAATCAGGTTTACACAGAACCTATCTCATCACTGGCACCTCCACCGGGACCGATCGGACCACCGCCGATGAACTGGTTCCCATACGGAGGACCGCCTCCTGGTCCACCTCCCGGCTACGCACCATTCTTCATGATGCCTCGCACCTATTATTGGAATCCTAACGCACAGGTTGTGACAGGAATATACAAAGAGGGAGTTTTGACGATGGATATTGTTGACATGGCCGACAAAGAGGCTCTCTTCTCATCGTCGGTTGCTACGATCCTAGAAAACGGTGACTCTCAATTCAGGAATCTTTCCGGGATAGCAGAGGCGGTTCAAACTCTGTTTGAGAAATATCCGGTGCCGTTGCTGCCACAATATCGGAACCAGAAGAAGTAAATGGCACTTGGCACTTGGAAATAGAGATTATGAAGGAAACACTGAAGAAACTGAGAGAGGCTTTGGAGCCTATGTATGGAAAAGGAGAGTCGGATGCTATCATCCGGCTCATCTTTCATTATGTGAAGGGATGGAATCTCACCGACATGCTGATACATCGGGAGGATGAATTGTCGCCTTTTGTGAAGGGAGAGATTGAAAAAATCCTGAAAAGATTGGAAGCCTGGGAGCCGATTCAATATATCACGGGCGAGGCCCGCTTTTATGGTATGGAGCTGGATGTTAAGCCCGGAGTTTTGATACCCCGACAGGAGACCGAAGAGTTGGTAGATCTTATAATAGATGAAAACAAGGGGAAGGACGATTTAAGGGTGTTGGATTTATGCACAGGGAGCGGCTGCATCGCCATAGCGTTGGCCCGTAACCTTCCCTTTTCCAAAGTGACGGCTCTGGATATTTCTGAGACGGCTGTGGAGATAGCCAAGGAGAATGCAAAGAAGCTCCGGACCAGGGTAGAGATAAGGGAAGGGGATATTATGGGAGAGGACTGGCTCAGAGGTGAAGAAATGTGGGATATAATCGTTTCGAACCCACCATACGTGATGGACCGGGAGGCATTGACAATGGAACGGAATGTTCTGGATTATGAACCTCACGAAGCTTTGTTTGTGAGGGACGAAGATCCGCTTGTTTTCTATAGGAGAATAGGGGAAATAGCGATAAAACGGCTCCGAAAGGGAGGTAGACTTTATTTTGAGATCAACCCGTTGAAAGCCCTGGAACTAAAGGAAATGATTGAAAGGATGGGATTTGAGGATGTTAGATTGATAAGAGACAGCTTCGGGAATGAGAGGTTTTTATCCTGTGTGAAAAATTGAGACCGAATGTATCATAGAAATGAGGAATTAGAGGGATAGATGAATTTGTCACATAAATCTTTCAAAAAGTAGAAAACCTTGATGAGGAGCAAAAAAGAGATAACAAAGGAGGAGGCGTTGAGCCGGCTTGAAGGGCTATGCAGCCGAAGCGAGCAATGCGAGAGCGACTTGGAGAGGAAGCTTTTCTACTGGAAAATCAGTGCGGCCGACCGTCGGGAGATTATCGAGCGCCTGAGGGAGGGGAGATTTGTTGACGACAACCGATTTGCGAGAAGTTACGCCAACGACAAAGCCCGGTTTTCTGCATGGGGTCCGGCCAAGATCCGGGCCGAGTTGTTCAAGAAAAAAATAAAGGCCCCGGTAATAACCGAAGCCTTGAATGGAGTAGAGAAAGGGGTTTGGAAAGATGGTTTGGAGAGGAGTTATAGAGCGAAATTGAGAAGCCTAAGAATAGAGGGGGAGCTAACCTTTGAGGATAACCAGAAGATTTATCGATATCTTATTGGAAGGGGTTTTCCCGGGGGAGCGATTGGGAAGAGGCTGAGAGACCAAAATCTTGACTCCGGATCCTGACCCACCTCCTGTCCCTAACTTAGCCGGGAGGGGGATTAAGTTAGTTTTAATAGGAAGACTCTAATCAGAAAGTTACTCCTAAGGAGAATAGATAGAGGCGAATTGAGGGGAACGCATCTGTGAGAGCTTTGCCTGCCGAAGACATGGTTGTGCCGGTTGTGCAAATATCGTCTACCAACAGCACTCCTTTTCCGTTGAGGTCGATACCCTCTTTATGCTCAAAAAGATTTTTAGCATTTTCAATACGTTGGGCACCTGTAAGGGCTGTTTGAGTTTTTCGTTGCCTCACCATTTTTAGTGCATCGACCACAGGTATGCCTGTAGCTTTTGAAATGCCGGCCGCGATACGGTCTGTTTGGTTGTAGCCTCTCTTTGCCTTTTTAAGAAAATGCATCGGAAGAGGGACTATAGTATCTATATCGTTAAGGAAACCGGAAATGAAAAGTTCTTTTCCGGCAATTTCCCCCAGAAGATTTCCTATTGAGGGGAACCCGCGATATTTCATGTCCTGGATAAGTTGGGCGAGCGAAGAATCCCTGGAATAGAAGAAATGGCCTGTAGCGGTGATAAAAGGGAAATGTCCGGCAAACCGAGCCTCCATAGGATTCCGGAAATTACGGTGATAGCCGGTTCGAGGGAGGTTTTCTATGCAAGAAGAGCAAATGAATCGTTCATGAGGGCTAAGGGACGACTCACAAACATGACACTCAGGAGGGTAGATTAGGTCAAGCAGTCCCCATCCCCATGCCGCGGCCCCTTGCCGGGAGAAGGTGGTGTTTGTTATCCTTTGCAGAAAACCCTTAAAACTCATGTTTATTCAGATGTAGCTTCTATTGGAGGGGTCTGCGTGAAGCAAAAATCTTGGTAAGCGAGTTGGATTCCTTCGGGGAGTTCGGTGGAATAGGTCCAGCCGAGAGAAGCGGCTTTAGAGACGTCGAGGAGTTTTCTGGGAGTGCCGTTAGGTTTGGAGGTGTCCCACTCGATTTTGCCCTTATAACCCACGATATCTGCAACGAGACGAGTCAGGTCTTTTATTGTTATCTCTTTTCCGGTTCCGGCATTGACAGTTTCGTTGCCGGAATAGTTATTCATCAGAAAAACGCAAAGATTGGCGAGGTCGTCTACATAAAGGAATTCACGCAAGGGTGATCCGTCACCCCAGCAAGTGACGGCTTCTGCACCTGAGATTTTGGCCTCGTGGAAGCGTCGGATTAGAGCCGGGAGCACATGGGAATTCTCGGGATGGTAGTTGTCGTTAGGGCCATAGAGATTGGTAGGCATCACGGAAATGAAGTCAGTGCCGTATTGACGGTTGAGATATTCGCAATATTTCAGACCCGAGATTTTAGCGAGGGCGTATGCCTCGTTGGTAGGTTCCAGAGAGGATGTCAGGAGGCAAGATTCAGGCATCGGCTGAGGAGCGAGGCGGGGATAGATGCATGATGACCCCAAAAAGAGGAGTTTTTTGACGCCGGATTTCCAGGCGGCATGGATAGTGTTCATTTCAAGCATCATGTTTTGATACATGAAATCGGCCGGGGCCTTTGAATTGGCCATTATACCTCCCACCTTAGCTGCCGCAAGGAAAACGTATTCGGGTTTTTCAGTTGAGAAGAAATGATTTACGGCTACCTGATCGGTTAAATCGAGCTCTGAGTGGGTTCTCGTTATGATGTTGGTGTAACCCTGCTTTTGTAGTTCGCGAACAATAGCAGAACCGACCATCCCACGATGGCCGGCTACGAATATTTTGGAATCTTTATTCATGGAGATGAAGGAGATTTCGGAAGAGACGTGTTATGGTTCGGAGAGGCACTCCCGGGTTTTTACGTAGAAAAGATTTCTTTTGGATGAGTGAACGTTCATAGTAGGAGTGGTCGCCATCGGCATCGAGGAATGGAGACCGGTCGGGATCCGATCGGTTAGAATCAGCCGACTTGATAGCATAAAGAGCCAGGTCGAGGGTTATCACGAACCCAAGGATGGCCAAGTCAAGACAGAGGAAGAGGGTCAGAATTTCAGGATCAATATACATGGAAAGATTGATAAGGAAAGTTTAGAGTTATGAATTAAATGGAATTCAGGAAAAAAGAAGTTCCAGGAGAAAAAAGCAACAAAGATGGAGAGTGCAAGTTCTCCTTATGAATTTCTTTATTTACCTTGAGAGATAAGGGCTTCGAGTTTATCCATACTTTTTTTGAAATCGAAATGGTCTTCGCTGAATTTTTTCCCATTTGCTCCCTTTTGGTGAAGGATTTCAGGATTTTCTTTAGAAAGGTTCAAGAGAAGATTAGCCAAGGCGTCAGAGTCTTCCGAATCAACACTCCACCCACAATCTGCAGCATGGATAAGAGCTGCGCCTTCTCCATTTATCATAGCTACAATGGGTTTTCCAGATGACATATAAGCTTGAATTCGCGATGGCACTGTTATAGAAAAAATGGCGTTATTGGTTAAGGCCATAAACAAAAGATCTGCTTGTTGAAAAAGTGAAGGCATTTCATCAGGTGGAAATGAACCTAGAAGAAAGACATTGTTTAAATCATTGTCATTGATAAATTTTTCAACGAAATCTTTTTTGCGTCCGTCTCCTACAAGAATAAGATTAATATTTTTATCCTTAAGTTTAAGAAAAGCGTTTAAAACATGAGGGAGGTCTTGAGCGTCACCCATATTCCCAGCAACCATTACATTGAAGCCCTCTGGAAGTTTTTGTTTTGGTTCTTTAGGGGAACTTTTAAAAACATTTTCAACCCAGTTAGGAAAGTAAACTATTTTCTTTTTGAAATTTCCTTTTTCGCAAATAGATTTTTCAAAGCCTTTAGACCCAATAAGAATTTTATTGCTGTTTTTATAAATCCATTTAGTTATTTTTAATATAGAATTATAAATGAACTTATTATCAATGTTGCTTGCGGCAGTAAGGCTTTCCGGCCAAAGATCCAGAATCCAAGAATACATTGGGATTTTCTGGACTTTTTTTATGATAGTAGCAGGAATACCTACAAATATTGGTGAAGTCTCATGCACTAAAACAAAATCGTAATCTTTAAAGAAAGCAAAATAAATTCCTTTAAGTGTAGAAAAAATAGTATTGGATAAATAATTTAAAATAAGTCGAAATCCCTTACCATTTCCTCTCGGAATGAGGAAAGAACGATGGATCTTTACTCCTTTGATTACTTCATATCTTTTTTTTAGAATTCCATAACCTTCGTAGAATTTCCCCTTTGGGTAATCTGGTATAGGAGTCATTACAGATACATCATATCCTCGTCTCTGAAGTTCAAATGCAATATCGTTGCATTTGAAATTTTCAGGATAGAAATGATTTGTTAGAATTAGAGCTTTTAATCTTTTCGCCATATCATCCTATTGATAAGATTGGTGTAAGATTGAATAATTCTAATAACTTTTGCCGATACATTTTCATCCTCATAAGCTTGCACTGGGGAAGGAATAAATCCTTTATCTTGCAAAGAGACAGCCATGTCAACGGCTTGACAAATGCTCTCCGATGAAATAGACCCTATTACAAAAACTCCGCTATCAATCGCTTCCGGACGTTCTGTAGAAGTCCTTATGGAAACAGCAGGAAAATGTAAATGAGCACTTTCTTCGGGAAGAGTCCCGGAATCAGAGACTACACAAAATGCATTTTTTTGTAATTTGTTATAGTCAAAGAAACCTAAGGGTTTATGTTGAATTACTCTACTATCGAAAGTAAAATTTCTTTCTTTTATAATTTTTTCGGATCTTGGATGACATGAATATAAAACTGGCATATTATAAAATTGAGCCATATAATTAATTGCATTCATCAAAGAAAAGAAATTTTTTTCTATATCAATATTTTCCTCTCGGTGAGCTGATAAAAGAATATAATTTTTTGGAGAAAGCTTTAAATCTTGAAGAATAAGACTTTCCTCGATTTCCTTTTTATAATTAATGAGAACCTCTGCCATTGGAGACCCAACTACATAAGTGTATTCAGGTCTAACACCAGTATCAAGTATAAATCTTCTAGCATGCTCGCTATAACAAAGGTTTACATCACTTGTGACGTCTACGATTCTTCTTATTACTTCTTCTGGGAGATTCTCATCTTTACAACGATTCCCGGCCTCCATGTGGAAAACTGGGATTTTAAGTCTTTTTGCGGATATGACACAAAGACAAGAATTTGTATCTCCTAATACAATCAATGCGTCAGGTTTAACTTGCGTCATCAATTCATAGGAACGCGCAAGGACGTTACCCATTGTTTGTCCAAGGTTCTCACCAACTACCCCCAAATAGTAATCAGGTTTTTTTATCCCCAGGTCATTAAAAAACACTTCGTTAAGAGTGTAATCATAGTTTTGACCGGTGTGTACTAAAATATGGTCAAAAAAAATGTCGGCCTTCTTAATAATCTCAGACATTTTGATTATTTCAGGTCGAGTACCGACAATGGTCATTAACTTTAATTTTCTCATTAATCTTAAAATTAATTCAGATTATAGTGGGGATACAAATTTTTATGTTGGTCGATCCAATCGGCGAGTTGGGCAATCATCAGCTCATAATCGGGGATTTGCAGTTGAAGATTGAAGTTGGTTCTTATAAGAGATTTGTCAATATTCCAGCCCTCTACGGGATTGATTTTAACCTTTTCTTTACGGATATATTTGTTAAAAAGCTTTAGTAGCTCATATTTATTAATAGAAAAGGGTGGCACGGCATTAACAAGGCCGGTAGGCCGTTCTTTTGCAGCCGTCTCCATGGTTTTAGCCAATTGAAGGGTGGTTTGACCGGTCCATATAGCCTTCGTGAAACCATTAACTTCGCTTGATTGCTGCATAAACCAATTTAGCAATCCTATGCCATTTTTTTTAATGTCGGGGCCTACGATAGAGTTTCTTAAAGTTAAATTTGCGTCATCATTAAGTTCTCCCAAAGCTTTCGTTCTGTCATAAAAAGATTTTCCATCGGGGAAATCGGCCTCAGTGTAATTACCGTTTTTACCGGAGAAGACGCAATCTGTGCTCATGTGGATAACGTAAGCGCCAACTTTTTTAGCTGAGTCGGCTAAGAAATGAGGCAGCCAGCTATTTAAAAGAATAGCATCGGTCTTATTATTTTCAGCGAATTGATTAAGTAGGCCGATACAATTTATAATGACGTCAAATTTGCCCTCTTCAATTATAGACTTAAGGGAGGCAAAATCGGAGGCATCCGCCACAATAGATTTTTGAAGAATTCCCGACTTTTGTCTGGCAAAGCCTGTGACGTCGTAACCTCTTTCCTGAAGGTATAGAGCAATAAGATGGCCGGCCATCCCATTAGAGCCGAGAACTAAAAATTTCATGATATCCTTAAATTATTCGCTTCTAATCTCAGTGACCTTTTGCTTATCCTTCAATCCGAGGTCTTCCTGCACGAAGTTTAGTTTTAAAAGGAGTTTTTTCATTTCCTCAACGTCAAGGCGCCTAGTGTTGTGACTGTTGTAGTCATCAATAGTGGTCAGGGATCCTTCCCCTTCGTTGAAATACTTGTCATAGTTTAGGTCGCGGCTATCGCAAGGGATGCGGAAATAGTTGCCGCAGTCGATGGCCTTGACCATTTCTTCGCGTGTGACGAGCGTTTCATAAAGCTTTTCACCGTGGCGTGTACCAATCACCTTCACCTCCGTGTCGGCATATTTAGGGTCGACTTTAGCGTAAGTCTCCTTCAGGGCGGTGGCAAGTGTATCGAGAGTGGCGGCGGGAGCTTTCTGAACGAAAAGGTCACCATTATGGCCGTGTTCAAAAGCATACATAACGAGGTCGACGGCGTCATCGAGGGTCATCATGAAACGCGTCATGTTGGGGTCGGTGATTGTGATGGGTTTTCCCTGCATCATTTGGTCTACCCATAACGGGATAACGGAGCCGCGAGAAGCCATCACGTTGCCATACCTGGTGCAACAGATGGTAGTTTCTGCATCTTCTCCTAGTTCTCGTCCTTTTGCGATCGCCACCTTTTCCATCAATGCTTTTGATATTCCCATGGCATTGATAGGATATGCTGCTTTGTCGGTAGACAACACCACTACGTTTTTAACCCCATGCTCTATAGCTGATAAAAGAACGTTGTGAGTTCCTTCAACATTAGTGCGGGTTGCTTCCATAGGGAAAAACTCACAAGACGGCACTTGTTTCAAGGCAGCGGCGGAGAAAACGTAGTCGACCCCTCGCATTGCTACATCAACAGATTCTTTATTACGGACGTTCCCAATATAATATTTCACCTTAGGATTCTGAATTCTATGGCGCATATCATCTTGTTTTTTTTCATCACGAGAGAAAATCCGTATTTCCTTAATATCAGAATCAAGGAAACGACGAAGCACGGCATTCCCGAAAGAGCCTGTGCCTCCGGTGATTAACAAGACTTTATCTTTAAATATTGACATTGTGTTCAATTTTGGAAAATACAAAGTTAAATAATTCCGTCCAACCGGGACGATTTTCTATATTAAAAGGTTTGAATTTTTTGTCTTTTTGCAGATTATTGATAGCCTTGGCCCAAAGTTCAGGATCATCGTGAGGAATAAAAGTGACACCTTCATATCCTCTGAGAACTTCTCTTGCATAAGGAAGATCGGCGGCAATGATAGGAAGTCCTAATGAGGCTGCTTCGAGAAGAGGCAGACCGAAAGTTTCCATATAACTCGGGAATAAAACCGCATCACAAGCATAGTAATATTTGCATACATTATCATAAGATTGAGAACCCAAAAAAATTATATCTTGACTTGTATTTAAAAAATTGTTATTGTCAATAGTAAAATAAACTTTGATGGGTTTTGAAACTTTGGGTAATGCATTAAATAATACATTATGATTTTTATAAAATACCTTGGAAGAAGGATAAAAAAGATTAATATTTTTATCAGAGAGATTGAGTGAAGAGTTTGTTTGAGGGATTATAAAAGAAGGGGAGAAAACATGAATATTATTTATATTATGATTAAATCTTTTTTGAAAGCCTTTCTTTATAAAATCTAATTGGACAAGAATTTGAGTATTCTTTTTTAGAAAAAGCTTAACAAATAAAGGATAAATGTTTTTGTAAAACCATAAATGCCTTTCTGATTTACTTATAGGATTCCAAGAATAGGGATAAAAAGGAGAAGGTTGATGATAGTATATAAAATTTGGAACATTTTTTACATTAGTTCTGAATCCAGTGTTTTGTAATGATATAGTTGCGATTGGTCGGACATTGTGATTCTTTAACCATTTTTTTAAACCGATTGAGTCCCACCACAGTCTTTTGTGAAGAGATGTTACACCGAAAATTTCTTCGATTTTAACATTTGTTTTAAGCTTTTCGGTATTGATAACATCAGGGCTGACGAAAACAACCCAATGATAATCATTTTGTGGGATTTTATCCAGGAATTGTTTAAGGATGGAAAGAGCTCCTCCTGAACGCAGAGCTGTCGCATTAACAATAATATTTTTTTCACTCATTTATTACAATAATTTCTTAACGTGTTGAGGGTTGGTTTGCCCCAAAGTCTGAACGGAAATATCTTATTTCTTTATCAGAATCAAAAACCGAGAGATAAGGATATGTCCAGACATTACAGTTTTTATATTTTCCTTGATCTAAAAAGCCAATAATATTGAAATAAAAGAGAACAATACAAATTGAGGCATAGTAAACGGCTATTTGTTTTGGAATTATTTTTAGATTAGATTTATATATAAGGAGATATACGAAAATTCCTTCAAACATTCTATAATAAACATTTATTCTACTTGAAACAAGATCATTAAAACTGAGTAATGCATAAATAATGAACCCCATGACTAAAATATTTTTCACTCCGTTTAATTCATCATTTTTCAAGTAAGCACTTTTATTAACTAGGAAGATAGGTAATAAAGCTATGATACGTATAAATAACGCGAAAATAGAATTAGAGCCCGCTGTTTCACCTTTGTAAAATAGATTAATAAAAGGTAGATAATTTAGAAAATTGATTCTTAAAACTGACACTCCTGCAAAAACTACAATCAATATTCCAATGATTGTTTTTGAATATCTTATTTTATATACAAAAGGTAAAAAAATGCAAATAATTGCAGAAGTATGAAACATTACAGCGATTAAAAGAACAACAAAGAATTTAAGGCTATATTTTTCTTTTGCTAAAGGAAAAAGATAACTAAGTACAATTGCCATGGCGAGTCCTTGCCGAATTGCACTGAAAGCATAAATCAGAAAAAAAGTACTAAAGAAAATAAATAAAGGTATTATACTCTTGTTGCATTGTTTTTTGAAAAAAGGGAAATAACATATCATGGTTACCAAAGAGAAACACATCATAAATGCCTCAAAAGATAAACCTAATTTTATAAAAATATAATTGAAAAATATAAAACCAATTTCACCATGTCCAACAATAAAAGCATACAGAAAATTTGGGGCTTGTGAAATACCATCGAATAATTCTTTGTAATTATAAAAGTCTGTGCCTTGTCCTTTTCTAAGAATTAAAAGAAGAGAAATTAAAATATAAGCGAAATAAAAAGAAAAATTAAATATATGTTTATATTTAATTTCAATTGATAAAAAGATTAATAAAATTAGTAAGACCAGCCAATACATAAAAGAATCTGATGACTGTGAAATTTCAATTAAAGTTTTTCTAGAACTTCACGAAGAGCTTTTATATAACCTTTCCCATATTTAAAGTCAGGTTCCATATAATTTCCTTCACCCCATTCATTCCAAGATTTCAGAAAAGCTATATCGGGATTCTTGATTTTGATAGCCTCAATCACCTCCTCACAATGGTCTTTAAAATATTTGGGTTCGCAGTCTGTAATTAGGTCACCATTATACCCGCTTCGTGGAGTGTGATCCCAATTGGGAATAATTGTAGGAATATATTGAGAGTCAGTTTTTTCTTTTAGGGTAATGAATTTCGGGAAATATTTTTTATATTTTGTGGTGCGGGGTCTTTTCAGCAATAGACTTAAGGCTTTTCTGAAGGCCCATCCGAGATTTCTTATGCTATTTCGATTAAGTCTACATGAATTAACAGCGTCGAAACCTACATCTAAAATTTTCTTCCCCTCCGAATCGGGGTCGAAAGAGAATCCTATGAAATAGAAACTAGTTAGGCCTTCTTTTTCAGCTAATGAATTCCAAAGTGAGATGAATTTATCAACTTCGGGGAATTCAAGGGGTTTATATATCATAAAAGCGAGTTTGCCATCGATGCTGATATAACGAGGATCTTTGAAGGCCGGAAGAAGGCGATAGAAATGATCTATATGGTCTTGTTCTCCGGGATAGGTTTGCTCCACCAACACTTGTTTGGAGGAGCCGACTCCATCTTTATCCCAGAATTTTTTATGCCAGGATTCGTTGGCCCAGCATAGCATGAAAGGGAAATCTGGTTTGCCAAGACGGAGCACTTCGTTGAATGGGAGCTCGAGTTCTTCCTTGCCTTTTCCGAACCAATAGTGGTAGTAGCAAAAACCGTAGATGCCTGCTTCGCGTGCGAGTTCAGCCTGGGCATCCCTAACTTCAGGAAGACGTAGGTCGTAATAACCCAAGTCGGCCGGGACTTTTGGTTGGTAGTGCCCACGGAAGAGGGGTTTGGCTTTCCCTACGTTGGTCCATTCAGTGAATCCTTTGCCCCACCATCGATCGTTGTCAGGAGTGGGATGATATTGAGGAAGATAGAATGCTATGACTTTGGGTTTAGACATTTTTTTATTATTTTGCAGGGTTTATAAGATAGAAGAATTAAAGTTGCTAAATTAATTGGCGACACCAATTTATATTTTTTCTAACCACTCTACCTGGAATTCCTGCAATTAATACATTTTCTTCTTTTTCAAAATTTTTATTCACCAAAGTATTGGAAGCAATAATGGTATTGTCTCCAACTTTTGTACCTTTTAATAAAATAGACCTAAATCCAATCCACACATGGTTTCCAACGACAATATCTTCGGCATCATTGATACGTAAAGATTCCGAATTAAGAATAGTGTGGTAATCAGAATTATGTATCTCTATATTATTAGATAACATACAGTCTTTTCCTATAACGATAGATTTCCCTTCGATGGCATTTATTACAGTGGGTTGAGTATTTGAAGCATTTATAGTAGTCCCTGAATTAATAATGATTTTAGAATCATTACCCATTATCAAAAATTTAGCTCCTATCAGCTTACATCCATCACCAATAAATAACTTACAATTTTGACCTATAATTTTTATATTACAATTTTTTAATATTACATTGGATTGAATATCTAGAAAATTACCATGACCTAATTTTTTTCTCCCGAATAATCTATATTTAAGAGGAATAATATTCCTTCCAAAAAATCTATTATATATTGGAAGGATTTTAAATAGATATCTTTTAATTATTGATTTCATTAAAATTTTAAACCCTTTAAAAAATATAAAGTTATAACAATAGAAGTGTATAATGTTACAAGTTTGTTTAAAACAGGATATTAGGAAATGATGGGATAACCTTTGGTAATATAATTACAGGTTATATTGGGATAACATTCTTTCAGTAATATTAATTAATTCATCTCGATTTTGATTGTGTGCATTGTGAAAAGGAAAGTTACCTTGGTTTTTACGTGTTTTAAGAATTGTTTTTGGAAAGAGTGAAAATGCTTTTATAATACCTTTCTTACTATTAATATTAATTTTATTTGAAAATAATAAAGATACTTTTTTAGTAAAATAAGTATTTTTATTAAATAATTTAATGGTATTCAAATATTTTTTCCAATCAGGAGAATTATTAGATAGTATGTTAATTGTCCATAAAGTAGCAAATTTTAAATCATGTTTATATTTGTTTATTATTAAATTATTAGAAGATAATTTATTTAATAAATAAATATGGTTTAAACAATGTTTTTCACTAAATATTTTTTGTGTTACTGATCCTTCAGTATTTCTCCAAAAATAATCAGCGGGAGCTTTACATTCTTTAAAGGATAAACCACTAGTTAAACATGTAATATTAAAATCACTATCTTGTAGAGAAATTAAGTTCTCATCCCATTGAATCTTTTTTTTGATTAAAGAATCTTTATTATAAATATTTGTCCAGACCGCAAAGGGTATATATTTGTTTATAAGATTGTTTAATGCTTTATTTTCAGAATTATATCCGAAATAGAACCAATTCCAATTTCGTAATTTATCGTTGAAACCGAGAGCCGGAAAAACAGCAAAATCCAAATTAGGGTTTCTCTCCATGAATTTAACTCTTTGTTCGAGTGCGTAGGGAGCCACAATATCATCAGCATCAAACCAAATAATAAATTTCCCTTGAGCGTTTTCAAACCCTATATTTCTACATGTGTTTCCCCCTTTTTTGCGAGATAAATCCCTTTTTATGTATTTAATTCTCTTGTCGACAGCTTCGTATTTTTTTACTAAATCAGGTCCTTTATCAGTTGAACCATCATCAACAATAATTAATTCCCAGTTTTTGTAAGTTTGATTAATGACACTATCAATGAATGCTTTTAGGTAGACTTCAGCATTAAAAAGAGGAACAATTATGCTAACCTTTTCTGATTCCATCAAAATAAATATTATAGAAGAATAAGTGTTATAAACAATTAGACTAACTTTTATCAATTTTATTCTTCAATATTCTTGGTTTATAACAATAAAATATTACTGTATATTGAAACGCTGATTAAAAAATGTTTAGAAATTATAGTTATATTAAGGGTAAATTAAGAAAAATTGGTGTTTTCTCTTTAATTATAGAAAAGCTTTTTTTTGTAAGCTCTGTTTAAATATTTTTTTGTAATAAAAAAGATTGCAAAAGAATTTCATAAAGTATTTAAAGTTAGGAATAGAAAAGTGAAAAATTATGATTTTAATATAATGTTTTAATGATTTTAAAAATCTATGTTTTAGTAAAGGATTTTCAATTAATATAATAGAGTAGATATAATTATAATAGTATTCAAATGCTTTTGACCGGATTCTTTCTTCTCTATCATGAATCGCTCTAGCTTCAGTAGATATTCCTATTTTATAATTATTAAAGAAAAGTCTTTGAATATAATTATCATCCTCCCCATAATGTGGGAAGGCAGGTGAGAACCCCCCTATCTGTTTTATAATTTCGGTTTTTAAAAGCCAGTGAGCCGCCATTATGAAATTAGAATGATAAAAAGGTTTAATATGCGCACAAAGGGCATCTGACAATATTTCCAATGGGCAGGCCAATTGTAAAAAATTCTTATCTAAGGAATTTAAAGAAGCTGTAAGTTGAAGTGGACTAATAAGAGCAAGCTCTGGATTAGTTGATAATTCTTTAATTAAAATTTCAAAAGTGTCTGGAAAAACCCAAGCGTCCTGATTTAGAAGATAGACATAATCATAATTATTATCTATTGCATATTTAAGCCCAATATTGTTTGCTTTACCAAAACCAAGATTTTGATCTGTCTTATAAAAAATTATTTTCTTTCCGAGAGCTTCCAAAAAATTGATTGTGCCATCAGTGGATCCGTTATCAATCACAATAACTTTATTAGGTATTGATGAGTTGAAAACACTGGAGAGGCATTTCTCAATCCATTTCATTCCGTTGTAAGTAACAACTATGACTAGTAATTTTATCACTTTTTCAGGTATTAACGATAAGTTCAATTAATTTATGGAAGTCGTCAATTTGTTTCTTATTAATTAAAGGAAACCTTTTTAAACTTAAATCGGAATAATAGTTATATGACTTTATTAGAATATGAATTTTTTCAGAAAGATCACTTTGATAAAATGGTGAAAACAAAAGTCCACCATCACCCACTACTTCCGGAATTGAGGTGACATTGGCACAAACAACGGGAACCCCATATTTCATTGCCCTAACAGGAGGATAGCCGAATCCTTCTCCATATGAGGGATACAGAAGAGCATAGGCATTTTGATAAGCTAATTCCATTTCTTCATCTGAAAGATAAGGAGAATGAATAATATATGGCGCTACAATATCTGGAGGACAATTAGTTGCAAGTAAATTAAAATTTTGCGTTAAATCCGGAGAATTTTTAAAAACATCAAAGACGAAAGAAGGATTTTTATTAGGTTTATTTGCATTAAGCAAAAGAAAGTAGGGCGAAATCTTTTTTAGATATTTTTTAAATTCTGCGTGATTATGATTTTTATCTACTTCAACTCGAATTACAGGTGGATATAAAACGGTTATTTCTTTGTCTTTAAGTTTTGGGAAATAATATTTCAGTGCATTTTTAGAGTAATTGGAAACAGTAATAATTTTTACATTTTCTTGAGAGATGAAATTGATTAAATTGTTAAATTGTTCTTTGATATCATTATTGGGTTTCCTAGGGAAAAGGGCCCTAAAGGCTCTTCTCAATTTTAGTTCAAAATTAGGTTTTTGTTGAATTTGAGGATAAAGGGTAATAATCTTATTAGATACTATTTCTAAATAACATATATCGTGAATAACACATATAGTTTTACAATTTATATTTTTTAAATCATAATTCATGAATCTTTGTCCAATACCTATAAAAAAGAAATCAATGTTTTGACTATTTATAATCTCTTCTATTTTTGTAATATTGATATCAAAAATTGGGAAAAGTCCTTTAAAATAATCATAATCATTATCAAGAAATTGAATTTTAGAGTCATATATGCCAACAATGTCGGAGTGCCTTTGAATTAATTCTAATAAGACAGCACGGGTATATTCCTCCCCTCCATTATGAGCTCCTTGTAGAGAAATTAAATCAAATAGGATTTTCATGAATTTTTGATATGTTTGATTAACTTAGCCGGATTTCCTCCAACCATAGTCCATGGCTGAACATCTTTAGTTACAACCGATCCGGCTGCTACAATGGCCCCTTCGCCAATTTTAACGCCTTTTAAGATTATACAATTAAAGCCGATCCAAACGTCGTCCTCTATAATGATGGGTTTTGTTATAACTTTAGACCAATCTTTACTTCGAGTTAAAGGTTTTTTATTAAAATAATCATTTCTTTGATCAATAAGATCTTTTCTACGATCAAGATAATCTAAAGAGTGAGAATTATGATTATATATTGTGCATCCCCATGCTATTGTCACATTATTTCCAATTATAATTTCAGATACTGAGATAAAAGAGCTATTTCCTATATAACAGTTATCCCCAATCTCAATTTTGCCTCCTTGAGATTCGAATACGTAATTGCCGGCCAATAAACAATTTTTCCCGGTTTCCAGATATGTATGGTTTTTAACGGGATCAACTAAATTCATATTAAAGGTCGGTTGAATTATTGTCCCTTCACCAATTTTATAAAATTGTCTAAAGAATTTTAATTTTTTTTTCCAGTAGAATTTTTTTAATAACGATAAAAGAAACATGTCTATTAATTGTCTCTATTTAATTAATTTTAATCTAAAATTATTAATCTTTTGAAATACAATGTAGGAATAATATGAGGAACATAAAATTCTTTTACATTTTTCTTTCAGTGATTTAGGTTTAATTTTTTTATAATAATTGTAGCTAATTACCTTGTTTGGATAAGACAGACTTTTAAAATATAATGAGGTGTTGAAATTTTCTTCAAGTTTATTTAAAATATTAAGCTTATTTAAAGAAGCGTAAAATTTTTCGACTTCGTAGGACGATTTACAAAATCTTTCTAACTTATCAAAAGAGGTAAAATGGCAGGCTGAGTTGGAAAGAATTCGATAAACCGACATTTCCTCTGGAATAAATTTAATCTTAGAAATTGTCATAAATCCTAAGGATAAGGGATAGTCTCCCATTAACCAATTTTTACCCTTGATATATTTATTATATATTTCTTTATAAATATCAGCTCGATAAAGAATGGATGCAGTAGGAACTTGATAACTCTCTAACAACATTTCTTCAATGTCCTTATAAGGTCTACCCATTGGTTCCATAAACTCTTTTTTTTCTTGGGAATACCTTTTAGCGATTGCATACACCATTCCATATTCAGAATGAGATTGAAGGAAGGAGACTTGCTTTTGGAGTTTGAGAGGGTCGATCCAGTAGTCATCGCCTTCGCATAGGGCTATGTATTTTGCTTTCGTAGCTTCTAATGCTGAAAAAAGAATTTTATCGAGGGAACCGTCATGTTTAGAATGTTGGTTCTCGGTTTCGTAAATGGGAAAAATTATATTTGGATATTTTTCTGCATATTCTTTTAGGATTTTGGTAGTGGTATCTGTGGATGCGTCATCGTGAACTAAGGCGACGAAAGGAAAGTCTGTTTTTTGCATTACGAATCCTTCGAGCGCATCACGGAGATAAAGTTCCTGGTTATAAGTGATACATTTTATAGCCACGAGTGGTTTGATTTCAGCGCAACGCTCCTTGATATGTTGAATTTGAGAAAGTACCTCCAAGGAAATCATTATTGGGATTTAAAAAGTTAAGAAGGTTTGGAGGGTTGGATTAGCCAAGAGGAAATGTTTCGGATTTCGGAGGAGAAGTTTATGCCGATATTGAAAACTTGTTTGCCTGAATGAAGGAATGGGAGGGCATATTCCTTTTCATTGATTTGGCGCAGAGCCTCTTCGGGTGTCTTATCGAGTTTCAATTCTATGACATAGACGTATTTATCTGATTGAATGACAATGTCTATTCTCCCTTTTGAAATCACTGTTTCGGTTTGTATGTAAATCCCCAAAAGGGATAAAATTATATATATATTATTTTCAAAATATAATTCTGATTTGTTTTGGGTGATATTCGCCGGGATAGAGGCAAGATAACTTTGGAGAGAAGTCAAGAAAATTTCCGGTTCCCCTTGCCTTAATGCCAGGGTTAATTGCTTGATGAGTTTCAGGCTCTGAGCCTCGTCTTTTTTCTGGAAGATTTTGGCCATGTCAAACATCAGGCCTTTTTTCACCTCAAGGTTAGGAACCCCGAGCCGGTAAAGCTCCCATTCGGAATCGAAGTCTTTAATCGTGAGATATCCTGTCTGGAAAAGGAGGGCAACGGGGGAATCATGGTTAGCGTCGGAGGACGAGAGAGCCGCAGAGGGAGCCTCCGGGTTAAGAAGAGAGGGAATGTCGACGTTAGATTCGTACAGCCTTTGAATTAGAAATGTGGGAGTGGCGGTAGCAAACCAGTAATCACTAATGTTTAGGGCATCGAGAGCGCTTAGGAGGCTGAAAGGGTTATAGATATCAGGGGAAGGAAAGGTGAAATGGTAGCCGTCGTAGTGTTTTTTTAAGACATAGAATGCCTCCTGAGGGGAGGAATTGAGGTGTTTTGCAAGGTTTTCGATGCCATGGGAAAGATCGTTCAGGAGTTCGTTTTCTGTTATCCCGCAGATTGCAGCAAATTTTGGGTCGAAGGAAACGTCGGTTAGATTGTTTAGACCGCTGAAGATAGACATTTTGGAAAATCGGGAGACACCGGTAAGCATCCCAAAACGAATATAAGCATCGAGGTCTTTAAGGTTTGTATAGATTGATTTGAGGAGGGAGAGATTGGCTTCGTGGATTTTAGAATCCGAGAGAGAATTGATCAGCGGATTGTCGTATTCATCTATCAATACCACTGCTCTTTTACCGGATTGTCGGAAAGATTCTTGAAGGATGGAGGAAAACCTGGAACCGAAATCCGGATTCTGATTGTTGATCCCGAGATCTTTTTCCCATAAAAAGAATTGTTGGTTGAGAAGATCTCTGAGAGATTGATTAGAATTGTCCATCACCCTTGCAAGCGAGATGAGGAAGACGGGATGTGGGGCCCAATCCTTTTCGAGGCGTTCTATTTCGAGACCTTCAAAGAGCTCTTTTTTCCCTTCGAAGTAGGCTTTAATCGTGGATAGGAGGAGTGATTTCCCGAACCGGCGAGGTCGAGAGAGGAAGACATAAGGATTTTGCACCAATTCATAGACAAGGCGAGTTTTGTCTATGTAGACGCATCCATCTTCGCGCAGGGTTTGGAAATCTTGTCGACCTATGGGATAACGCACTTTTAAGAATTAAGAGGTTTGGGTTTGGGATTGATGGAATTTTAAACCCCCTTCGGGGAGAGAGGAATTTTTTTTGTTTGGATGTTCCCCGGGCTGGAGAATCTCTACGAGATTCTTTTCCTGGGGTTGGATAACTTGGGCATCTCCGATGCTTTGCAAAAGGGAATTCTGTCTGTAGACTCTACGAAATTTTTTGCCCGGTGTTGGATAGCTTGGGCATCTCCGATGCAGTGTAAAAGGGAATTCTGTCTTCTGAGAAGGTGTTATTGGAAATAGGTGGCGTTGAAGATTTGCTCGTAACGCTCTTTTGTGGGAATAATTTTCCCATTTTTTATTACTTTAATACCTCCATTGCGAAGAGTGGTGGATTGTTGAGTGACAAATGGGAATTTATTTTTCTCATCGAGCAAGAAGGGAAGAGGGAAGTATCCTTGCTCAAATAGGCGGTAGAAGCCTTGAGGAGTATATAGGTCTGGGAACTTTTGCTCAAGGAAATCAATGGCCTCTTTACATTCCTGAAGAAGATCTTCGTAGTGGAGGTTTATGTCTTTGTCGAAATCATGAATACTTAGCTTGTTTTGTTTCTTTAAATTTCGATATTCCTTTAAAGCTCCGAGAGTGATTTTCAAGCTTTCTTCCATAATATCGGGATCTGCGAGTCTAACGGCTTCCGAATAGCTGACCACATGAATTATTTCAGGGCTGTCGGGATTTTCGGGTTCTATATCGTCCATTAAAGCAGTGACAGCGGCGAGTTGAATTTTGGCTTTTTCGATGTCGGGAGAGAAGTAGTCGAGCCCGGCACGGGTTTGCAGATGGACATGGAAGTTTTCGTCTTCTAAGGATTTAGTTAGTTTTAATAAAACGCGGGCTTTCGCGAGATCCTGAATGCCCCAGGTGTATTTGGGAGTATTCAGCATCATCTGCAGAATCAAATCTTTTATTCCTAAGATTTTGGCAGCTTTTGCACAAAGAAAGCCAGAGATAACGAAGGTGGCATCATCAGCGCCACGAAACGCAAAATGATGAGGCACATTAGGTTCGAGAGGTTTGCCGGTTGACGCGATAAATCTTATTGTGTCGAAATGTTCAGTAAGATTTTCGAGCAAAGAATTGTCGCCTCGACCATCTATTTCGCAGAACCACCAGAAGGAGAGGGCGTGCCAAGAAATGTTTAAAGCACGCTCATACATAGCTGCAAGGTCTTTAATATTTTTTGTGCCTGCATAGGTGCGAACCAACATTGGTTTGGCAGCTTCCTTTATAAGATGGTATTCAATTTCTGAGTTTACAGGAACTCCGCCACCGTTTGAAAGACCGTCCCAATTTTCTCCAAATTTAGATTGAGAAAGCTGGGAGGAACCAATGGAGAGGATGTCGAGGAAACCTCCTTTGGCTAAATCCTTAGTCCATGAAATGAAAAGATTTATAGCTTCGAGCCGATCGGAAGAATAAGGCCCGGCATGAACTCTTGTGAGGGGAAGGGAATGATTGCTTTTAGCAAATTCGAGGCGTTTGGCCACTGAGTCATCATCTTTACCAAAAGAGGGATAACCGGAGTGATTAGGAGGGGTAACTTTAAGATATTTTTCACTTTCGACGTAAGTTGAAGCAAATTGCCACCGCATGTCGTCGTATTCATGAGACTCTTTGATATCTTTTGGGAAAAACTTTGGATCTACAAGAAGTTTAGAGAGAGATTGAAAAGGAGTCTCGTCGCCTGGGAAACATACCACGGAGCCGTGGAGCTTCTTCTGAATGATATCGCAAGCATCAGGAAGACCAGCGAAAAAAATACCTCGTAGGGGTCCGTTGTCTTCGGGGAGGAGTTTCAGAGAGGCCAATTGATGAATCAACCGCATAAAGAAATCGACGCCATCGACTGGATCAAGCCTATAGCTGAACCCCAATCTGGTGATTTTGTTATCTTTAATCCAACGTTGGACTCTTGATAGATTGTTGACTTTCGCAATATTTCTAACAGCCTCTTGAATTTCTTTGGGAGCAATCAGAACTTTAAAACCGGAAGCTTTCAGCAAATTAGAGATCATTGAAATCCCTAAAGTGTGAACATCGTTAATAGGTTTTATGAGGCCAAAGACCTCATTTTCATTCAAAGGGAGATACATCAGCTGGGGATATTGCAATTAGAAATTTTTCGGCCGGTTTTTCTGAAATCCTGATTAAGGAGAGCTCCTGAAATGTCAATAATCGAATCCATGAGGGGAGTATTAACCCCTTTCAATTTACCCAGCTGGCTAATTGGCACCAATCCTGTGGGAATGTCTTCAAACATCTGTCGGGTGTAGATAGAAGCCGGGGCTATTATATCATAGTAGGCGGGATTATTTCTCATTCTCTCACAAAGGGTTTCGCCTTTGACGCCGTCATAAGCAGAGGAGATCCAATCCGTGGCACTTTGCAATTTTATTCCATAGGCATTTCCGACATCAATTCTTTCTTTATCAACTTTTTGTATAAAGTCGGCAATTTGAGGCGTCATATCCCTATAGAAATAAAATCTTTCTCCTCTTTCAATTGCTGCGGCATTGCATAAAACCACGCAGGGATGGAAGATGCAACCGATGTTTTCCAATCCTGTCTGAAACAGGCTTTGGGCTTTTTTAAACGCTGGGAAAACAGGGGTAATTATAGAAAGAACATGATCTGTGTCGGCCTGCGATTCTGCGGCTAAAAGGACAGAATCTTTTATGCCGATTATATTAACACTTCCGTCTTGAATAATACGGCAGGCATATAAAAGAGTCTGAGCTTCCGCAAGGTAAATTTTTTTAGAGAAATTGAGCTTATCGAGCACATTTCTAAATTCCCATACTCCACCGGTTCGGCCCGGATTTAAGATAACTATTTGATTTTCTTTGAGGAATGGGGCCATCTGCCTTGCCACATCGGCATGAGCGGTTGCAACGGTTGTAACCATAATCACATCGGCATTCTCAATGGCCCGGGGTATTGAGTCGGTGACTTTATGGATTTTTACAGTGGAATTTATTCTGCCCGAAAGAGTGATTTCGCTCAGGTTTTTCAGTTTATCAGGATTTCTATCGAAAAGAGCGACAGAATGGCCCATCATAGAGAGATGGGCTGCCATAGCTTGTCCTCCATTTCCTGCACCAATAACAGCGAAGTTCATTTTATTGTATTAGATTATGAATCAGGAGGTCGTTTCCTGAGGGGTCAAGGACCTTCAGGGAATTGTCGTAATCTTTTGTCTTGCGCTCTAATTCTTCTGAGGAATCAGCGATAAGCAAAACACCGGCGGCGCGGTCACCACTATTTTCGACTTTGTCGAATGTCATTCCGGGAGTTTTATACAGGAAGAAGTCTTCAATGGTGGCGTTATTTCTGTTTTCCTCAAAGTTGGCGAAACTGGCCAGGGTGCCCGGTCGGCAATAAAGATAATTAAGATTAATATACTTTTTGGAAAGCACAGGCTCTATTTTCACTCTATCTCCCAAAACCAGGTTGACGTATTCTTTCATTATATCGACCCCTGAAATTTGTTTGATCAATTCATATTTTGTTCCACCACCCATTCTAGCACTAAATTCAATGACATAAAGTTCGGGATCGGAATGTATCAATTGAATTAAAAGAGGGGTGTTTTTAAGGTTGAATGCTGAAGCAATTTGTTGACCGATCAGGGTGATTTTTTCGTTGAGATTATCATCCGATACAGGATATTGGCTTTGCATAATAGTGAACGCTCCATTATTATGGGGGATTTTATTTGACTGAGTAACGGAGAGGAGTTTTGCCACGCCATTTTCAATAAATAGATCGGCGGAGAGTTCTCTTCCTTGCTTGAATTCTTCTACAATTGCAGTATGGGAGCGGCTCAACTTCAATGCGTTTCTGATCTCGGGGAGCAATTCTTCCGCAAAGTCTACTTTTTTAACACCTTTTGAACTGTTGCAGTCGGCGGGTTTAACGATGAGAGGAAACTCCAAATCTGATATTTTATCGATGTCTTCTTCATTTGAAATATGGAGATATTTTGCTGTAGGAATTTGATGGTTGAGCAAAATATCTTTCATATATGACTTATTTGTGACATTTAGAGCAGTGGAATAATCAATATATGAGGGGAGACCCAATTGTTGAGAGACTTTAGCCATAGTCAAGAGGGCCTGGTCTGTGCATGCTGTGACAATAAGATCGGCCTTTTCTTGAGATGCAATTTTTTTTACGAATTCTTCGTCAAGAGTGCTTCCGATAATGTGTTGGTCGGCTACGTTTTTTGCCGGAGGAGACTGGAAATAGTCGATAAGGATGCAATAGTATCCCCGGCTTTGTAATTCCTTGATTAGGGCAATTTGATCAAAACCGCCGGCGAGGACAATAGCCTTTTTCATTGATTTAGATTTTTGGGAAGGGAGAGGAGAGTTGAAAATTGAAATGAAATTTGTGAAGTTCAGGGGAGAATAACTGAGACGACTCGATCGATGTCGGAAGGGGAGAGTTCGTGGTGCATGGGGAGGCAGAGTACTGTATCAGCGAGGCGGTTGGCAATCGGTAGGTTTTCTTTACCGGCAGAGGGAAGGTTGCGATAAGTGGAGAATTCGGATATGAGGGGATAAAAATAACGGCGACCGAGTATATTGTTAGCTTTCATATCTTCGTAAAGTTGATCGCGGGTGCGACCGAATTTTTCTGCGTCGATAAATATAGGGAAGTATGAGTAGTTATGACGCACTCCGGGCATATCTTCAAAATATGTCACACCGGGCAGGTCTTTAAGCGCCTCACGGTATTTCACGGCCACTTCCCGACGCCGGGCAATGGCATCATCTACTTGGCGAAGATTTAGAAGGCCGAAGGCAGAGCGGACTTCATCCATCTTTGAGTTGATGCCTGGTGCAACAACCGTGATTTCTCCGGCAAAGCCGAAATTCTTAAGATAATCGATGCGTTGTTTTGTTTTTTCGTCGTGCATCACCATGGCACCTCCCTCGATTGTGTCATAAACTTTAGTGGCATGGAAAGAAAGGGTCGACATATCCCCTGCAGTCAGTATAGATTCTCCGTTGACCTCTACTCCAAAGGCATGGGCTGCATCGTAGATAACTTTAAGGCCATATTTGTCGGCCACTTCCTGAATCCCTTTAGTGTCACAGGGTTTTCCGTAACAATGCACGGGCATAATGGCTGTAGTCTTCGGGGTAATGGCGGCTTCTATTTTTGCGGGGTCAAGATTGCAAGTGGAAGGGTCGACGTCTACGAAGACGGGTTTGCAGCCGTTCCACCAGAGCGCGTGGGTGGTAGCCACAAAACTATAAGGGGTTGTAATTACCTCGCCTGTGATTCTTAAAGCTTGAAGAGCTGTGATAAGGGGGAGAGTGCCATTAGTGAAGAGAGATATATAAGGCACTTTAAGATAATCGGCGAGCTCTTTTTCGAGCTGACGATGGAAGGACCCGTTATTGGTGATCCATTTGCTTTTCCAGATATCTTTAAGGAGATCATGAAACTCATCGAGATCGGGAAGGAGAGGAGAGGTGACTGTGATCTGTTTATCCATAAGTTTGATATGGCGAGGAGGAATGTTTGATTAGATAGAGGAGGGAGAAAGGAGAGGTATTTTATTTCTAACTCGTTGAGGGATAAGCGACAAAACTTCTGAGAATTCAGAGAATCTTAACAATTTGGCAACTCCAATATAAAAGACTAATCCCGCTCCAACTCCGGCTGCCAGAGCGCCTCCAGAGGGCATTGGTACGAAGGATACCAGAGCCCAAACCCCGACTCCCATCGCGAGGCTCAGGATAAGGGTAGGCAAGAGGTCGCGCATTTGACGGAAAAAGCCGAGTTGGATTAAAACACCTGTGTAGTAAGTATTGATTACAAGGGCGATAAGAGAACTAATAACCCCTCCCCAACACATCCAATACAACCCCAGAGGAATGCTTCCTATGAGAACTGCTACACCGAGCAATTTTTTCCATATTTCGAGTTTAAGGAAAAGATCGGACCGGCCTTTCACTTGAAGCAGATTGAGGTTTATGGCATGAATGGGATACCACATGAAATTGAGACAAATCGGAACAAGAAGGACAGCGGAATATAACCATTTATCAGTAAGGATGGAAACGATAAGAGGTTCCGCCACAGCTGCGAGGCCTGTCATGAGAGGAAAGATAATGAAGGCGGAAACTCGAAGCATACGTCGGTAGACATCCGTCAACCGCTGATCATCATCCTGGATGGTGCATAGCACGGGAAAGGAAACCCTTTGAAAAATACCGGTGAGGTTAGAAGATGGAAGGTTTGCAAAATTGTAAGCCCGTGTGTAAAAACCCAGGTCAGCAGCCTTGAATATCTTACCGATTACGATTGGGTAGATATTAACGTAAACTGTGTTAAGCAGACCAGAAGCGAGCAATTTAGAGCCGAAACGAAACATCTCTCTAAAGGAATCCCAGGAGTATTCCCAGGATGGTCGCCAATGGGCTATAAAGAATAAAACCAGAACGTTGACAAAAGTTCCGGCCAATGAAGCCCAAACAATAGCCCAGACTCCGTAACCAGTATAGGCGAGTGAGAGCCCGACAATCCCTGTGACAACAGCAGAGGCCAGAGAAGCCGCCGCTTGGGTCTTGAAATTGAGATTTATAGTGAGGATTGCCCTTTGAACCACTGCAAGAGAGTTCAAGGGGAGGGAGATTGCCATAATCCGAGTTATGGGAATCAGGATGGGTTGGTCGTAAAACCGTGCGATTGGGTGCGCACAAAAGAATAGAGTGAAATACATTGTCAACCCAACAATGATGTTGAAATAAAACACAGTGGAATTGTCGAGTTGAGTGCGGTTTTGTTTACGAATAAGAGCCTGGGAAAACCCTGAGTCGATGAGGGATTGAGAAACTGCAAGAAAAACGGCCAACATTCCGACGATACCATAATCGGCCGGAGTAAGGATTCGTGCCATGAAAATCATGACAACGAATTGGATAGCTTGAACGGAGAAGCGTTCGACTGAGCTCCAGAATGTGCCTTTTACGGTCTTTTTCTTTAGATTTTCTTCAGGCAAAAGAGGAAAAAAGAGTTTTAATGTTGAATATGAATTTTAGACACAGAAAGGAACCGCGTTTTGAGGTGCTCTAAGACTAGATATCCCAGGGTTAAGGAAATCTTTCGGATTAATATGGTGTAAATGGGTGCAAAAGAACGGGTTACAAAGATTTTGTAACCAAGACGAGTGCTTAATATAATGTTTATAGACGCCCTTGAGACGGGGCTTGTTGGAACAAGGAGGAGAGGGTTGTGCAAAAGTAAGGAAAATGGGGGGAAATTGCAAAAAAATATCTTAATCCCCGGGCTGAAGGCCTCTTCGAGACGCTTGCCCGGGGATATTCTACTTTTGCCTGTCTGAGGCTTTGAATCTGGAAGGCCTTTCTTCTGAGATACCAGGTTTCTGGTGAGGCCTTTTTCGAGGGGAGGAAGAGGTTTATCGTTTTTTACGCCTGGAGGCTGTTGTGGATTTGGCCGGAGCGTAGTTGCGCGGTTGAGTGAATGATTTCTTGGTGAATGTGTAAGAGTCGGTATGTGTCGTCTGGTTTTCGAAATCGAATATAGCGCATGGATTGATAGCATAGCCCATGAAGCGGGTTTCGAAATGGAGGTGAGGGCCGGTGGAGCGACCTGTGGAGCCGCCCAGGGCGATGGGATCTCCGGCACGGACAACCTGGTCGGGCTTGACGAGGTGTTTGTTTAAGTGGCCATAAACAGTTTCGAGTCCGTTAGGATGGCGAATTATGATATAGTATCCGTATCCTTTACGTTCATAGGCCGTCAGGCGCACTTTGCCGTCGAAGGCTGCATAGATTGTGTCGTTGCGATTGATTTTAAGATCGACCCCCTTATGCATACGGCCAAATTTGCGACGGTAACCGTAGTTTGATGTTATGAAACCGGGGCAGGGCATATAATGTCCTGTCACGTCGATTACCTGTGTTTCAGGCACATCCGCCTCCTTGAAGGGATTAACCGACTGGGAGTTCCATCCTTCAGTGTAGATATCAGGCTCGGGTTCGAGGTCTTCTTCGAGGAGGTCAATAAATGTGTAATGTTCCACAAGTTGCACCTGTTCGTCGGCATGAGAAGCCTGCTTTGCGAGCAGCTCCTGATGCATCTGGGAATGGGGGGATTTTGAGGTGATTGTCTGTGCCAGCATCGGGATTGCTGCAACACAGGCTATAAATAAATAGGTTAGTTTTTTCCGCATTTCTTTAATTAAACTTTGGGTTTGAAACACAAAGTCAAAAAAAATTAAATGATTATGCTTTGGGGAAAATAGAGGATTCTCATTAAAATTAATTATGCTTCGCCGTCACCGTAGATGAATGGGAGGGTCACAGGAGAGTAATCAAACACTTCTTCGGGTTTGAAGAATCGGTTGATTTCAATCTTAGCGTTTTCCACAGAATCGGAAGCATGGATAATGTTGGCCTGTCCGCTCATGCAGAAATCACCGCGAAGAGTGCCTGGCTCAGCTTTGCGACCGTTGGTGACACCGGTCATTTTGCGGAACACTTCAACAATATCTACACCTTTAAGGACCATGGCAATCACAGGGGAAGCCATCATAGAAGCGGCAAGCGAGGGGAAGAAGGGCTTGTCGACGAGGTGGGCGTAGTGTTCGCGCAGGATTTTTTCATCGAGCTGCATCATTTTCATTCCGGCGATAATTATTCCTCTTTCTTGAATACGAGTAATCACCTGGCCAACAAGTCCTCTCTCGAGGCAAGAAGGTTTAAGAAGAACAAGAGTCTGCTCCATAATAAATCTTTATAAAATAATTTTGCTTTATGGTTCAAAGGTAGGAAAATTTGAGGATAAAGACAAAAGGGGGGAATCAATTTTAAGGAATTTTAGCTAAATTTGCGGATATGATAGTTGAGGAAACGAAGGATCTAACAACAGATAACGTATTATATGACTATATGTTTGTGAATGATGCAGACAGGTTGTCGGAAGCGCCCGATCCGACGATTGCGACCATAGGACTTCACGGGGAGAACCAGGGCACTTTCGCAGTGGCCCATTGGCTGATGGAGTTGGTGAAATGGTTTTTAGGCTTGTTTCATGCCGACCATGACGCCACGCTATTCACTTTCGTGTATGCAGTATTGGTGTTTATCATTTCCTTTGGGATAGGCTGGATATTGCAATGGATAGTGTTGGGGATTGTCAGGCTTATAGGAAAACATTACCAGGGCCACAGTTACGATATTCTTACAGACTATCATTTCTTTTCGAAATGCGTGAGGGTGGTGCCTCCCATAGTATTTTTGATATTGATAGAATTCACCCTTAACAGCAAGGCAACCTTGGCGTCGTGGCTCACAAGATTGACTTGGGTTTATCTCAGCTATGTTTTGGGAGTTGCGATATGCGTATTGGCCGACGTGACTTGGACAAAGATAGACCAGCGAGAGAACAAGAGGAAGCTTCCTTTGAAGGGCTTGGTGCAGCTTGTGAAGGGTCTGGTGTGGATAGTTTTTGCTATCATCACTGTGGCTATAATTCTGGACAAGAGTCCGGGCAGCCTTTTGGCAGGTCTTGGTGCGTTTGCGGCCGTCTTAATGTTGGTGTTTCGCGACAGTATTCTGGGAGTTGTGGCGGGAGTGCAGCTTAGCGAAAACGACTCATTGCATGAAGGAGACTGGATCAGCGTAGCCGGGACCAATGCCAATGGAATTGTGACCGAAGTGAGCCTGACGGCAGTAAAAGTGCTAAACTGGGACAAGACGGTGACAACACTTCCTCCTTATAATCTTGTGAGCCAAGGATTTACCAACTATCAAAACATGAGTAATTCCAACACCCGGAGAATACAAAGGAGCTATATGATAGATGCTGACAGTGTGGTGGAATGTGATGAAGTTTTATTAAACGAATTTTCAGCAATCCCGCTGATGAAGGATTGGATCGCGAAGAAAATCGAGCAGAAACAAGCAGGCAAGGAAGTGGATGCGGGCAATCCGGATGGACTCGCCAACGGGAGTATCGACACGAATTTAGGATGTTTCCGTGCCTATTTAAAGATGTGGCTGCAGGCGAATCCGATGATAGCCAAATCCACAGACAACGATCCAATTTTCGTGAGGACATTAGCCCAGACAGCCAATGGAATACCCTTGGAAGTTTATTGCTTCACGGCAACTTCAGACTGGGTTACCTACGAGGCAATCCAGAGTAAAGTTTTTGAACACATAGCCGTGATGCTTTACCGGTTCAGATTATACACCTACGAGAGTCCGAGCGGCAGAGACACAGTGATCGACGGCTATATCTGTCCGGGAAAAACGCCGGCTCAGATATTTGGCATGCCGTGGCCTTTCTTCCTGGGGACAGACGGGGTGCCGCTTAATCCGCCTGAGGGAGGGACAAAAGAGCCGGAAATTGGCAAAAATTGAAAGTAGAAATATAAACACCTTCGACACAAGACTATCAGGATATAGGGAAAGTTAAAAGGGAAGAGGCGAGAGAATTATGACTCGAAATTTGGAAGAGAAGTCAATATGATATAAATTTGCCTTGAAATAACAAAAACTAAACAAAAACGCGAGAGAATTATGGCATACGTAATCAATGACAATTGCATAGCCTGCGGGACATGCATATCTGTCTGCCCGGTTGAGGCAATCAGTGAGGGAGACATCTATCATATCGATCCCGACACATGTATCGACTGCGGTAGTTGCGCAGAGGTTTGCCCCAACGATGCAATCCATCCGGGAGAATAACCACAAAGAGTTAGCCGCCTTGAGAGGCGGCTTTTTTTGAATTAAGGGGGAGGGTTGGGAAGTTGAAAGTTTAAAGTTGGATTGAAGGTTTTATAAACAGGATAGAGGAATGGACAGAGTGAAAGTTAAGGTGATCAACCGGAGCCATCATGACTTGCCTGACTATGGGACGTTTGAGGCGGCCGGCATGGATGTGAGGGCTTATCTTCCGATGGGGCCGGTGGTGTTGAAACCGCTGCAGAGGGCCTTAATACCGACAGGGCTTTACATACAGTTGCCACAGGGTTATGAATGTCAGATTAGACCGAGGTCGGGACTGGCTTTGAACTATGGCCTGTCAATTGTGAACACTCCGGGGACAGTGGATGCTGACTATAGGGGAGAAATCGGGGTGATTTTAATAAATCTTGGTGAGGAAGATTTCACTGTGAACGACGGAGAGAGGATCTGCCAGATGGTGATAACCAAATATAGCCATGTGACTTGGGAACCGGCCAAGGAACTTGACCATACTCAACGAGAAAAAGGGGCCTTCGGGCATACAGGGACAGAATGAGAAGATTTGTAAGGAGAGAGAGAAGAGGATTTTTGATTGGGTTGCTAGTTCTTGCAGCCACATCGTTGGCTTGGGGAGGATCGGCTCAAGGAGAGACGGATTTGGCTCGACGGCAAAAGGCACGCTATTATTTTCTTCAAGGGAGCCTTGAGGCTTCGCGCCAAGAGATGGCCAAGGCTTATGAATATTTCAAGAGGGCCTATGAGCTTGATCCGGGATATGGCGACGCAGGCTTTACCTATGGGAGCCAGCGGCTATTTCTGCGCACCGACACGATGCAGAGCGAGCCAGAGTTATTGCGGAGCCTTCGGATGATGCAGGAATATGTTGACGCAAATCCCCGAGATCTCTATGCGACCCAGCTTTACGGATATCTCACAACGGCTCTCGACACAGTGGAGGAATCTGTGAGAGTCTATGAAAACACCTATAATATTTTGCCGGGGGAGACTCAGTTGCTTCAGGCGATGGCAGATGCCTATATGCGAAGAATGGAGCCGGGGAAGGCCATCGAGGCTCTGGAGAGGTATGAAGGAATAGAGGGAAAAAGCAAAGATATAAGCCTTAAGAAAATCACATTTAAATTAGCCGATAAAGACACCGTGGGTGCGCTTCAGGAAGCAGATCTTCTGATAGAGGCCCATCCGGGAGATCCCTATGCGAGGATCTTGAAGGGAAATCTCTACGAGGTTGTCGGAAATATGGATTCTGTGGTCAAAGCCTACAAGGAGGCCGAGGCTTTGGCGCCTGAGAATGGAGCCGTTAAAATGAGCCTGGCCCAGTATTATAGGGCTACCGGTGATAGTGTGATGCTCGATAATATGGTTTATTCGGCTCTTTTGTCGGAAGATCTTGAGCTCGAAGACAAATTGGGGATTTTGGGTGACTATCTTCAGAAACTTCTTGATGAAGAGGGAGACAGGAAAAGAGGTGATCATTTGTTTTCGGTGCTCCAGAGTCAGTATTTACATGAGCCACAGGTGCTTGAGATGTCGGCCCGTTATGAAGCCGCTAAGGGGGATTACGCAGCAGCGGGAGAGGCTATCGGCTACGCAATAGATGTTGATCCCACCAACGAGAACTATTGGCTGATGTTGGTGAGTTTCGACATGATGGATAAAAATTATGAGGGGGCAGTGAAAAATTACAACAAAGCAAAGGAATATTTAGAGCCGAGTCAAAGTCTGAAGAATTTATATTCAGCTTCGGCTTCCATGCTGGAAGATTCTCAGGAGGCAGAGCGAATAATCCGAGAGCTTCTTTCAGAACCCCCCTTGGGCCTTACAGAGGATGACGACACGTTGCGCCATAGACTCGATTATGAGGGCTTGCAATGGGCGAGTTCGCTTTACTGCATTCTGGGTGACATATACTACAAAAGAGGAGAGGCTGACAAAGCCTTTGCAGAATATGAGAAATCTCTCTATTTCTTGCCAGACAACGCTTTGACTCTCAATAACTATGCCTATTTTCTTAGTGAAGAGGGCAGAGAGCTCGAGAAGGCGAAGAAAATGAGCCACAGGGTTCTGGAACTTGTAGACAACAATCCGACTTATCTTGACACCTATGCTTGGATACTCTATAAAATCGGGGAATATGAAAATGCCCTGACTTTTATGGAGGAGGCGCTCCAGATGGCAGAAGAACAGGGAGATGACAACGAAGAATATCACACCCACTTTGAAGCTATCAAAGGGGCAATAGAGGGATTGAAGAAAGATTGAATAAGGTTTATCGGAGCCAGTCTTGAGGGTTGAGTTTCTCCCGATTTTTCCACACTTCGAAATGAATAGCCGAATGAGAGGAATCTTCGTCTTTTAGAGCGAGGGTACCGAGGGAAGTTCCGGCTTCAACATTGTCGCCATTTTTTACGGCCGGATTTGCGATATTGCCATAGACCGTGTAATAGTTGCCATGGTTAACGATTACTACGGTGTTATATCCAGGTAGAAGATAGACTCCGGAAACTTTACCTTTAAAAACAGCTTTAGCGGAAGCGCCGGGATCCGATTCAGCATCAATTCCGGGGTTATCGTATTCCACATCGGGGAGATCGGGGAGGTGCTGCCTGCCGAATCTCGAAGTTATTACGAAAGAACCGGAAGAGGGGTTAGGAAGTTTGCCTCTCATATCCTGGAATGAATCGGAAACAGGAGTGGATTGAGAATTTGATGAAGATTTCGACTCCCCTCTTGGAGCGCGTTTCCGGGCATTAGCATAGTCTGTGGAAAGAGTGGACGTTTTGGTGTCGTTTTTTGCAGATGGATTAGATTCCGCTTTTTTTGAGGCTTTAGAATCTGATTTTTTGGAGTTTTTGTTTTCCTTCTGATCGGAATTGGCAAGAAGCTGTTGTTCTTTCTTGGCTTGCTCTTCGAGAGCCTTTTGACGAGACTCTTCTTCTAAGGCTTTGCGACGGGCCTCCTCTTCGGCAGCTCTTCTGCGAGCCTCTTCTTCAGCCGCTTTCCTCTGCTCTTCAGCAATAAGTCGCGACACCATATCGCCCAATTCTTTTGCCTCGGCTTGTTTACGCTGAAGATGAGATTGGAGGGCTTTGCCATTTTGCTTCAGATCATTGATGATAGATTCCTGTTGTCGATGCTGAAGCGCGAGTTTTTCCTGGCTTGCCTTTCGCAACGCGAGCGATTTTGCTTGTTCGTCGCGAGCGATAGCAAGTTGTTCCTTTTGTTTTTTTAGAGCTTCGACTTTGGCGTTGATTTCTCTCGAATGGTTTTCACGCCAGGAGGAAAATTCACGAAGGTATCTCATTCTCCGCATAGCCTGATTAAGACTCTTGGAAGAGAAAATAAATGCCAGAGAAGTTTTATTTTTTTTGGTTACCCTCATTTTTTTGACGGCCTTGAGGTATTCCTCCCGAAGTTTTGCGAGCTCTGATTCGTTGGACGCAATACCTGATTCAAGAGACGAGACTTCGGCATCGATTTTTTTGAGATTGGCGTTGATGTCTTTAATCTGGGAAGATGTTTTATCGATTTCCTGGTCGATTTTCCCAAGATCTGACAAAGACTTGGAAACTTTGGCCTCATTTTCCCTGATTTGTTGCTCAGTCAGCTTAATCTCGTTTTGGGTTTCAGCCTGCTTTTTCTTAGCCTCGGCAGAGGTTTTAGGAGCTTGCGCTTTTGATGAAGAGGTTTTAGAGTTGTTTTTTTGAGGAGAAGATGGCTGGGATTTTTTTCTTTTTCTTGCGGGTGTGGTTTTCTTTGTTTGCGATGTTTGATCCACAGTTGAACTTACTTTCTCTGTCTGGTCAATGAAAGCGGATCCATGGATTGGAACGAAAAGAAAAAGGGAGATAAACCAAAGAATAAAAAATCTCATTACTAAAGGAATAGGATTTTTCTACAAATTATAATATGGGGAAAAGGGTTAGAGAAACAAAGAAACTATGGAGGCGATACTAAAGTTTTTTCATAAAATCAGGGAAGGAGAGTTGGCGATATTTTCGCAAATCGATAGGTTTTGGTGCCTCTCCGGACCATTCCGGATTCTTTAAGTCAAGCCGAATCCCCATGTTCTTAACACTGTCAATATAATTGATATCGATATTATACCCGTCGAGAGAGGGAGTGTAAATAGCATCAACTTCAGTGTCAGGAGAATCAGAGGGTATAACGACCAGCATAACAGGATTGAAGAGATTGTCGACCACAAAGCCGTATTTAATGCCTGGAAGCTCTGCAATTCCTTTTGGCACGACATTTAGCTGTTGCCCTTCATTAAAAACCTCCACCACGTCGTCAATTTCCACTTCATCCAGATTTATCCCTGGCAGAAAGAAACGTGCAAGGAGAAGATTCTGGACCTCTGAGATTCCCAACATTCCATAACCGATTTTATCCATCCATTGCCTGTAGCCCTCTTTAACGAATGTCTTTTTCATTTTGTTGACCACAGTGACCGAATCCGGTGTAAGTTCAAGCCGCCCCGCCTCTCCCACAAAAGGAGCGCTTAAAGAGAGAGAGATCAAAGAATCCTTCTTCATGAATATTTTCACTGAAGGGCTGATCGGGAGTCCCTGCATTTTCAATTTGCCTTTCAAGGAGGCCACCCTCCAAGGCTCATATACCGGGAAATTATAGGGGGAAGCAACAATTGAATCAGGCAAGATTTCGGGATTGACGGCTTCCTCCACCTCAACTTCATTCAAAGAGATGGAATCTTTCTCTTGCTCTGACTCCGTTGAATCAACCGAGACGATAACTTTAAGGTTTTCATTGTAAACAGCCACAGTGTCGCCACCGATGATTATATCGGTTGCCATAGCAAAAGCTCCGGTCAAAGCCAAGCAAACAAAAGAGAAAAGGATCCGAAAATGCATGAAGGGCAGGATAATTAGTTGTCTTCAAAGAAACGAGGGATGTTTATTACGAAGACATCCGGGTTTCGCAAAATCTTATCACATTCGATAAGGTCTTTAAGCTTTATTTCTCCCACAACATAGTTGAGGGTTTGCGAAGAATATCTTTCAAGAATGGAATGGAATGGGAGCAAATCAGGAATCGGAGTGTCTGAGAACCTGACATAAACCTTGAGCAAGACGTCGGTGGTGTAAACCGGGGTGTCTTTATAACCCATCTTCTTATATCCATATTTATAACCGTGATGGTGGGCCACCACGTCGGAAAGGATAGAGGAGGCAGTGGGAAGCGAACCGGCCCCTTTCCCAAACATGAATTGTCGGTCGTAGCATTCGCCACGGATCACGACACCGTTATATTCGTCGTCAACGCTATAGATATATCGGGATTTTGGCACAAATTCAGGCATCACAAACATTGTGAACCTCGACTCTGAAATCTTCACAACTTGGGCAACAAGCTTGATTTTTACCCTTTTCTCTTTAGCGAAATTAATATCGAAATCGGAGATATGGGTGATGCCGTAGGTGAAGATATCGCTTGGCTTCACATAGACGCCTAAGGCATGAACAGTGATTATAATCAATTTATAAAGCGAGTCGAATCCTTCTATATCGAAGGAAGGATCGGTTTCAGCAAACCCAAGATCAATAGCTGTTTGGAGAGCATTTTCATAATTTTCATTATGGTCGAAGACCCGGGAGAGGATGAAATTGGAGGAACCGTTAAGAATACCCTTCACTTCCAGAAGAAGGTCGTTGTCGTAGTATTCCTCCAGGTTTCTGATCACCGGGATTGAACCGCAAGAAGAGGCGTCGTAGAGGAGAGATGCTCCATGTTTTCGTTGCAGCTCGATTAGTTCGGGAAGATGGCGTGCTATCATTGTTTTGCTGCCACTGACCACAGACAGCCCCTTTTTTAGAGCCTCTGAGACAATTTCATATGCTGCATCCGGGTCGTTGATGACCTCCACAATGAGATTTATTTCCGGATCGTTGAAAATGTCTTCTCGTTGTTGAGTGATCATTCCGGGTTTAAGCTCCACATTTCTTTTTTTCGAAGAGTCTTTGACACAAATCCTTTTGATTTCGGCGTTAGCATTTTTGGCATTTGAAATCACCTTTACGATGCCTTCGCCCACAACACCAAGACCGAAAAGACCTACATTTATATCAGCCATTTTTAATGGAATTTAATTTTTAAATTTATGATTTCTTATTTTCTGTTTTAACCGCAGTGGAGAAGAAATCTTTAATGATAGAATTTAAGAGATCATTTTCCACGAGAAATCCGTCGTGGCCAAATTGAGAGGATATCTCTTTATAGTAAGCATGGGGGATCGAGAGAGAGAATTCTTTAATTTCATCGGGAGGGAAAATCATGTCGGTAGTTATTCCGACACAAAGAGTGGGACAATTAATCATGGCAAGAGCAGCTTTTATTCCTCCTCTTCCTCGGCCAATATTATGGGTGTCGAACGTGTCGAGGATTGTGACGTAGGAATAAGCGTCAAATCTTTTGATAAGTTTGTCTCCCTGGTGACGCTGGTAGGAACAAGCGCGATGGTAATCGGGGACTTTATTATCATCGGAGGGATTGTCTTGTTGAGTGATATTGTAACCTCTTTCACCCCTATATGTCAACAACCCGATAGCTCTTGCCGCTGCAAGTCCGGCTTGTGCGGCGTCGGGCCTTTTTTCTCCAAAAGATTTGTCGGCAAAGATAGCCATGCGTTGAGTTTCGTCGATCGCGATGGCCCAGGGAGATGCATAGACCGAGGTGGCAATCAAGACGAGGCTTCGGAACCTTTCAGGCTGCATGATAGCCCATTCTACGGCTTGGAATCCCCCCACAGAACTTCCGATTAGAGAGAAAATGGAAGAGAGTTGAAGGTGGTCTGCCAGCAGGATGTGGGCATTGACAATATCCCTGATGGTCATTTTCGGGAAAGAGTCATACCATGGTTCTCCTGTAGCGGGATTAATGGATAGAGGTCCTGTAGAACCGTAGCAAGACCCTAAAATGTTGGCACAAACAATGAAATAACGGTTGGGGTCGAGAAATCCGTCGGCTACGACTGTATTAGGCCACCAATCGGCTGCATCACTGTTGGCCGTCAGAGCATGACAAACCCATATGCAGTTGTTTCGCTCAGGGTTTAACTTCCCGTAAGTGTGGTAGGTAATGGATAAAGAGGGGAGCTCGCCACCTCTTTCGAGGGGAAAGGGGTGGGGGTAATGGAATGTTGAAACTCTTGCGTTGTTATCCATAATAAAAACTATTGCAAAATTAAATTTTCTAAAGTAAATTCACAAGAAAATTGAGAGTTATGAAAAATAGAACCAAAGCTATACATACCCCCTATGGACGTCGGGATGCCTGGGATGCATTGCAAATCCCGGTCTATAACTGCATGGCCTATGAATTCGACGATGCGGCCTATATGTCAGACGTATTTAGTGGGCGAGTTATAGTGCCAGACTATTCCAGGGTTTTAAACCCGACGGTGATGCATTTAGAGGAAAGAGTGGCTCATCTGACCGGAGCCAAGGAGGTGAGCGCCTTTAATTCCGGGATGGCAGCCATTTCGGCGATGCTTTTTAGCACAGCAGCAGCCGGGAAAAATATTGTGTCATCGCGCCACATGTTCGGCAACACCTATCTACTTGTGTCACGCACATTGGCCCGTTTTGGAGTAGAACCCAGGCTCGTTGATCTCTGCAATATAGAGGAAGTGGAGAAGGTGGTTGACAAAGACACGTGTTGCATATTTCTGGAGAGCGTCACAAATCCTCAGACAGAAGTGGCCGATACCAGGGCTTTGAGTGAAATAGCGAAAAAATGGGGAATCCCGTTGATTGCTGACACCACAATGATACCCTTCACAGAGTTTGACGGAAAAGCCATAGGACTTGATTTCCAGGTTGTCTCATCTACGAAATATATATCCGGAGGAGCTACAAGTCTTGGCGGCCTCATTATTGACTATGGAAATTTCCCGGAAATATCTGAGAGAATAAAGAAGGAAGCAGTCTTCAATCTTGGAGGTTACATGCCGGCCCAATCAGCCTATATGCAAATAATCGGCCTTGAGACACTCGATGCCAGATATCAACGCCAGGCTAAGACAGCAAAAGAGATTGCGGAATTCCTAAAAGATTTGCCGGAGGTGAAGGAAGTGGGATACACAGGACTTGAATCCCATCCTAACTATCATCTTGCCAAGGAGCTTTACGGGGATACTTCAGGAGCCATGGTGACATTCGATCTTGAAAATATCGATGCTTGTTATAATTTCCTTAATAATTTGAAATTGATCCACCGAGCCACCAATCTGTTTGATAATCGGTCGTTAGCAATCCATCCCCACAGTACGATTTTCGGCACTTTGAGCGATGCGGAAAAGGAAGAGATGGATGTGAAACCAACCACCATCCGTCTCTCTATAGGCCTTGAGGATATTGAAGACTTGAAGGAAGACCTGGTGCAGGCACTCAAGGGAAAAGAAATGATCAAAGATGGGAAAATATAATTTCGACGAAGAAATAGAGCGCAGGGGGAGCGGTGCCCTGAAAACCGACCGCCTAAAAGAACGCTTCGGTCGAGAAGATCTATTGGCAGCCTGGGTTGCCGATATGGATTTCGCCACCCCTCCCTTTATCATAGATGCCCTGAAAAAAAGGCTTGACCATCCGATATTTGGTTATTGCACTGAACCTGAGGATTACCGAAGACTGATATGCGAATGGGAATGGAGTATCCATAAATGGCGTATAGAGCCAGATTGGATAAGTTATATCCCGGGGATAGTCAAGGGTATAGGAATGGTCATTAATGTTTTCACTAAGCCGGGCGACCCTGTCTATATCCTCCCTCCGGTCTATCATCCTTTCCGTATTTCAACGGAAATGAATGAGAGAAAGGTTGTAAATGTTCCCTTGAAGTTGAATTCAGAAGGGCGCTTTAAGATGGATTTTGATAAACTTAAGGAGGTGGCGGAGGGCAATGGCCCGGGGGTTTTGATTTTATCCAATCCTCATAATCCAGGAGGGACTGTGTGGAGTAAAGAGGAACTTCGAGAATTGGCTCATATTTGCCATGAAAAGCATATTATCGTAGTTTCTGATGAAATACATGCCGACATGGTTTTATGGGGAAAGCAGCATGTGCCCTTCATGACTGTAAGTCAGGAGGCTGAAGCCATCAGCATCACATTTTGCGCTCCTTCAAAGGTGTTTAACATTCCCGGGATAGTCGCTTCATTTTCAGTGGTGGCTAATGAAGTTCTTCGTAATAAATTTTATAAATGGCTTTCAGCAAATGAATTTAATGAGGCTCCTGAATTTTCTTATATAGCCACGTGTGCAGCCTATCGGGAAGGGCATGAATGGCGTAAAGAAATGCTTGAGTATGTGGAAGAGAATATCAAGACTGTAGAAGAATATTTTCGCAGGGAAGAGCCCCGAATCAAGGCATTGCGTCCCGATGCATCTTTTTTAGTTTGGCTGGATTGTAGAGAGCTGGGGCTTTCACAAAAGGATCTGGTTAATCTGTTTATAAATAAAGCCCATGTAGCTCTCAACGATGGCAGCATGTTTGGAGAAGGCGGCGAGGGTTTTATGCGCCTGAATGTAGGCATGCCGCGTTCAAAAGTGATGGAAGTGGTCGGCAGGATCAGTGATGCCGTTAAACAGGTTAAATAAAAAAGTGATGAAGATTTAAAGAAAAATAAAAATTTAGGGAGGAGCTGAAATTTCAACTCCTCCCTAATTATAAAATCCGAATCATAAGAGATTTGGTTATTACCAAGCAAACATCGGATAATCGTTCATCATTTCGTTTACTTCTGAACGAACCTTCGCTATAACTTCGGTGTCGTCAGCATTTGAGAGTACTCTGTCAATTAATTCGGCGATTTTCTCCATCATATCTTCTTTCGCACCACGAGTTGTGATAGCAGCAGTGCCGAAACGCAGACCTGATGTAAGGAAAGGACTTCTGCTATCATAGGGCACCATATTCTTGTTAGCCGTAATGTCAGCATCCACGAGCACTCTCTCGGCTTTCTTGCCGCTCATTTCAGGGAATTTTGGCCGCAGATCTACGAGCATAGAGTGGTTATCCGTTCCGTTGGAAATGATTTTGTAACCTCGTTTGATAAGTGCTTCAGCGAGAGCCTTTGCATTCTTTTGCACTTGAATTGCATATTCCTTCCATTCGGGCTGCAGAGCTTCTCCGAAGGCTACTGCTTTTGCAGCGATTACGTGTTCGAGTGGACCCCCTTGCACTCCGGGGAATACAGCGGAGTCGAGCAGAGCAGACATTTTTCTGATTTCACCTTTCGGATTGGTCTTTCCCCAGGGATTATCAAAGTCTTTACCCATAAGGATCATACCGCCTCTCGGACCGCGAAGGGTCTTATGGGTAGTCGTAGTGACTATGTGAGCATGTTTGAGAGGATTTTCAAGTAGGCCGGCGGCAATCAGTCCTGCAGGATGAGCCATGTCGACCATAAAGATGGCTCCGATTTCATCAGCAAGTTTGCGTATGCGAGCATAATCCCATTCGCGGCTATAGGCACTGGCTCCGGCCACAATCAATTTAGGCTTATGTTCCCGAGCCTTCTTCTCCATCTCATCATAATCCACGAGACCTGTTTCGGCGTCAACCGAATAACTTATAGGCTTAAACTGGAGGCCTGAGAAATTGACGGGGCTTCCATGGCTAAGATGGCCGCCATGAGAGAGGTCCATTCCCATGAAAGTGTCTCCGGGTTGCAAGCAGGCCAGGAAAACAGCCATGTTTGCCTGAGCTCCGCTATGGGGTTGGACGTTTACCCATTCGGCATCGAAAAGTTTTTTTGCACGATCGATTGCGAGGTTTTCCGCTTCATCCACCACTTGGCAACCACCATAATAACGATGGCCAGGATATCCTTCGGCATATTTATTGGTGAGGCACGAACCCATGGCTCTCATGACTTCGTCGCTTACAAAATTTTCGCTTGCAATCAACTCTATGCCACGACGTTGGCGCAGATGCTCACGGTCGATAATATCAAAAATTTCGTTATCTCTTTTCATATTTATTGTTTTTACAAAGGTAAAAGTAATATATTATACAAATTAATGAGATCCATTCATATTGTTTTGTTCTCAATGGATGGACCGAGTGTCAGCCACCGAAGTTGTCATAGTGGATAGATTCGGGTTCCACACCAAGATTATAAAGCATATTGTTTACGGCATTGCTCATAGGTCCCGGGCCACACATATAATATTCGATATCCTCCGGATTTTCATGATCTTTAAGATATTTTTCATACATGACTTGATGGACAAACCCCGGTGTATATTCCACACCTGCAGCATCGGCAGCCGGGTCAGGACGGTCGAGAGCGAGATAAAATTTGAAATTGGGAAATTCTTTTTCAAGAGCCAGGAAATCTTCGAGATAGAACACCTCATTGAGGGCTCTTGCCCCATAAAAATAGCTCATCTTACGGTCGGTGCAATGACGGGTCTTGGTCATCCACATGATTTGAGCCCTTAAGGGAGCCATGCCGGCGCCTCCGCCAACCCAAATCATTTCGGCTTTAGAGTTTATGATGGGATGAAAATCTCCATAAGGACCACTCATCAGCACTTTATCGCCGGGTTTGAGAGAAAAGATATAAGAGGAGGCAATACCCGGGGGCACATCCATGAAGCCAACCTGAGGCTTTGGCTTGAAAGGAGGAGTGGCTATTCTGACAGTCAGCATAAACCTGTCGCCCTCCTCAGGATAGTTTGCCATTGAATATGCCCTCACAGTCTCTTCTGTGTTTTTGGCTTTAAGAGCAAAGAGTCCGAACTTTTCCCAAGAGGGCTGATATTCATCGCCAATAAGGGCCTTGTCAATGTCCTTATCATAGTCTATTTCATATTTTGGAATCCTGATTTGGGAGTAGGAACCGGGGATAAAGTTCATGTGGGCCCCTTCAGGGAGCTGCACGATAAATTCTTTCATAAATGTTGCTACATTCTTATTAGAAATCACAACACATTCATATTCTTTGACGTCTAGTGCCGCCTCGTCTATTTCGATATGAAGATCGTTTTTAACCTTTACCTGACAGCCTAGGCGCCAATGATCTTTGATTTGTTTGCGAGTGAAATGCACAGCTTCCGTTGGCAACATATCACCGCCTCCTTCAGTGACCTGCAGGCGACATTGTCCGCAACTCCCTTTTCCACCACAAGCCGAGGAAAGATGCACTCCTCCTTCTGCGAGAGTGGCAAGAAGAGTTTTCCCTGCCTGAGCCGGCAACTCTTTTTTCCCGCCATTTATAGTGATCATGACGTCACCTCCCGCCACGAGCCATTTCTTTGCCAATAAAAGAATAATGACCAGCACCATGACAATTGAGAGAAAAATCAAGGCAGCCACTACGACCCCGTTCCAATGCACCATATTTAAGACAGTCATATCTTTGTGTTTACGGTTTTCTGTTTATAGTTTTTGGTATGGAGAAAGGAGAAAGATTAGATGGTAAGGAGAAAGGATAACAGGAGTCATATCTGATTAGATTTTTATTCCCAGGAAACTCATGAAAGCTATCCCCATAAGACCGGTGATTATAAACGTGATACCGATACCTCTTAAAGGGGCGGGAATTTTTGATTGGTCGAGGCGTTCCCTAATCGCAGCAAGACAGGTTATGGCGACAAGCCATCCCACACCGGATCCGGCTCCATAGACTGTAGCTGTCCAGGGATTCGGGAAATCCCTTTGTTGCATAAACAATACAGCTCCGAGAATTGCACAGTTTACGGCAATCAATGGAAGGAAAATACCTAGGGAGGCATAGAGAGAAGGGGAATATTTTTCTATCACCATTTCAACAATCTGCACCAAAGCGGCAATTACCGAAATAAAAAGTATCAAGCCGAGAAAACTTAGATCGGCATCTTTATAATGCTCTCCAAGCCAAGAAAGGGCACCCGGCACTAGAATGTATTGATTGATACACCAAGTGACAGGCAAGGCAATGATTAGGACGAAACTCACTGCTATTCCCAGACCAAATGAAGTCTTGACATTTTTCGAGACTGCCAAGAAGGAGCACATTCCCAGGAAATATGCAAATATCATATTGTCGACAAAAATCGACCTGATAAATATATTGAGATTTTCCATTCTTCTAAATTTAATTACCTCATCCCTAACCTTAAATCTAAATTCTTAAGTCTAATCCCCTCTTCCTATTTTTCTTGAAGGTCTTTATTCCTTGCTCTGTGGAACCATATAATGCATGCCACTGTGATAAGGGCCATAGGAGGCAAAATCATCATACCATTGTTTTGGTAGCCTGCATCATACCACCATTGGGGAATCACTTGATAACCGAAAATAGAGCCTGAACCGAGCAATTCCCTAATGAAAGCCACGATTATAAGGATAATTCCATAACCCAATGCGTTTCCTATGCCATCAAGGAAGGCAGGCCAAGGCCGGTTGCTCATGGCAAAGGCCTCCAGTCGACCCATTATTATACAGTTGGTTATTATCAATCCAATAAAGACTGACAGAGCTTTAGAAACTTCATAATTCCAGGCTTTCAACACTTGGTCGACAATTACCACAAGAGCAGCCACGACAACCAGTTGCACAATAATACGTATAGAATTTGGAATCGTCTTCCTAAGGAGGGAAATGATGACATTTGCGAAAGCCAAAACCGCGGCCACAGAAATCGTCATGACAACGGCGGGTTCAAGTTTCGCAGTGACTGCAAGTGCCGAGCAAATTCCCAATACTTGCACAATCACGGGGTTATCCTTTGACAAAGGATTAACCAATGGGAACCATGATTTATTTATTTTCATCGTCTTAAAGTTCTTGAGGTTGAAGCTCCAATCCTGTAGAGGTGTCTTGTGAGCCGGAAAATCCTTCGGGAGATATTTCGCTGTTGCCTTCGTTGTCCACCACACTTTGTCCATCCGCAAGGTTTGAGAAGAAAGCGCAGTAGGGGAGAAGAGAGTCATAAAGCATTTTCTGCACACCTTGACTGGTAATAGTGCCACCACTAACGGCGTGTACCCAAGCTTTACCTTGAGGTTCTTTCCCGGTTTTTACGATTGCAATTGATGTGAATTCTCCATCTTTTGCGAATATATCTTTCCCTTCGAATTGATTTTGGAAGGCAGGTTTTTCGATTTCAGCTCCGAGTCCGGGGGTTTCACCTTCGTGGCTGAAATAAGCGCCATAAATAGTATTTCCGTTTGCATCAAAAGCAACATAGCCCCAAATCGGGCCCCAAAGCCCGGCGCCATACACCGGAACTATGAATTTCATTCCGTCGGGGGTGGAACATTCATAGACAGGAAGAAGGCGCTCGCCGGCCGGTTTTTTTATTTCAAGAGCCATATTAACGTCGAAGGGGTTCTGGGAATTATCGATCCTTTCCCCTGAATTGTCGACGATGTAGCTTGACACGATATGGCTGTCGAAAAGTTCGGAGACGCTTTGCCCCTTTTCCGGGGATATATGTGCCGAGGCAAGAATCTGTTTCTTTGTGTCGTTGGCGATATTTTCCAATTGTTTGGGCCGGAGAGCCTGGTAGACTACAGAGAGGACCACTCCTACCACCACAACGAGCACAATAGAATAAATGACCGTGTAGATATTGCTGTTTTTGTTCATGGTAAGAGAGAATTAATCGTTAGCTACCAAACGTTTCATACGCCTGTTGATGTTTGCACTGACTACAATATGGTCTATCAGAGGAGCGAAGCAATTCATTAGCAAGACAGCGAGCATAGCTCCTTCCGGATATCCCGTGTTATAGCAGCGAATAAGGATGGCAATGGCGCCTATCAGGAAGCCATAGATATATTTCCCGACCTCTGTTCTACAAGCTGTCACCGGGTCAGTGGCCATAAATGTGACTGCGAAGGCGAATCCTCCAAGGCTTAGTTGTTCCCAGGGAAGCAGATAGGTCACCGGATAAAGCTCATTAGCGAAATGATGGGCCACGACTCCCATGAAGAACCCTCCAAAGACTGCTGAAAATATGATTTTCCATGAAGCAATCCCTGTGGCAAGCAGTATGCCAAGGCCCAAAAGAATACAGAAAGTTGAGGTCTCACCCCATGAACCTGGATAGAAACCAAAAAACATGTCGGTGAATGATAAGGGATCCCCGACCACATTTAACACCTGCGCATCCCCTCCGGAAGAGGCCGCGAGTTGTCCCAGCGGTGTAGCTCCGGAAAAACCATCTAATGCTTTGTCTCCTCCAAGCGACACAAAGACATTGTCTCCACTCATCTTTGACGGATATGCAAAGAAGAGAAAAGCTCGGGTCACCAAGGCTATGTTGAGGAAATTATATCCAGTACCTCCAAATACCTCTTTGGCGAAAATCACGGCGAAAGCCACAGCGACAGCGAGCATCCAGCAGGGAGTATCGACAGGGCAAATCATTGGAATTAATATGCCTGAGACAAGAAACCCTTCCTGGATTTCATGTCCCCGGATTTGTGCCACTATAAATTCGATGCCTAATCCCACAATGTAAGCTGTCAGAATCTGAGGCAATACGGCAAAAAAACCATAGAAAAACATTCGAAAGAATGCTCTGTCGGGATCTCCTATGGCAAGATTGTGTTGCAATCCAATGTTCCACATTCCAAAAAGCACGCAGGGGAGCAAGGCGATTACCACGGTGATCATCGTGCGTTTGGAATCATTCGAGTCATGAATGTGCACTCCAGATTTCGAAGTTTCATTAGGGGTGAACAAGAACGTGTAGAAACCGTCGAAAACGGAATGCAGTTTGGAATATTTTCCACCCTTTTCGAAATGTGGTTTGACTTTGTCTATCTGTTTCTTTAAACCTTTCATGCAGCAACAGTAGATGAAAAAAGATTTAGAAATGAAATTCAAGAATTTCAGCTGAGTTCTTTTCTTAAATAATCGAGACCTTCTCTAACCGTTTTTTGAAGCTCTTGTTTAGAAGTGTCCACAAACTCAGGAAGAGCGAAATCCTCCGGGGCCACCTCATAAATGCCCAGTTTTTCCATGCGGTCAATGTCTTTAGCCATAATGGCTTTTAAAAGATATTCCGGATAGATATCGAAGGGGAACACTTTGTCATATTCTCCGCTCAGGATCATTGCACGCCTTCCACCTTTTATTCTGGCATCAAAAAGGAATGGTTTTGAGAGGCCTTTGAGAAAAGCAGGAAAATTTCTTTTTACGCTGAATTTCCCGGGGCTCATTGAAGCCCAACCCATGAACTCGTCGGCATCGTCGCCTTCAGCAATGACAGTGATTTGTCTATAAGGATAATGGATAAAACCATCAAGAGCCACTTTTACCCCTGTCAGAACGTTTCCGGAAATGATTCTTAATCCTTTTTCCTCGTATTTAAAACCTTTTAAAATACCCTCAATTGAGGCACCGACGATTGTTTTTACAAGATGAGGATTGGAAACTTCGGGTCCTGTGACAGCGATAAGAGTTTCGAAATCGGCGATTCCCTCGCAAAGTCGTCCGATTCTAACAGCAGTGCGTGCATCGAGCGTCCACACAGTCTCCCCTTTATTGATAGGCTTAAGGGCAGCTATTTGAGTGCCGACATTTCCTGAGGGATGAGGACCCTCAAATTCCGTGACAATAGCAATTTTTGATGACAGGTTTTGGCCGTAACGGATATTTAGGAAGACTTTCCCTTCTGTTAGCTTAGCAAGAGCTTCGAGACCCTTCTCAAGACAAGAGGCTTCTTCCGATGATATTATCTCACCGGCGAGAGGAGCGGAATCGAAAGCCGTCACAAAAATATCCCGCGGTTTCTTTTCGGCATCAGGCACAATATCGAAAGGTCTTTGCCTCATCATTGCCCAAAGTCCTGAGTGTTTTAAGGCCTCAAGTATTTCTTCAGGAGAAGTTAAGGGCTTTCCTTGGGAGGTTTCCTCCGGTTTATCGGATTTCGCGATACTTAAAAAATTGATGTGGCGACGTTCTCCTCTATTGATTTCCTTAACGGTGCCATTAACCGGTGATACGAGTGAAATTTCAGGATTGTTTTTGTCAAAGAAAATCACGTCGCCCGCTTTTAAAACGTCGCCTACTTTCAGAGAAGTTTTCCAAACCGGACCAGGGAAGTCGTCGGGATAAATGGCAAAAATTTTAGAAGAGGTGTCGGTAGTCACCTTTTCGGATGGTCTGCCAGCCAATGGGATGTCGAGGCCTTTTTTAATACGGATCTTTTCAGACATTCCGTAAATTTGTTTAGATAAATAGTGGATTTAAGAGACTTATGAGGAGGAGTGGTAAAGAAAAAGTGGATAAAGCCGGGAAGGATCCCGGCTTTATTCTATTTGATAATCAGAAGATTATTTTACTTTGCTTTTTAAAGTTTCGATATAGGCTTTTGTGTCTTGATCGTTGGGCGTCAGTTCCACATATTTTTCAAAATATGGGATTGCAGAGGGGATGTCGTTTTGATCTTGGAGATAATAATTGCCAAGATATGTGTAAAGGTCACGCAGGTCGCTGGTGTAACGAGAGGGGTCGCTTGAACTTTCGATAATTTCCATAGCCTGAGTGTAGAAAGGCACTGCAGCCGACAAACGGTCTTGATCTGTTGGAGCCAAAGCTATGGCAGCCTGTCCTTTGATTATGTAAGGAGTGGGGTAGTCGGCAGAGATTGCCAATGCCTGATCTGCCACGTCGGTGGCTTTATTCAAAAGTTGTTGAGACAATTCGGGATTGTCGATAAGTTGGCTGGCTCCGGCATAATAATTATATCTTGCCTGTTGCACTATATCGTTGTAACCCGGTTTTTCTTTCTTTTCAATATACTGATCGTAGGCTTGAGCTGTTTTAACGAAATCCTTTTCTTTAGTGTAAACTGTAGCGAGAATTCTATAGTATTCAGGATTTTCGGGATCGTTAGCTATAGCTTGTTCCACGAGAGCTTGAGCTTCTTCAGGACGGTTGGCGCTCAAGAGTTCCGGGGTGATAAGGATGTAGTCAATCTGCGCAAACTTGTTGGTGTCGGGTTTTGCTTTGTTGGCTGCAATCAAAGCTTCGGCCATGGGGAGCATCTGGTCTTTGAGAGCGTCGATATTGGCTGCATTGAGAAATTGGAATCTCTGCGCCGTGAAATTATCGGGGTTTTGATTCAAAAGTTGGGTAGCGAAATCATAACCCTGTTGGTAATCTCCGTCAACGAAAAGAAGGTAGGCCAACTGCACTTCATCATCTTTAAAGTGGTTGGGATTTTTCACATATTTCTCATATTGAGCCACAGCATTCTTATAATCTTTAGCATTCAGATAGGCCTTAGCGAGTTCTCTTTGTCCGAGAGCCGACTGAGGATTAACACGCAAGAGATTGTTGAGCATGTTGATGGCATACTGGGGGTTAACCTGAGTGAAGAGTTCCGCATATTTCACATAAGCCTCAGTGGCATTGGGATTATAGGTTGTTGCCATTTCATATTGGTTGCCCGCTCCTCCAAAATCTTTGAGGTCTCTTTTGCGGTCGCCTTCAAAGAGATAGATATCAGCGTTGGTGTAGGCTGTGCCCTGTTTTGGAGAGTCTTTTTGAGCCTGCGCCAGATTTTTATCAATCTCCTTTGCATAAAGAGTCGGATCTACATTATAATATGCACGAGCTATTGCAATATCGAGAGATGCTTTTTCATCTTTTTCTTTGCCGGCATGGCTTTTGGCATCCTTGAAGAAAGTTTCAGCTCCTTTTTTATCCCCGTTTCTAAGGGCGATTTCAGCGAGACCAACGTAGTTTAAGGCATAATCCGGATTTAAGGAGACACCTTTGTTGAAGTGGTCTTGCGCTTCAGCGATGTTATTGTTGTCTAGTGCGATCAAGCCCAGGTAGTATTCACTGACAGCCTTATCGGTCCCGGCATTGTTGTAGTTTCTCTGCAGGAGTTCCTTAGCATTCGAGAGTTGGTCGGCGCGGTAGTATTCCACACCTTCCTTGTGGGTCTGAGCCACTGAGAGGAGAGACGAGCCGGCCAATATAGCCGCTGAAAGAATAAGGTTAAGTTTCATATCATGTTGGTTTTAATTGTCATTATTAATATTGACCGCAACGGGTATCGAAAGTTAAAATCCCACCCCAAAGGCAAAATTAATAATTTTAACGATAAAAGCCTAAATAGACTCTTAAAAAATAACATTACAAAAAGTTAATTTTAGCGATTGGAGGCCCTTTCTTCAGCTTTGGCTTTATAAATGTCGCTCAATCGTTTATTTCCCGTGAAACTTGCCGCGTCTGCCAAAGTCTCAAAATCGTCAAAATTTTCAGGAATTTCTGCCTCTAGGGCAATAGCAGCATATTCCCAACATTTATCACGCGCTTTATAATATTCCTTTATTTCCTTTTGTGGGGCCCCGATTCCGGGAAAACTTTCAGGTTTATAAATCTTGTAAAGCCGAAGAGAGCAATAGATGTCTCCGAGTTTTGCACCTTCCTTCCACCACTTCTCGGCTCTTTTCTCATCAAATCGGATGAAATAACCATTCAATAAGACATAAGACCCACAAAGATCACCCAAATCCCTGCAACGACCCGGAGTTTTCCCAATCTTCTTTATCGCCGCTTCCAAAAACACAATGCCATCATTATAAGCCTTCCCGTCATTATTTTCAGAAGCCTTATTAATCATTTCCATACCTTCTTCCCAAATAGGATGTGAACTTTCAGGCTTAATGACTTTGGATTTCCCTCGAGAGAGCGAATTCATTTTTTCTGCATGTTGAAAAATTGGAGACTTCTGCTTCAAGTTAGAGTTTCCGGCATAGTAATAGTCTTCAAACTTTTCCAATATGTAATTCAGCAGAGATGCTTTATCCGGATTCCAAGTCTCGAGATCTTTTGCATCCAATGTCCATTCTTTACCATTGACCCAGGTTTTTCTATGGGTTATCATATCGTCGTCGATTATCCCATGCCATGCTTCGGTCCATTTATTCAGTGCAAAGCAGGATTCCACATAGGGGATGATGGCAGGCTTTTCAGCAATAGTGGCAAAGCCATTTTCTTTTATCCTCTTTTTGATATCTTTTAAGCCCCCATTTTTATAATAATCATAACATTTTAGATAATCCCCCTCTAAAAAGGCGTAACGGGCAAGTTCTAACAGATCTTGATCGATTCTCAATTCTCCGGTGACAGAATCTGTGTATTCTAAATAATCTGAAATTTTAGCAATTTTTCCACCTTTTAAAATAAAAAGATCTTTTCTATTATAGTCCGGCTGTCCAATAAACTTCACATTGGCGGATACATATACAACCCCGGGGTAAGAAAATTCAACATATTCCTCAGGAACGTAACTAAATCCGGAAATAATCATTGAATTTCCGGCATCGATTTCTTTTTGCAGGCAAGTGATGAAATTTGCCAGGTCGTAGCTCTCTGTTATGGCAAGATTGTTTTTTTGAGCAAGATTTTGAATAAACCCGCTTGCTGCTCGAAAAGAGGGGTCATTGCTGCAAAGCTCTTGCAATTGCATGAGATCGGGAGAACTTGAAATGCTCCAATTGCTCAGGATATTGCCGAAACGGGTGACAGTTTCGAGATCCTGACCTTTGACAGTAGTTATGATAAGAGCGGTAAAAATTAAAAATATATATCTTTTCAACATCTTAATTTCAATAACATTCAGAAATTTCTTTTATTCCTGCGATCTGATCGTTATAAATAAAAAATACGGCTTCTTCGGAAATTTTCTTTTCCCCTTCAGTATTGATTATCCCCTTAAGCAGCAGAAACTTATCCCTATAGCGTGGATTTATTTTTTCATCATTAAAAAAATGAAGATTAGAAACGTTAACTGATTCTACGCCGGAGTCGGGGAGACTTAACCATGACAAAAGAATATCGAGTTTGCAATCATTTTCTGACTTTAATTCGTATTTTTCGGCTATTAATTTGGAAATTTTGTCATGAATAGTGAAGGAATATCTCCCTTTAACAAATTCTTCAAATTGTTTCGGATAGGAAGAGGTAAGAAGATTGGGGTTAGAATTCAGTTTTTCAGGTTGCTGGATGAATTGATTGATCGTCCTAAAAAAACCTTCTATCTTTTCTTTAGCGGTCTCAATATCGGGAATTTTTGTTTCCGTAAGATTAGCAATCTGTTGTGGATTTGTTTCAAATCCACTTTTCCTATATTCAAGAGGATATAACTTTTCTAAGATCTGAGTTTTATCACCACTTGTAGCTTCTGATAATTCTGTAATCAACCATCCGGAATTAAATGAGTCACGCTCTTTCTCTTTTATAATGAAAATATATCCCGGCACCTGGAGGAAATGAAATTCAATATCATATACATACTCAATTTCCAGTAAACCGTAATAAACCAGGGTATTAAAAACCGAAAGAGGATCAACAGGATGTTGAACGGATGAATACAAGGAAATATAGTCGTCTTTCCCCTTTGTTAATTCATGAAGTTTCATGAAGTTAGATTCATGTTCATTGGGCAAGATGAAAATATCCCGGCTGCAAGTAGAGGGGGTCAGAAGGAATTCTGAACCTTCTACATCAGTGATCACCCATTTATACATTTCGAGACCCCGAGACTCAACAGTTAATATAATATCGAAATCCACTTCATGGCCTTTCAATATAGCATGACATTTGGCTTTTGCAAACCAAGAGGGGTCTTCAAAATGTATGGAAACACGATTTTCTACTACGGAATCGATAAATGATAAGGCTCGCTTTTGATTCGTTTCTCTATTTGAGCTAATGAAATCGATATCAAAAAGATACCTTAGATTTTGGGTATATTTCTCGGGATCTTTAGAGTCTATGCCTGGGTGAAATTCCCGACCGTTAAATCTGTTGAAAAACTCCGAGACAAATTTCACCTGCGCCTTATATGCCTCCTCATCAATCAAATTATTGATTTGAGCTGAAGCGGAAGAGAATAATCCCAATAAGCCGACAAAAACCGAGACGGAGTGTTTTAACATACTGTCTATGTATCTCCTGATCAATAAGGAAGGGTTTCAAGGGCTGTTACATCCCCTAATAAAACAAGATATTCCATACGGTCTAAGGTTTCATCTCCCAAAATATAGACTTTAACCTTCTTTTTTGTTCGATCTGAATAGACCGGGACCCCATCTCGGAATCCACGAAACACTTGCTCGAAATAAGCAGTGCAAACATATTGATTATCACCAATCTTTTGAAGGTCGCTCACCTTGATATCCTGTACCTTAGTCGACTGAATGTCCACTTTGGAATATCTAAGATTAATAAGGCCGTTGAAATAATCTTTCATTAATTTTCGAGATGGATTTTTACGATATTTCGAAGTTGTCTCCATCTTAACACCGGAATTCGTGACCCCGTCTTCTTCAAACGGTTCGCCTTCCGCAACAAATAGTTTCAAAGCCATTTTCTTATAAAATTCTCTGGTTTTGAGATCTTTACTTTTGTCTGCCATGAAAGAAATGTTGTCGGTGAGTTGTGCCACTTTTTGTTGGGCCCTTTGTTTGAGCAGCTCCGACAGTCCGTCGTCTTGAGCTGAATATTCTGTTTGAGCATAAGCCAAGCATCCACATGCCAGAAATGCAAGGCAAAGAAGTTGTTTAACAATCTTCATGGTTATAATTTATTTTTTATAAGCCTCTTTTACTTCCAGTTCAGCGATTTGATTGTCTCTGACTTTAAAATTCACAGGAGTGACCTTAAGAAGAATTCGCGATGTAGCGAGCCGACCAAAGAAAGCATCAGGGGCCGACTTGTCGATCACATGGTTTCCATCCTGACTTAACACTTTTACCATTGCATCGGGAGCGAAAATTTTTTCCAAGGCTAAAGCCTGTTGAATTCGGTTGGATTCAGTCTGACGAAGATCTATGAGATTATCTAAAGCAACCCCAAGATGGTTTAGCACTTCTTGTTTAGCAGTTGGTTCAGAAGGAGCTGTAGAAGTGGTTTGTGCCACAGGAGAAACTGTTATAGGTTTTGAAGCGGGGGGAGCCCCTTGGGTGGTGGGAGCCGCATTTATGTTGGAATCAAAAACAGGCGTCTGTTTGCCGTTATTAATTAAATCCACCATGTAAGATACGTCTTTAATAAGCGGAGACCAATTAAGATTGCCCTCATAAGCCGAATCTTCAAATAATGTCACAAGAGAGAAGGTGAAAAAATCAACAGGTCCCAGAGGTGTCATATCGCCGTAAGAAGATTGTCCGGGAGATGCAGAAGTGATAAGAATGTCGCCTTTATTTTCCAAAAACATTCTTTGTATCGCTTCCTTTTCAGTGTCAGAGATAGAAATGTTGCCATAGTTCACTTTAAACGATGGAGCGTCTCTTCGGCTGATACCTTGATATACATTGCAACACATTCCTATTGTGGCTGTAAGTTTGGCACCTTTTGATTTCAATTGGTCATGCACCCAAGCCAAAGGTATTAGAGTATCGACATAGTTAGCTCCCATAAACATCATTGGCCATTTATCTCCTCCCTCAGTGCCATGGGTGCCATGGCCGATATAATAAAATATGACAATATCGTTGGGCCCGCATTTCAAATTGGAGACGATCTCTTTGCATTTTTCGGGAGTTAGGTCAGTGCCATAGATATCTTGAATGTTGCTTTTAATTCCCTTTTCAGCAAGAGCTGAGTTGACTACGTTGACAAAATGATTGTATAGAATCTCTCTTCCATTGACATCCATTTGGCCTACATTCTTGTCTTCCGTGTCTATGAAAGTGAGCCAATGGATAGTTTGTGCAGAGGCTAAAACAGGAAGAATGGCGATTATAATAGATAATAAATATCGTTTCATAAATTATTAATTAGTTTGAAAATCATTTGAGGACAATCTCGAAAGTAATAAATCGGAGAAGAAAGTATTATCGGGGAAAAGTTGGCAAGCGTAACGCAGCATATCATCTGATGCAAGATCAAACATTGCTATGCATTTTTCCTCATGATCGAAGACGCCCCACTTACGTAATCCGAAATCATATTTTAAAACGATAATTCTTTTTTTAAGATTGTATTTCACTTCGATTTGGGGAATGAATTCTCCATAAACCGGCTTGTTGCTTAAATAGTTTTCCGGGTTATTCACTATAAACCTAATAAGACTTAAGTTCTTCTGTTTAATTTTTTTAGAAGATAGGGGGATTGTAGAGTCAGACTGAAAGGGTAATTGAGTTATCGTTATTTTTTTCGACTCAAGTATTATGTGGCATACGCTGTCCTCAAGTGCATTTTGTAGAATTGTGTCCTTAATGCCAACCTCTGGAATTGGTTTCATTGCTTTACTATTTACGGCCGTGCAACCTGTGATTAAAGCCAAAAGAAATGAAAAAGCAAAAAATATCTTCATAAATCTCTGATCAATATAATTCTTGAATATAGAGAAGGGTTCTCTCATTTTAAATGATGAAAGCTATTCTTTTACTTATCTTTAGCAGGTAGAACAAATCTTTAATGGCGGGTCCTCGCGCTGCGGCAGGATCTTAGGATTACCCATTATTTACTACATGCAAAAGAGGAGTTGGTTGGTAAGATTAATGAATAAGCAAAGCAAATTTAAGTAAAAAATTCAAAATAAGCTTATTGAGGAGATACGGTGGTATAATTGGAATTAAAATTGGAATTAAAAAACCAAAATAATTTGGAAATAAGTGAAGAAAGTGTTAAATTTGCACTTGCAAACAAGCGGGGTCCCATAGCTCAGTTGGTTAGAGCACCTGACTCATAATCAGGGAGTC
>JAFLTU010000010.1 GCA_022509125.1 Muribaculaceae bacterium | reverse complement strand
TGATACGTTTTTTAAGTTTACTATGATTTATGCTGTTGGCTAAGGACGGGAATCTTGAGCCAACAGCTTTTTTTACTAACAACATTTGATATTCTTGCGGATCGTGGCCATTTTCAATGACTGCCATGTCTGCCTGATATTCGTGAACGAGCATAAGTTCATCCCGCATTAACCATGCAATCGGATTAAACCAGTTTATTATACATACAATTTGAGCGATTAATAAATCGATCCAATGTAACGCTCTGACATGTTTCAGTTCGTGGGTAATTATAGCGGTATCATTATTATTGAAATCATTCCGGTTAATTACAAGATAAAATAACCAGCTAAAAGGTGCCATTTTATCATCATCTATGACAACTAAGGTAAAATTGTCTTTCTTTAACTTGATTCCTGTATGCACTACTCTCACAATTCGTAACCATGTAATTATAGTTTTTATGGCAACAGTGAAAGCTCCCAAAAGAAATATCCAAATAAGAATTGTTCCCCATAAAGGCTGATCGAGGGGTGTTAATGTTAGGTTTATGATATCAGCATTATCATATGAGTTTTTTATTTTATTCTTAATTGGCAGGTTATTAAAGAAATTAAAAAGAGGATAGGAACTAAATGAAACCAAATAAATGGCCAATAGAAGACCTCGGTTAAAACAATGCTGATTATCTCTTGCTATAAAAAGCTTATAAGCAAGATACACGGCAATCATTATTATGCCACTTATAATTAAGTAAGCTAGAAATTTACCCATTCTGCTTTCCTTTATTTTCTATGATTTTTATCAATTCTTTTAATTCAGCTGCAGAAATTTTATCTTCCTCGATAAGAGCTGATACAGCTCCATAATAACTGCCTCCAAAATAATTTTTAATGAAGTTGCCAAAACTTTTATTGCGGAATTTTTCTTTCTTTATCGTTGAAAAATATTGGAAAGAGCCTCCACTTTCCTTATGATCCACAAAACCTTTTGCTTCCAGTCTTTTCATGACGGTAGCCACAGTGTTAAAGTGGGGTTTTGGTTCCGGGTAAAATTCTACAAGTTTGCTTATTAAAATTGGTTCATGTGCCCAAAGAAGCTGCATAAGCTCCTCTTCTTTTGGTGTCAATTGATTATTATCTCTTTTTTTCATAACTATTTTAATCGTTGTGGACGCAAATATAATAACTATTTTTATAGTTTCATCTTCAGGGAATCATTTTTAATATTTATTAACTATAAAAATAGTTGAAAGTTCAAGCCTGGATTCTCATTTAGTCATGTCTTTTTTATTCTCTAGGTAACCCAAAACATCTTTTCTATTTCATTATATATCTTTTAAGCTCATATAAATACTCCTAAGGTGAGATAATAAAATTATCTGAAATGAAAGCTTACAATTATTTTAATGCATCTTTCTGGAATAAAGCTTCAAGCTTACCTCAAATTCACTACCCTTATTTATAACTCTAAATATTGGAAAGTTTTCCGGAAAATTGTCGTCAATAGAAATTTTCATCATAATATATAAAATTTGATATTATGCAACAACAACATTATGTTTGCAATGCATAATTAGTTATTTCCCTTCTATGAAATTAATTGAAAATCAACCTCTCCGAGGTTGAGGAGGAAGGGAGGCTTTTTCCGCTAGCTTCGCAAGCGTTATCTCATAGTCAGGGTTCAACCGTGACGAAGCCCCTCCTTGACATTGACAATCAATTAAATTGACATGGGGAAGTTGAATTATCTTATTTTAACTATAAAAAAAGTTGAGAGTTCAAGCCTGGATTCTTATTTAGTCATGTCTTCTTATTCTCTAGGTAACCCAAAACATCTTTTCTAGGGCAGAAATTGTTTCCTAATTTATCACCTTTGTAAGATTGAAATATGGATTAAATATCGACTTTAGAAAAGTGTTATTTTAATTATCTTTGCAAAAAGCATTGTAAGAAACTATATGAGAAGTTTTCGAATTTTTGTTTTTGTTCTGTTTGTTATTTCTTGCTACACTGAGCTGGCTGCCTTTCGCATTTATGACTTGAAAACAGATTATGCAGCAGAACCATTAGGGATAGAAAATCCGTCTCCGGTCTTTAGCTGGAAAATGGAGAACGAAAATCCGGGAGCTATCCAGGAAGGATACGATATCAGAATTACGGATGATAATGGTGAAGTGGTCTGGGATTCGGGATTTGTAAATTCAGATTTATCGAATAGCATTAAATATGAAGGAAAAAATTTAAATCCTCTGACCCGTTATAATTGGAAATTGAAGGTAAAAGATAACAAAGGCGAGGAAGCTGAAGCCTGTTCATTCTTTGAAACCGGAATCATGTCTGCCAATGAGGATTCACCTCTTTGGGAGGGGGCCCAATGGATCGGAGGTGATCAATCCGCACTACCGTTTAATGCGTTTTATATACCGGTTTTTCAGATTCTTTTTGATTTGAGATTTCATGAGGGTTCTAATAAGGCAGATTTCATATACGGAGCCAATGACCTTAGACTTCCCGCAAATTCCAATATAGCTTTAAAGTTTTCTTTAAGGGATAGTGATAATAATTTTAATCCCGTGGTGGCGGTATTCAGTAATGGTTATGGTTTGGAGGATGAGGGTAACCCAATTGCTTTTTTCGATGTTCCCGATTCTTTAATAAATGAATCAAACCAATTTAATTCCCATAACGTAAACATTAAATCTGTCACAGGAAAAACAACTTTGTTTTTGGATGGATATCAGTTGGGAGAAATTAATCTGAATCCTGCTGGAGAGGGGGGAGATTATCCTGCCTATCCTTTGTTGGGAGATATTGGTTTCTCGAGTCCGGAGGGCGAAAAAATTACTTTTGAAAACATCGAAATAAAAAACTATCGTCATCCATATCACACAATATCAACGGTTACCAATCAACAGACTGAGGGAGAAACTGTAATGGTCAAATTACCGGAAACCGGTATGACGATGTTAAGATCTGAATTAACAGCAAAAAAACCTGTAAAAAAGGCAAGGCTCTATATGACTGCGAGAGGAGTTTATTATTTTTTCATAAATGGAGAAAGAGTCACAGAAAATTATCTTAATCCCGGTTTAACTCAATATAATAAAACTCATAATTATCAGGTATTCGATGTCACGGGTTTGATTAAAGAGGGTCCGAACGCAATGGGAGCTATTTTAGGGGAAGGATGGTGGAGCGGACCATTTACTTTCTCGGCAGAAAATTGGAATTATTGGGGTGACCGTCAATCTCTTTTCGGCTATCTGATGGTGGATTATGGAGATGGCTCCCATGATGTGTTTGCAACAACTCCTGACAATTGGAAATGGACAAACAATGGGCCTTACAGATATGGGAGTATTTTCCAAGGGGAAATCTATGATGCAACCCGAGAAGAAAAGTATAAAGGATGGTCATTACCAGGATATGATGACACCAACTGGTTGCAAGCTGAACTTGTGGATTTGGATAAAACGATATCCAAGTCGCCCTCTTCCACAGGATTTATTTCCTGGCCCTCAGTAGACAACTATGAAATGATGAGATTGACTTCTCAAAACGGAAGTTCTATAGTTAATTTTGAGGAATTGACAGCTGTGGATGTCAAAGAAATTGATGGAAGATTTATCTATGATATGGGGCAGAACTTTGCAGGCGTCCCACGCATCGTTTTCCGAGATCTGCAACCCGGCACAGAAGTGACTTTAAAGTATGCTGAAGTGCTTTATCCTGATTTAGACATTTATGAAGGTAAACAGGGAGAGCTCATGACAGAAAACCTCAGAGCCGCTAAAGTGGAAGATAAATATATTGCCAAAGGCGGATATGAAATTTATCAACCGAGATTCACTTATCATGGCTATAGATTTATTGAGTTAGACGGTTTGAATCACCCCTTATCTCCTGAAGATGTCAAAGGTCAAAGTTTGAGTTCAATCGACAAATTAACCTTAAACTTTAAAACCGACAACGAAAAATTAAACCGTTTCATTGAAAATATTAAATGGTCTGCATTATCTAATATTTTCTCAGTGCCCACAGATTGTCCTCAAAGAAATGAAAGGATGGGGTGGAGCGGTGACTTAAGCGTTTTCATTCCCTCGCTATCCTATATTTTTAGTGGAGAGAATTTTTTTCGAACTCATCTTAACAATATTCATGATTGCATCTCGCCAGAAGGTGTTTATCCGGCCATTGCACCAGTAGGTGGTGGATTTGGGGGTCCTCTTTGGGAAAGCGTGGGTGTAGTGATACCGTGGCAAAGTTATCTGAAATATGGCGACAAAGAGACCCTGGGCAAATATTATCCGGATATGAAGAGATATGTGGATTATGTTTTGAATAATTATATCGACCCTGCCACGGGATTCTATAAATCTAATGACTTGTTTCCGGGGCTGGGAGACTGGTTAGGGTTTGAGTTGAGCAAAAACGATGATTCAATGATATTTGACTGTTATCTCGTCTATGAGCTCGATATTATGAAAAACGCGGCTCAGGCCCTCGGTTTAAATGATGACATTGAATATTGGGAAAAAGAAAAAGAGAAGAGGAAAGAATTTATCAGCTCAAATTATTTTGATGAAAGTGGGAAATCTATCAGATTCCGAGAAGCAGGTAAAGCGGTAGACACCCAGACTTCCTATGCCCTTCCACTTGTATTTGATATTCTGCCCGAGAAACAAAAATCACAAGTAGCAAAAAATCTTGTTGAAGCAGTCAAGAGGGAATCAGTAGGTGACGATGGGATGAAATATCCGGAGAATTCTCTTATGACAGGCTTTATAGGAACGGCTTGGATTTCTCATGCGTTGTCGGCTGTTAATTGTGATTCGGTGGCCTACGAGCTTCTTTTTAATGAGAAATTTCCTTCATGGCTTTATCCGGTGACATTAGATGCAACCACAATTTGGGAAAGACTGAATTCCATGACAAAAGAAGAGGGCATGGGAGGCAACAACCATATGAATTCCTTTAATCATTATGCTTACGGCTCTGTATTGAGCTGGATGATAAACACCATAGCCGGGATCAATCCTGATAAAGAAAATCCGGGATTCAAACATTTTTACTTGAAACCCAAGCCGGATTTAAAGGGAAGAATAAATGAAGCCGAGGCAGAATTTGAGAGTCCTTATGGAAAAATCCGAAGCAAATGGAACATCTCTGAAGACAGGGAAGAAATAAAATATCAGTTTGATGTCCCGGCAAATACTTCTGCTACTCTTCAACTCCCGGGAGAAGAAACAATAATACTCGAATCGGGCAACCATGCTTTTCTACGAAAATTGCAGAATTAAAAGTATATCTTAATCTTTCTTTGTTTCCCGGTAATATTCCGATATTCATAAAAAATATTATCTTTGAAAAACTAATCTAACTCATATTCAAAATATATCTAAAAAGGAATCAGGATTGCATCTTTAAAGTATTCTAAAAGGTTATTATGGACATTAAACCCTGCAACTCTAAAGAAAAAAAATATAATAGGATGTTCATTTCCTACAAACGGAAGAATAAGGAACTGGTATTTCCACTTAAGGATCGTTTGGAAAAAGAAGTCGGCGAGAATTGCTGGATAGATCTGGATGGAATTGAAAGTGATGCTCAGTTTGTCTCCGTGATCATGAAAGCCATCAATGAATGTGAAATATTTCTTTTCATGTATTCCCGATTACATAACAGTATCACTGATTATGAAGAGGATTGGACAATTAGAGAGCTCCAGTTTGCAAAAAGCAAGGGTAAAAAGATAGTGTTTCTAAATCTTGACAGAAGTGAACTGGGTGATTGGTTCTCTTTTATGTTCGGCCAAAAGCAGCAGGTGGATGTTCTTTCTGAAGAAGCATTGAATCGGTTGTTTTCTGATCTTAAAGGATGGCTCAAAGTGGAAAATAATTCTCAGATTGAAGAATCCAAAGAAAAAATTATACCTGAAAAAACTAAAAACGAGAATTCATATCCGAATGAAATAGAGGAATTGCTTAAAGATGTTTATCATGAAAACCTTAATGAATTCAAGGTTTTGATTCCTGATGCTTTAAAAGGAGACACAAAAGCTCAGTTTGAACTGGGAATGAGATATTTAGCAGGTGAAGGAGTAGATGAAAATTTAAAGAACGCAGTAGATTGGCTTAAGACGGCAGCTAACAATGGATTACCTGAAGCTCAATATACTTTAGGATTATTATATCAGAATGGAAAAGGTGTTGATAAAGATATAAATAAATCTATTAGCTGGTATAAAAGAGCTGCTAATCAAGGAAATACAGAAGCTCAAATAAAATTGGGCTTAATTTATTATTGTGGTAAAGAGGGTATTGAAGAGGATAAGCAAAAAGCAGTCAATTGGTTCACTAAAGCTGCCATGCAAGATGATAGTAACGCTCAATATCTACTGGGTAATTATTTCTCTGATAAAGAGAATCCCGAATTTAACATACCTACTGCCATGGAATGGTATTCTCGTTCAGGTGCACAAGACAACGAAAAGGCCTTATTATCTCTCGGTTTATTATATTTTTATGGTGAAACTGGAATAAAGAAGAATCAATGGAAGGCTTTTGCCTTGATAAAAAAAGCTTCTAAGCTTGGGAACCAACAGGCTACACAATGGCTAAACGAGAATATATACACTAATAATTCTCCTAAGTGACTAAGGGTTTTGTTATTCACACTAAATCAAAATCTTTCAATGAGGAGTAATATCAAATTTCTCATCCATCCATGAGATAAGCAAAGAAATCTATAAAAATGAAAAAAGAGCGTAACTTATTGAGCTACACTCTATTTATTTTATTGATATTTAGATTTTTCTAATATTATAGTCAATTATTTGTCCTTCGGCCTCGAGATGCGGCTTGGCTTTAAACGTGGCTTTGCTTTGCAACAGCTGCCGTATTTACTAAAGTGATGTGAAATATGAGTTTAAGAATATTATTCTGTTATAATAATAATTTTTGACATAGTTTATTTCTTCTTCCCAATTTTCAAATTTCACTAATAATTCCTTTTTTCCAGCCGGCATCGTCCAAAGGGTTTTATTAGTTTCTTGAGCATATTTAATGGATTCAACGTAGTAGTCTATTTTATCTTCTAACTCTAAACTATTGTTTTTAAATAAGTTCCATTGTTTTTTTACCTCATCTCGGAAAATTGGAGAATTAAAAAGACAATTAAATAAATACTTTCTTTCCCAAATACTATGAGAAGATAAGTCTGAAGTTATGTTCAAACCCCAACTTAAATCGTATAAACCAAGACTCCATTCTGAATCCCATAATGGATACATTTGAAGTTTACTCTTTCGATTCTTTAGCACATAGAAAATATTTGGGTCAAAGTTTCCTGTGATCTCAACTGCAAGATACCATTTTGCAAAACTTTCTATATCAATCATATCTTCAAATAAGGTAGAAGTAGAATCTTCCTGTAATAATAATATCTTTCTTTCTACCTCATTCATAAAATTATTTATGAAATTAAAATTTTCATCTCCTTCTACAATATCGTTATTATCAGCATCAGGATATTTAAAAGTGAAATGTTGATTAAAAATGTCTGTTGTAAAGTATAAGGGCTCATCTTTATAATAGGTGTCTTTTTCAAAAAGAAAACCATCATTATCAAGATTTACACGAAACTTTCCCTCTTCTACTTTTTCAGTGAAAATATATAAACCTTTATATTCGTCATTAATATACAAATCCACATGCTGAAAATCAATAGTATACGGTATCTCTAAAGCTTTTGAGACTTCACACATAAATGCTGTCCGTAAGAATGAATTGTCATTAGCTTCTGCTAAAAGGACCCAATCTTTATTACTTTTAAAACCGAAGGGTTCTTGCTTTTCAGAAAATTTTATTTTATAAGGTTTTTTGGCATAATTCCAGGTCGCATTACCTCGCCCCTTTATTTTGCCGGCATCTAAAATGTTTGAGTGGTTCAACGCATTAAAAATTGTGAAGTCGGCTTTAATATTTTCTGTTTTAGATTCAATAGGTAACCCATTTTCCGTATGAATTGAAACTATCGGTAAAAGGTTATAACCCTGAGTAAATACTGTGTATGTTTTAGATTTATTATTGTAGGTCAATTCAAGAGTGAGAGGCATACTGAAATCTTGTTCACTTATATTAGGAACATGTTGCTCACCATCTATATAAATGGTTTGAAATTCACCCTCAATTGTAGGAATGAGTTGGGTTAAATCCTCTAGACCAGGACATTTAAGATATATAAAGTCATCTGAAATTTCACCATAAAAATCTTGAGATATAGCAGGATTATTTTCTTTTAAAATTGAAAATTCATTTAACTCAATTTCGGGTTCTACAATTTCAGACTTTTCACAAGAAATAATTAAGAATGGTAAGATTAAAATGAAAATTAAGAAATTTTTTTTCATTGTTGGCCAATTATTAAATGATAAACGCTTTTCGATAAGTTTTTTCAATCCCGACTCTCTGTTCCTTATGCCTTTAAGGCTCCAAGAGTTGTTAAGGGTATGCAAAGTTAATAATTATAATAATAACGTAAGACATTAATCTCTTATTTTGAAACCAGCCTGTCTCACTGCCACTTGATATGTTGAAAGAAAATCTTTCTTAATCTCTCATAAGACTTATGTAATTTTACGGGGAATTTGATCTGATAAAAAATTATATGAGTTTGCAAGAGGCGATGGTGTATGTTTTGGTGACTGAGTCAAGAGGGCTTTCGGTTCCACAAATTACCTATCTTATCAACCGGGAGAGATTACACATTCGGAAAGACGGGGAACCCATCTCGGAACAACAGGTATGGGCCTGTTACTTCCGCAACCGGCATACTTTCGTATGGGAAGGTGGAATCATCCATCTTGTGATGTGAGAAATCTCGATGATCAGTTCAGCTTCTCCGCTGTCCCACATCAGAGTCCTCCGGGTGCGCCCGGACTTACCGATTAAAGTGTATCTCTCTTATCTTCTTTTTTTCTGTTACAAAATTATTGATTTCTTAATTTCCCGGCTCATAATTTCAAGTTCATTTGGTTCATACCAATATTTAACCTTTTATCACGGCAATCGGAGTAAGTTTCGTCTTGATTTTTACCAAGTCCTTTTGGGCTTCCATCACTTCGTCGATGTTCTTGTAAGCACCGGTTGCTTCGTCAAGGTCTTCTTTGTAACGCACTGCATGCACGATGCCCATCTGTTCCAACCGGGCTACTTCTTCCTCCAAAGAAAGTTGTTCACGAGCCTGGGTTCTGGAGAGTCTTCTCCCGGCTCCGTGTGAGCAAGAGTTGAAGGATTTAGGATTCCCTAGCCCTTCGGTGATATAAGAGCAAGTGCCCTGCGAACCCGGAATTATTCCGGTAAGTCCTGCTGTTGCAAGTGTGGCTCCCTTTCGGTGAACGATACAGTTTTCCCCGAAATGATTCTCCCATACAGCGTAGTTATGCGGAATGTTTATCATCGGCTCGAAATGTGTTTCCGGAAAGACTTCAGAGACTGATTCCTGGATTCTTTCCATCATCAACGAACGATTAGCAAGAGCGAAGGCAACACAGTATTCCATCTCGGCCCAATATTGTTTGAACTCATCGGTATGTAAAGGCAAGAAGGGAAGATTGATTTCAGATGGAACTGACGAGAACCATCTGCGGTTTAACACTGCCGCCTTCTCGTTGTAGAAATCGCCTACCTGCTTGCCGAGGTTCCGAGAACCGGAATGAATCATTATCCACATATTTCCGGCTTCATCCTTCTGCAATTCGATGAAGTGGTTGCCCCCTCCCAGTGTTCCTATCTGTTTCTTGGCTGACTCAATCTGACGTTTCACGACTATCATCGAATCAATGTCGAATCCCTGCGGCATATACTTCTCATCCTGCGCTTTCTTGTGATGCTCCTTGCCAAGAGGTATTCTCTTTCTGATTCCTCTCAAAATTCCCTTGCGAAGAATCTCCGGCGTAAGGTCTGCAACCTTGATATCAGTTTTAACGGCGCACATGCCGCAACCGATATCTACTCCCACAGCGTTCGGAATCACCACTCCTTTTGTAGCCAAGACACCGCCGATAGGCATACCTTTGCCTCCATGAGCATCCGGCATCAATGCTAAGTGATGATGAATGAAGGGCAACTTGCAAAGATTATTTATCTCTTCTTTGGCATGCTCATCAAGGTTTGTTGCCCAATTTTTAACGATTACTCCGTTGATTATTTTTGTTTCCATAATTTTTTTGAAAAGTGCAGAGTGCATGGTGCACGGTGCAGGGTTTTAAAATTCTCTTATTGTTCTTAGATCCGTGCACTATGCTCCGTGCACTTAAGAATACGCTGCGAAGTTATGGCTATATTACGCAATGATTTTGCGTAGTAAATAAAAATGTATATTTTTGCAAAAAAAAATTAGGAACGGAGGTCTCTGACCTCCGAAAACCAAGAAACCGAGGCGGAAGTCACGAGACTTCCACTACCTTTTAGGAAGTCAGGAGACTTCCTTTCCTAAAAAATATGGCTCAGAATAAGAATGCATTATTAAGGTACAAGACAATTGACCGGTGTCTCCGCAATACCGGTCGCCGATGGACCCTGCAAGACCTCGTGGATGCTTGCAGCGATGCTCTTTATGAATATGAGGGCAAGCAGGATATGGTGAGTGTCAGAACCATTCAGCTCGATATCCAGATGATGAGGTCAGACAGGCTTGGATATGAAGCCCCTATCGAATGCTACGAGAGGAAGTATTATCGTTATGCTGACCCTGATTACTCGATTTCAAACAGACCCCTGACTGAAAACGATATCAAAGCCTTCAACCGTACAATCGACCTTCTACGTCAGTTCGATGAGTTCGATCCATACCATGAGATGGTGGATGTGATCAACCGGCTCCAAGATAAAGTTGCCACAGCCAACAAAAGACGTCCAATAGTGGATTTCGAAAGGAATCCTGATTTGAAGGGTCTATCTTACCTGAATCCGCTTTACGATCTGATAGCGTCCAAGACTACGGTGAATATTTCCTATCGCTCTTTCAATTCCAGGGAGCCCAAAGATTTCATCCTCTTCCCCTATCTTTTAAAAGAATACAAGAACCGTTGGTTTGTCTTCGGGTGTCGGGCAGGAGATATGAAACTTTTCAATCTCGCTCTCGACCGAATTGTGGATTTTCATCCTTGTCCAGACATTCCTTATCAGGACAATCCGGACTTCACCGAAGACTATTTCAACGATATGATAGGTGTGACCAAACATGAACGCTTGGAGAAAAAGACTGTGAGATTTATCGCGGCAAACAGTCATGCGAGTTATATCCTCACCAAGCCGATTCATTCATCCCAAAGACTCATTTCCAAAAATAAATCTGATGGCTCTATGACTTTCGAACTCACCGACATTATCATCAATCCTGAGTTAGAAAAAGAATTCCTAAGTCTCGGCGAAGGAGTGACCATACTTCAACCATCAACTCTTGCCAAAAGAATAAGCAAGATTTTCAAGCATGGACTGGAAAACTACAAAAAACATGAAGAGCCATGAAAGAGCCGCGGATGTTCATCCTCCTGACAAACATTATGGATGTCTATGTTGTCGACAGCGAGATTTGATCAATGGCGTGTTTATCTTGTCTCTATATTTAAATATTTAGGAAAGTGAATTCGGAATTCGCGAATTAGAATTATATTTGCCTAAATAAAAGTAATAACTTGAAAATTCACTGACAAACTAATTAGTTTGTTAGAGGAAATTCAAGATTAAAAAATACAAAAATATTCTTAAGCCATGTTTAAAATAAAGTCAGCGTTTCTTGCAAGCATCTTGTTTTTCGGAATTTCACATCTGAATGCACAGGAATCACCAAAGTATATTTTCTATTTTATAGGAGATGGAATGGGCATGGGCCATGTAGCGGCTACACAGGCCTACCAACGTATGATTCTTGGGAAAGAGGAGCCTCTGTTAATGATGCAGTTTCCGGTAGCAGGAATGTTGACTACCCATTCAGCCTCTTCACCTGTGACAGATTCAGCAGCAGCGGGCACAGCTCTGGCCACAGGTCATAAGACCAAAAACGGAATGCTGGGTATGGACACTGATTCAGTGGCTGTGGAATCAATAGCAGCGCAGTTATTTTCAAAAGGATATGGAGTGGGTCTTGTGACGTCAGTTCCACCCGACGATGCCACACCGGGAGCATTTTATGCCCATGTTCCTAACCGGGGGATGTATTACGATATAACTGTTCAGGCCGCTCAGTCGGGCTATCAGTTCTTGGGAGGCTCGAAGCTTAGGGGCACCACTGATAAAGATGGCAATCCCAACGATCTTCTTGAGGTGCTAAAAGAGTATAACATGGAATACGTGAAAGGAGCCGATGCGGCGCGATCGTCGACGAGCGAAAGAATACTTATGGTTAATCCGGAAGGAATTGATACCTATCAGATCGGCTACACCATAGATTCCATACCCGGGGCCTTGACCCTCCCGGAAATGACCGATGTATGTCTCTCTCATCTGATGAAATGGAGTCCTGAAAAGTTCTTTATGATGGTGGAAGGTGGAAACATTGACTATACGGGCCATTCAAATGACGGAGGGGCGGCAATAAAAGAGATCCTTAATTTTGATCAGACCCTTCGTTTGGCATATGATTTTTATAATGAACATCCTGAAGAAACCCTTATCATAGTGACCGCTGACCATGATACAGGAGGACTCGCGATAGGAAGTCTATTCACCGGCTATAACATGCAGCCTCAGTATATAGATTATCAAAAAATTTCAAAAGACCGTTTCAATGAAGAATGCAGGGCCATTCTGAAATCTCGCAGGGTATTCACTTGGGAAGATATGAGAGATATGCTGAAAGAGCAATTGGGTTTTTGGGCCGGAGTGCCGGTGACTGAAAAACAGACAGCTATGCTCGAAGAGAAATTCACTAAAACATTTGAGATGCGTAATAGTGAAGATCAGAAAACCCTTTATCAAAATTTTGATGAATTTTCTACAGCCGTGTTTAATGTATTTAATGAGATCTGCGGTATAGGATGGGTTACTTACAATCACACCGGCAACTATGTGCCCGTTTATTCTATTGGAGTAGATGCCGACAAATTTGGAGGCCTTCATGACAATACCAATATCCCTATGATTCTCAGAGAAATCACAGGGATTACAGAATAAAGTCAATATATATTAAGGATAGAGGGTCAGCGGCTGGGCAGGAAAGGGGAGGGGTCGAAACCGAAATGTGCGAGTTCACGCACCATAGAACTTGATACGAAAGAGAGCTCCGGCTCTGCGGGGATAAAGATTGTGGGCATACCGAAAACTTTGAGATTAATGTCGGCAAGCTCTTTTTCCTTTTCAAAGTCAATTGAGTTTCTCACTCCTCTAACGAGGACTCCGGCCCCATTCTCCCGAGCGATGGGAGCCGTTAGACCCTCATAGGCAAAGACAGTGACCTCTGGGGCTTTCTCAAATACTTTTTGGATTTTGCGGATGCGGAGGTCGATAGATTCAGATCCTGTTTTAGCCTTGTTGACCCCGATACCGATAATTAGCCTCGGGAATATTTCCAATGCTCTTCGCGCAATGGAGAGATGTCCGATAGTGAAGGGGTCGAAACTGCCGGGGTAGAAAGCTGTCATTTGGTTTCCGGTTCTTTGGTGGATGGTTAACTAAGAAATTGAGCGCTAAACCCGATTAGATTTCTGAATCGTCTTCGATTATAAGGTTGTCGATGATGAAATTTTGGCGTTCCATGGTGTTTTTGCCCATATAGAATTCCAGCAGTTTATTGACCACATCGTCTTTCTTGAGAGTGACAGGATCAAGGCGCATTTCAGGCCCTATGAATTCTGCAAACTCCACGTCGTTGATTTCGCCAAGGCCTTTGAATCGCGTGATTTCGGCATTCTTCCCGAGTTTTGCTATAGCCTTTTCGCGTTCTTCGTCGGTGTAGCAATAATAAGTGTCTTTTTCGCCTGATTCCTCCTTTTTCTTCTGTTTCCCACCTTTCCCTCTTCTGACCACGCTTTTATCCCTTACTCTGAATAATGGAGTCTGAAGGATGTAAACATGGCCTTTCTTAATCAATTCGGGGAAGAATTTAAGGAAGAAAGTGATCACAAGGAGCCGGATATGCATACCATCGACATCGGCATCTGTGGCTATAATTATCTTATTGTAACGCAACCCGTCGATACCGTCTTCCACATTGAGAGCCGCCTGCAGAAGATTGAATTCTTCATTTTTATAGACCACCTCCTGTGTTGACCCATACGTATTCAGTGGTTTTCCCCGGAGTGAGAAGACCGCCTGGGTCTCAGCATTTCTCACTTTGGTGATTGTGCCGGAAGCTGAGTCGCCTTCCGTTATGAAAATTGAAGATTCGTCTCTTTTGTCGGGAGCCTTGTTGCCTTTGGCTGAGTCGTTGTAGTGGATGCGGCAGTCTCTTAGTTTCCGATTATGCAGGCTTACTTTTTTTGCAGTTTCCCTGGCAATTTTTGCCACTCCGGCAAGAGATTTCCTCTCTTTTTCGTTTGCGGCAATTTTCTTGAGCATTGCATCGGCCACTTCGGGGTGTTTATGGAGATAGTCGTCGAGTTCCTTTTTGATGAAATCCCCCACCATCTTATTGACCGTAAGAGTGCTGCCCGGGGCTACTTCCTTTCCGATGAAACGTATTTTGGCTTGATTGTCGAACATTGGCTCCTGCACCTTCACGCTTACGGCAGCAACGATGCCGTTACGAATGTCGGAATATTCATAACCCTTTCCGGAGAATTCCTTGATTGTGCGGCCCACATGTTCACGGAAAGCACTTAGATGAGTTCCTCCCTGCACTGTGTTCTGCCCATTGACGAATGAATAATATTCCTCGCCATACTGGGGGGCATGGGTCAAGACCACTTCGACGTCTTCCCCCTTTAAATGAATGAAGGGATAGAGAGGTTCGAGCGCCATATTTTCTTTCAGGAGGTCGAGCAGTCCGTTGCGTGAATGATAACGCCGCCCATTGAGGAAGATTTTAAGCCCGGTGTTGAGATAGGTGTAATTGTTGACCATAATCTCGACCAACTCGGGCCGATAGGCGAATCCTTTGAAGAGAGTGTCGTCGGGCTTGAATCTTACAAGAGTGCCGTTAGGCTCATTTGTTTCGCTTTCCTTTTGGTCTATGAAATTCCCTTGACGGAAATCCACTTCCACTTTTTTCCCTTCTCTGACGCTTTCGATATGGAAATTTTCCGACAGAGCATTGACGGCTTTAAGTCCTACACCGTTAAGCCCGACAGACTTCTTGAAGTTTTTGTCGTCGAACTTACCACCCGTATTAATTTCAGAGGCCACTTCCTTTACTTTTCCAAGGGGCACTCCGCGACCGAAGTCTCTGACGGTGATTTCTCCCTCCTCAGTCATGGATATTTCAATGCGGTTTCCGGCTCCCATGTTGAATTCGTCGATACTGTTGTCGACCACTTCTTTAAGGAGCACATAGATTCCGTCTTCAGGTTGGGAACCATCGCCGAGTGTCCCAATATACATCCCTGAGCGGCGCCGAATATGCTCGTTCCATTCAAGATGTTGGATGCTGTCTTCGTCATATCCTCCCGCATCGGAGGTGGCTAAAGGGGCACTTGCTGATTGAGCTGCCTGCGCCGGCGTTGAAACCGGTTGGAAATTATTTTGGAAAAGATCTTGATCTGCCATTATGCATTGTCACTATTCCTACAAAGTTAACGATTTTTTTCGTTTGCCGGAGTGGTTGTGGATAATTTAATCTCCTTGAAATTTTCCCAATCCGGGATGTTGTCGTAGGCTTCCCGGCTGCCCCAGAAAGTCTCTATTTTTTCGAGATCGTTGTTTTTGATCCATGAAAGGGGACCGAGACTAGGATGAGATGCAACATGTCTCATGAATTTTTTTATGATGAAAGCCGGGGCGAGAGGTGCAAGCCTCAAATAGAAAGGAAGGCTTTTCTTGAGACGCCCCAGGGCAAGATCGAATGAGTCGGGTCTTCTGAAATGGAGAATATTGTCGAGAAGGTCGGAGTCTTCAAACCACATTCCATGGAAATTATGAGTTGCAAACCAATTGGGTTCGAATATTTTTTCGGGAGGAGGACATCCCATGGCTTCTAAGATTTTACGTTCGAAGTCAAGGTTTATCAATCTGAAGCTTTTGCCTCCCCCTGCATTATAAGCCCTTCCCCAGAAAGAGTCGGGCACTTCGGGGCTGCAAATCCTTTCCAGGAGACGGCCTGAGTCTTCGGTGGTGATCCATTCAAGCACACCCTGCAAGGGTGTGTGGAAGGCAACGGGATTGGAGGCATTTTTTAGGAGTCCGGCATGCAGGATGCTTGTCTGGCGAATTGAGACCCATTTTTTCAATCCCGCGTTTCTAACCGCCTCCTCGGCTCTCATTTTAGAAATTGCATAAGCATCATTCTTGGCTGGATTCTCAGGAGTCTGTGAATTTCCCCAGTGGTCAGGTGGCATGTGGGTGCCGTATTGCGACACTGAGCCAATATAGACCATCTTTATTTCCCTCGAGGGCTGCAGGGTTTCAATCTCTTTTATAATATCTGAGATCAGTTTGGCCGATCCTACATTCACATTCATTGTTTTTTCCGGGAAATGGTCGGCCATAGGCGACACCATTCCCCCGACATGAAGCACTATATCAGCCTCTTCGATTCCCCTTCTTAGAGAGACCGGATCAAGGAGATCTCCCCACACCACATCCACTCCTTTCTCTTGAAAAGATTTCAGCATCTTTTGGTTTTTCTTGGAGGGACGGGCGAGCACCGAAACTTGATAATTTTCGGGTTTGAGGCAAAGTTCTTTCAGCCCGGCGGCTCCCATGACGCCTGTGGCCCCCGTCATGAAAACTCGGATCTTTTGATTTTTCATAAGGCAAATTTACCTAAATTTGTTGCGTCAATATTTTTGAGAGATGAAAAAAACGTTGGAACCGACCCTGGAAAATTTGTTAAGCCTTTTTTCGAAACGTCTCGGAGAATTTAAAGGGGAGAGTCTGAGGGGTTATCGTAAGGCCTATTCTTCGTTTCAGGTCTACCTGATTTCCAATTATCCTCTAAGCCATAAGATTGATGAAAATGTAGTGGAGAATTGGGTGTGCGACAATATCATACACGGCCTTAAATCCACCACTTTGAATTTTTATCTCGATAAGGTTGCAGCTCTTTATTCCGGAGTGGGTCATCGTTTTGCCGGGGGGAAGTTTCCCATCTTCAAAAATGTCAAAAAACGTTTGAAGGAACTAAATCTGCGTGACGGCTACGCCCAATTAATCAATGGATCCATTGAAAGGTCCAGGAAGTCGATTCAAGACTCCGATATCTCGGATGATATGGCATGGACACCGGATGAATTTTTAAAATATATTGACAAAGGGGGCTCATCGGCCGACCAAGCGTATATATGGGGCTGCATAGCATTGGGAGGGGGAGTTAGGCCGGATATTGTGAAGGCCATTTTAGGGGAAGTACCCGAACAATTGAATTTCTTAGGTCTGTGTGGGGCTGCTTCCATTGATGAAGATGAGCGAAAAGAAGTCGCTAAGATTATCACAAAGAGTCTCTTTGGGGAAGAGTCTCAATGGTTTGCATTGCGGTTGCGTCCCGGAGTAAAATATGAAGACCTGATATTACGTTTTACCCGTCTTAACTATCAGATAAAGATGCCTGAATTGTTTTATCCATGCGAAGAGATAGCCAGGAGGATAGGGAGGAAGGTGGTTTGGAAGGGTAGGCCGGTGATCCGCGATGTTGTGTTTTTCAAGAACCGGAGGAGCGAGATTTATCCAATGCTTACCCGGATATATGATCTGGCCTGGTGTTACCGGTCGCCTGGCAATAAACCGGGGAATTACTCGGCAATTCCGGCGAGGGCGATGGAAGATTTTCGCGAGGCAATCGGTATATTGGGACCCGAATTCGAAGTGGCGCCCACCGGGGAACTTAATTTTAACCCGGGCGATGAAGTGGTGGTTGTTAATGGGAGAGACTCCGGAGAAAGGGGCCGGATATTGAAAAAGCCAACCATCGATGAGGATGGCAATAAGATATACAGGGTGGTTCTTCTTGACAGAAATACCCGATGGGAAATCGGGGTTGATGCGCGCCTCCTTAAGAAATAAATGTCACCTTAAGAAAACAGGATAAGAAATAAAAAGGAGGCCTCCAGCCTCCTCGTCATTTTTCTCACTTGCTAGCGAGATGGTCTGACACCGTCAGAGAAGCACGCCCCTTGGCCCTGCGACGTGACAACACTTTGCGTCCGTCTTTTGTGGCCATTCTTTCGCGGAAACCGTGCTTGTTGACTCTTCTGCGGTTGGATGGCTGGAATGTTCTTTTCATCTTTATGTGTGTTTATTTCTTTTTATTCAGTCTGCAAATTTATAAAATATATTTCAATTCCACAAATGCAAGATTTGCAAAGGCCTTGAGAAGATTTATTGAGAAGGTTTTAAGCCGGATTGTAACCCTTCAGCCGCATCAATAGAGATTGCTGGCGCTGAAATCGAGTCTGGGAGGGTTCCAGATCCATAGCGTGAAGGACCGATATTCAGGGTGAATCACGCTCAGACCTGTGGCTGTCATCTCATAAGTTTCCGGATCAACTCTCCAGATATCACCCATCTTATCGATATATACCACATATTCAGTATAAGTTGATGAACTGGAGTTATAATACCTCAAATAAACATCCCGGATGTTGCCGGTGTAGACATAACTGCTCGTCACATTTATTGTGTGGCCCCGTCCGTCGAGGATATAATCGTCGTTGACATAAAGGTCAAATACCTTTGAACTTGAAGTGCCCGAAGTGGCAGCCTCGGATCCAATGTCGTCGTAGAGTTCGAAAATCTTCAGGTCTTTACCATAAATTTCTTTATAATCCGGGTATTCATCTTTGGGATAATCGTCCGCCGTGGTTTTCCCTGAACCGAAAAGCTCGTAATACTGTTCCTTGAGTTCTGAATCAGTCCCATTCATCACCGATGAGAGTTCCCTAACTTCTTCCACGGAATATAGACCTTGCTGGATATGAGAATGTCCGGGGCTTTCTTTTGAAGAAGTGGTCCAGTCGAGAATGTTTCCATGCACCACCGGATTACCCTTCTCGTAAAGGTTTATAGTGAGGGAAAGATACTCCCCCGCATGAAGAATATTGACATCGCTGCCGGGATTAACCGTGTCATCATATCCGGACCCGTTTGAAGACCGAGAGAACGTGACGTTTCTGAAATCACCGTAATATGCTCCATGCTTGCCATGGGTCTGGCTAAGTTCCCAATTCCCGTTTTGATATTCGAAAATCTCGATTTTGAAAGAGAGTTGACTGAAATCAAGTTCGGGTGGAATATACCAACAGTCGCGAGGCATGGTTGAAGCATAGTAATAAGGATCATAACCCTCCCAGCGCAATGCGAGTCCGGAGTTGCATACGGCATATTTCACTCCCACCGAGGGATCATAGTCCCACCCTTCCGGGAGAGCTACCCGTGGGCTCATCGGATTCCCTTCAGCATCACGGGGACTCGTGAGCAATTTGGTTTCCCGGGGCATTCCATAGAAAGTGATGGTGCCCTTCAGATTGTCGATTGTTGTGCCGTTGACATTGTCGACCACATAGAATTTACTGATGATGATTTTGGAGACAAGATGACGGAATCTGAGAGGGACATACATGCCATGCTCGTTATAGACCGAGGGACCGGTGTGGGCCCCTATCAGTTGCTCGAGGGCTTTCCCGTTTTTCCAGGAATCCTCCCGCCAAGTGCCGGCGGAGCTGCTTGTGGTGCCGTTGAGGTCTGTATCTTCAAAAATGAGGGTTATTTCTTCGCGCGGGTCGTCATTGTCGGGAGCATAACTAAGGTCGTGAGGCCAAGTCCATGCCCAGAAATCATGCTCTCCATCTCTCGAGAACCAATTGAGCGGGGTTTGGTCGGTGTCGGGGATTATTGTAGCTTCATATCCGGAAGGAATTACATAAGTGGCCGCCTTCGATTTCCATTCTTTGTCGTAATCCTGACCCTCTACTCGGACATGATACTTACAATCGTAGAATTCCGTAGTGATATTATAAGTGTTGTTGTTTGCACGTGTCAACAACTGCTCCGGACCCGTAATGACTGCCCCGAAATGGATGCCATCGGATGAGAATACCTCCGGAGTGACGTTATCCTCGCGACAACCTGTCAGCCACACAGTTGCTGCCAATGCCACCATTGCCGGCTTGCAAAAACTTCTTTTATCAATATATTTCTTGATCTTCTTCTGCATAATTGTGGGCTCTGTTAGAATAGAATTCAATCCGTCGAGCTTTTAAGTTTATCCTTCAATCCTCAATCCGGCCTATGTTCCGGTCTACAGACTGCTTCAAACTGATATTTTTATTTTGGAAATGTTCCTCCCAGCCATAGCCTTTTGGGACAATGCCGGCAAAATTGCCGGTATATCCCGGACCCGAAAGCTTATTTGGATAGCAGGCGAGGTCGTCGATATCTCCTTCGGAATATCCCTCGAGACTTTTAAGAATCCCGAAGGCTCCCCCTTGACCATACTCCACTCCATCCTCTTGCGAGGAGGGGCCGACTACATCTATGGAAACGCTATTGTTGATCAGGATACATTGGACATTTGCAGATCCGGCTAGTCCACCGGTATAGGATAGGGAGAGAAGATTTACCACAGATTTCACTTCACCGGCCTTCACATCACCTCTGACAATACATCCGGAGATTCGGGGACTTCCCGAATTTGAAGTGGGAATTTCCCCCGCGATGCCTCCAAGATAGGATTCCAGCCCTTGACTCGCAGAGGCATCCACGCTTACTACAGGAAGGAAAATTTCCTCAAGGGTGCCCATATTGTTTCCACAGACACCTCCTACCTTATAAACACCATTGGAGCCTATGCAATTATTTAGGATTTTTATTTCGGGATAATCATAGTCATGGTTTTTATCTTCAATATATGACAGCCCCGAGATGCTGCCGAGGTTTTGAGCTGTGGCAGTTCCGATATTCACTCTCGGAATAATCTCGCGGTCAGGATAATTGCTGACAGATAGCTGCAACTTTCCGGCGAGACCAATGTCGTAGATATTTCCACGGTTCACTCCAAAAAGGAGTGAGATGTTGTGGGATTCTTGGGTGCCTCTTCCCAACACTTTGACCTCCATTTTGGCATTATCGACTCTGACATTGATTACTGTGGCATAGTTATAGGAAGCGATCAGTCCGTTATAACTAAGGTCATTGTCGAATCCACCTTCTTCCCAGTGTTCACAAGAGACGAGAGGCTGACGGGTTTCTGAGTCGCGAATACCTAGATTTGTAATGGTGCCATAGTTGGCATAGAAGAGAGGACACGCCGTATGGTAGATGTAATGGTAATTACCGTCGAAAACGGAATTCAATACTGCCTTGAAATTATCCGAACCCATCGAGGCATAATATTCATAATTGAAGTCGATGTTTTGCAACAGCCGGGTGCCATTTGAAGTTCGTTCCAAAATTTGGATTTGCTCTCCGCTGTTAAGATCCTCCACGAAATAATCGGTGCCTCTGTTGACGGCTCTCAGGAACTCCTCAACATCGACAATAATTGTGGGTTCTTTTTCATCCCAACCATCGTCGGGATTTTGCTGAACGATTATCCCTAATGATTTCAAAATACTGAACACATATCTGAAATTGGCCTTGAGACCATCTTTACCGGTGACAAATTCAAGGTCGCGGTTGTAGGAAAGATATGTGGCGTAAGAATTTCTGCCTCGGGGATAGATGAGGTCGAAGGTATGATAGACCCCCGGTTCAAGAAAATAGCTGACCATAGTGCCGATATCATTTTCCCCTGGCGTTTCATTGAGTTTGGCCTTTACAAAGACCAGTCCGTTGCCTTGACTGTCTTTATAGTCGGAGCTTGGAATTTGAGTAAATGTGGGAGTGATGTCAAATGATTCGGGATCGGGATTGAAGTCAAGATAAAAAGCGTTGTTCAGCTCTCTTTCTCCCGGAATGGAGGGGATTGAGAACCAAAGGTCGCTGGCCACTCCGTTGTCCATCTCGTTAAGGGTTATGTAAGTAAAGAGATGGGTCATCCGGAGGCTGACGGTTGTGCCATAGTCAATGCCGGTTACTTCCCCTTTGAGAGGTACTTCAGCAAATTTGAAATCCGAGAGCAACTTAGCAGGGGATATATTCCCGTTGAGTTCTCCGGTGCTTCCTGCCAGAAAAAAAGCCTTGAAATCGCCTGTGACAGCCTCATCGGGCCAGTTGAGGGAGCGTGATGAGTTATGAGGCTCCCATTTGCCATGGCCTTTATATTCCAGGAGTCCATATTGCCTGGTCTTATATTTTTCACCGTTGTGGTCACAGTGATAAATTGCCTGGATATGCAAGAGTTCTCCCACATCGAAAAATTCTTTGGATTCCTCCATTATTCCGCGAGTATTGCCTGCGAAATTATCAATGACCACATTCAGTCTGACTTCACCGGGCCTGATATCTTCATCAGACAAAGAGAAGGAGTCTTCCCGACATCCAAACAGGGCCGTCGAGAAAAAAATCGCCAAAAGATAATATATGTATGGCTTGATCATTACCTTAATTGTTTATGATGAATTTGAGTCCGGTGGTGTTGACGTTTTCAAGGAGCGGATAACCGTTGACAGTTCCGAAAAGCCCTTCCACTATATTGCTTTGGCTGTTTTGGTAGCTCTTTACTCCAATAGCATCGCCGGAGATATTACAATCCTTGATGGTGCCGTTGTTGATCGTGCCGACCAACATGCCGACCGGACCGTTTCCCACCACCACTCCGTTTATGATATTGCAATTCTCGATGAGACCGTCGTCCATATTATTTACGAGTCCACCGAATTCTCCGTCTTGACCCTCCTTTTGAATAACGTAAAGTTTTTTGAAATCGAGAGCACGAAGTTCCCCTGTGGCTGTCATATTGTCGATCAGGTCGCCTTTCACGTTTGAAATTGTATAGTTGGTGTAGGTGCTCGAACCCTCCAATACATCCTCGAGCTTTGCAATCATCGTATAGTCTGCACGGTTGGCAAAGTCGATGTCGGAATTTATATAAAACCTCCATCTCACCCCATCGCCGTCGTCTTTGGCATCGCCATATTGCCTCAAGTCATCGATAAGGCTTGCACTACGGTTGTTTGAAGTATATGAGTTATAAAGAGTGACCCACTCGCTGTAATCGCCGAAATTGTTGATGCCCACTTTCCTTTGGTCTGTGATCGTCAGTTCCTCGTCCCATTTTTCAACAAAAACGGGCCGTACCACCACGTCGAGCCCTTCGAGTGAAATAGAGACAACGTAACGGGTGCCGCTTGTGCCTACCTTTGAACCGGCACTACCGATATAGAAGTCGGTGACGTTGTGCCAGTCTCCGTAATTGTCTTGAATCATGATAAACATAACCTCCTTTGGAGGCAACAAGACATAATAAGAGTCTACCCCTTTAAACTGTTCCCCCTCCCATGCCTGCCAGACAGCATATTTGTTGACATCAAATCCGGGGAGTTCGTCCAGAATTCTCCCCATCGGGTTTTCACCTTCTTCGGGAATATATTGCAGAGTCCATTGGAACTCACCCGCAGTGTTGGTGTATTGATATCGTGTGATACGTGCATCTGTAAATGGTTGCCGGCTCACAACCCAGATTCTCGGGTCTTTCGGTTCGTCGAAACCGTAACCTCGCTGCAAGACGAGATTGAAGCAATAATGCTTGAAAGATGGGCGGAGCACACCCTCCGTCAAAGTGATACGAGTAGATGATGTTATCATCAGGTCCTGACACTTTTCGATGCCATCTTTAGGGTCAATTTCACGAAGGGAGAGACCCTTTTCGAGCATTGAGGGCAGGAAGATATTTGGATCGGGCATCTCGGAGAAATGCGGATAATACATCGAGGAATAGTTATAGCCCGAAGTTGTGCTGACCTTAGTTGGGTCCATCACCACTTCGGCATTGCCGAAGCGGTAGTAGTTGCCGGTGCGTCCCTCGTAGTTCATTTTCTCGTTCCATATCGGGAGGGAGAAGTCGTCAAGGTCTTCGGGGTTTTGACGACCCGTGGTGGCATACATACCGACGACGTCACCTGTGCTGAATGTGGCGATCGACCATCCGTCGAAATTATTTTTATTCGCGCGGGTAGCGTAAATCTCCATATCGTCGAGAGCCACCTCGACATGAGAAGTGACTTCTGTGTTCCGGGGTTGTTCCCTCTCCACATCTGAAGAGCATGAACCCCCGACGAGTGGGAGAAGAAGGGTTAAAATAGAAATATAATAGTGTCGCTTCATTTCTAATTTATTTAAACTTCTTCCAGTAGGATCCATCCATGATACTATGGAACATTTCCCTATCATCAAGTGAATTGAAATCGAGAATCAAGGTCTCTGTTTCTTCAGAACCCTCTTCCACGGGTGCGTCAGATATTATGAATTCCCCCTCCCATGTGAATTCATAGTCCCATTTCTTGTTTTCGTAGTCAACTTGCATGGTGCCGAAAATGGTGTTGAATTCCTCGGAAGTGTAATCCGGGTGGATTGGGAAATGCCATTTTGTATCCTTGAAGTAACCACATTCATTAAAGAGATATCTTGTGTTTTTGGAATTATAATATGAGATGGTGGTAGCCAAATTAGTAGTCTTGCTATCAGCCGCCGTTAAATGTATCCAGTTACCATAGTCTGCATTACCACTTGAATAGGTGACATAATCATTAGAAACACTGAGAAAAGCATTTGATTTTGCAGAATATCCATATTCAGGATTATTGTTCGGGCCTCCGGGTATCATACCTGCAAAAGCATAATCACCATCTATATATATAGTGGAAGAATAATCTCCGGCTGGCTTTGGATAACTATTAAAACTGTCATAAAAAGTCCATTTGCCGGTCTTTGCGTCTTTTGTACCATATATTCCAAGCAGATCAGGATAAATGTTAGCATAATTGTTGTAACACTCAATCATAAACAAGAAACTGTCGTTATCATAGAAACCGGCTGTATTAGTAGGATTTTTCACTACAATCTGCTTCAGTTTATCTATAACATCGGTGGATTGTGCAGTGAGAACTGCATTGTCAGTAAGATTAATTGTTACGACAGAGCTGTTGGCTTCATCAAATATTATATCGTAGCCGAGTACTTTCCAAGATATTTTCTGGTAGACATCTTTTATATCAAGTGTAATATCTGTGCGAATATCAAAGGTGAAGGTGTTATCCATGTTGTTGAAGTAGCCGTATTTCTTGAGGTCTTCTTTGTTTGGCTCTTCAGCGTTGCAGAAGTCAATGAGTGTCAGAAAATCTTCCGGAGTAAGGATGGCCTTATAATTGTGGAGGTCAAGTCCGGTGACTATATTGTAAAGTTCCTCCTGGCCGACAGCCCCCTCAAGAATTTTATCCTCTTCACCCTCTTGAGAGACAGTTACAGTATAGCCGTTGAAACAGAACTCGAAGTTTTGCCCTCCCTCGACATCTCCGGAGCTTTTCATGCTCTCCTTGATTTTTTCGAGATCGAGTGTGATATTACCCCAAATTTGGAGTGAACAGAGATCGTCGTCAACCGAGCCGAAACGTTCGAGCTGGTCGATGTGTCCCGCAGCATAGAGTCTTGCCACATTATAGAAATCGGAGGAATTATATATACCGGCCTGTTTGGTAGTGACGGTGAAAGATCCTTTGCTAGCCCAGGCCTCGATGGTGACCGGAGCAAAAGTAAGTTCTGTTTCAGGAGAATTGATTGAGGCGGTGATATTAATCTGGTGGCCTCCTTTGAAGGAAAAGACTTCAGGAGAAGGGTAGTAGCTCCCGTCGGAATCGATCTTGAACATCACGGGAGGGATCTGTCCTGAAAAGACCTTATATTTTTCGGGTCCGGGGCTTCCGGTGGCATCTTCGTAGGGCACCTTGACAATCAGCTTTGCTCTGGGTGACGATGAATTGGTGGGAATTGACTGTGGAGGCATGATCCATCTCATAGTCTCATAGACATGGTTTGTGAAATGGTCTTTGAATTCATCATCCACAAGGCCGGGATGGTTGGTTGCCCACTGAGCATTTGGGTTTTCCGGGTCTACGAGTTTTACGTCTTGAATATTGCGGTAGTAGCCCGGAGTATGGTTATATCCACCCGAGTTAGCTGTGGTGGATGTGCTGGTGTTATATTCGAAGAGCACAGGGTCGCGCATATCGAAGACACCGAGTTCGGTGGAGACATCGGTAATGATCACCTCTGCATTGTCAAGATTCATTTGGAACCCGTCGTTAGCGCAGAAGACCTCGATATTGACTTTAAGGAGCGACATGATGTGGTTTAGCTCGAATTCCAGTTTGCCGCTATTTCGGGTGCCTTTGCCTACGCCATAGATTAGGTCGTTGGTGGCGTTGATGGTGTCGAGCGGACTTGTCCGGTAGGGATTGACCACATTCTTAACATTGAAACGAAGGTGTTGCCAATGGTTGTCATGGTAGATGGTGAAGAGAGTAGAATCAATGTTATGCAGATGGAAGGTCTGAGACGAGAGGCCCTCGTTGTAGACGTGTTTCCATTTTAGATCCCTCTTTTTGCCTTCAGTGTCGAAGAAATAAGCAAAACCAGTGGTAGGTCCCTCGGCATCCCCGAAATCCACCATTGCATGGTTTACGTTGCTTGAAGACGATTTGCGTGGATAATAAAGATAGTAGGTTCCACTAGCGATATTTCCCTCGTCGATATACTCGTTACGGGTGTTGACGGCAGCCGTCAGTTTGGCGGAGACGAGGATATTGTCGTTATCTCCTTCGGGGGTGTCGGCCATAAAATCATCCTTGCAGGAGCTTGCCGCAAGAGCAAGGATTCCTGCAAATAGAATAAGACTATATTTTAAAGACAGAGATTTTCTCATGTTTAATCGGTTTCTTCATCCTCCCCTAAAATGAGGTCGGCGCCAAACTGGGTCCATGGATTAATCTTGGCTCCCATATAGACAACCTGATTGCCTACACGAGGCACATAAAGCTGGAGATACTGGAAATTGCCCTGACTCATTTCGAGAGTGCTCTCGTTGTTCTCTTCCGAGTCGCCATCCTGGTTGATGGCATAGAACGACTGGTTGAAATAATAGCGGGAAGTGGCTCCCGAGTTAGTACGGAAATAGAAATTAAGGAAGTCAGTTTCCGTGAAGTTATGAAGCTTCCCGTCTTCTCCGTATCGTGAATACTGATATGGTATTATAACGCTGAAATCGTAGATCCTGACTTTATCCATATCTCCGTCGATGCCCTGATCGTAATAGTCGGGAGTCAGGAACTTTTTGTAGGGAATCGAGACTATCGGATGCTCTGTCTTGCCTTCCGGCAGAGGGTGTTGATACATTATGATCTCCGATTCTCCTTCAAGGGCATCTACAGAGGGGCCTTGAGTGTCGCTGCTTATTGAAGCGTTCCAGGCAATAGAAAATTCGTTGTTGACGTTGTCGATCGTGGCATATTGGAGGGCATTCTCGCGATATCCGGTGTTTTTCTCCTCGTCAAACAGAGGGACGTAAAGACGTATCCTGACGTAGGTCATGAGGTGATACATCTTGAATTGGATTCTGGTATGGATAGCGGGGGTGGAATGATAAGCTCCCATAATATCCGACTTTCTGAGATTTTCGATGGTGCTTTGGTCTTGCATGACGGAATATCTCACCTTGTTGTCGACAACCCTTTGGCGCAATTGATTTTCCACCGGGAAATAGAGAGCATACATGGCGAAGCCCCCATTATGAGACTCTCCGGCTCCGATATGGCTCCATTCGAGAGGTATTTTCTGATGATAGGAAGCGAAATTATAGGAAGTTTCATTTTCCCAGGAAGCATCTTCAGATTCCATAAACCTGAAGTCGAATATATCGTCTTCAAATTTGAATGGTTCTTTGAAGTTAGTCTGCTGGGAAACTTGTATTATGCTGTTTTCATCGAAACCGGTTTCGAAGGGAATCAAATCTTCAATAGAGAAATCGTTGTAATCGTAGTTTTCATCTATTATGTTTTGGGATGGGGTGCGTGTGGCAAGAGAAACACTGATTGTTTCCACAGCGTCGCCATCAAGTTTAGTCTCCTTAGATCCATCGGGTTCGGCCGCGCAGGAACTCGCCATAAAGAGCATGGCGCCCGACGACATGCCGAGAATAAAGGGCATGAACCTATTTTTTCTTTTAGTCGTCATCTTCCTGTACATAACCGATAAATACTTTTTCGTTCCATGGCACCACTTCCGAATATATGTCCATTGCCTTTTCGTAAAGCTCTATAAAGATTTTTACATGTGTGGCCCGGAACAGCGACATCATAGTGTCGATTTCATAACCTTCCAAAAAGGTGGTCTCATTTGTGGCGAGGTCGGTGACTTCGAAGTTCAATTCATAAGAAGAACTTTTGCTTTCAGGAATATAGAAAGGGCCAAAGGATTTTCTGTCAGGATTGTTTTTGTCGGCCATCCTGTCGATTTTCCACACTTCTGAGGAAGGTTTAAGGCTTTTCACAGAAGCATCATTTGAGAGGGGGAGAGAATAATGCTGGATCCATCCCCATTTTTCATTGAAATCCTCGATGTCTTCAGCTGTCTCAGAATTTTTGGCACATTCCTGCAACCAATCGATCCACCATATCATTTTGTCATTGAAAGGCTTGAGAGTCTCGTCGTTGGCCAACTGAGCGTTAAGATAGTTATGAACGTTGGCGTTGTTTAAGCTCACGTCTTCAATGCGTGTGTCGTGGCTGCGATAGCTTACGAAACTGAAATCTATTTTTGAGGCCACGGGGACAAGGTAGAGGGGATGGGTGAGTCCCGATAGTCCGAGGTCATTTGCCTCCAGTTTGTAATGCGCCGAATAGGGGAGATATATCATGTTGCCAGCCGAGAGGTTGGAGAGGTCGTTTTCAAAATATATCCGGTTTAAAACCTTTCCAAACACGTCGCCCATACCGGAGTTTTCCGCTGCTGTTTCTTTACGGAAATAGTCGAGCAAATCCGAGAGGGAAGAAGAGGGTAAAGAGGGGAGGTCTTCGGAGTCTGTCAAGCTGAAATCTCCAATGCTTTCTTCGTTAGCTATTAGATAAAGGTCTTTGCTCTTAGAGTTTAGCGACTTGGAAAATATATGACTAAAAGTGGCCGCTCCTTTTGGAGAAGAAGACCATTCTGTTTTTTCGTTGGCTTCAATGAGTCCGTCGCTATTAATGATGATAACCCTCAGCGACTTTATACACTCTTGAGGTCCGGACTGAGCGGCAGAAGAAACCCCGAGGGCATTTACCCTGAAAGAGGCTTGGGGAAGTTCTTCCAAGTTCTCTTGAGGGCGTTCTGATTCAGGGGCATTGTCGGAGCAAGATGCGACAAAGGCCATCAGAAGAGTCAGGAATATGGTGTATGTAGATTTCAAATTCATAAAATTACCATTCCAACTGAATGTTTTTGGATGTATGGCGCCAGATCACAGTGTTAATCTCAGCTGCCATAAAGTTTTCGTCACCATCAGGAGTTTCGGGAATAATCACTTCGTCATCTTTGAATACGGGGGTGCCCAAACTTCTTATGGAGGAGATTTTTATATTATAGACATGGTTTCTCACCACTCCGAGGGTTGTGTGGATAGTTCCGTTGTTGTCGTGAAGGTCAAGATGGCGGATGTCGATATAATAGTAAGTGTGGCCCTCTGTCCATATTTTCACGGGGGGTAGAGAAGCAACGAGGGCTTGGTTAATGTCATTTGCCTCCATGATATCGCCTTGAGCGACCATTGCCAGGCTTTTGTCTTTGATGGCTTCAGGGTCGAGTTGCAGATAAGCGTTATAAAGACCCCCGTCTTCGGTGGTTTTGCCAGCATCCCTGGCCGAAACGAATTTGAAATATCGGGCGTCAAGTTTGGTGTATTTGGTTGCTCCGGAGTTTCCTGAGTCACCACCTTCTTGGGGATTGTCTTTAGTCACCTCGTAGACATTTGCCAGGTCTGAGAGACTGGTAAGCAGATCTTGCTTAGTATAATGGTTTGTGCCCATTTGGGCAATTTCCAATGCCTCTCCTTTGGAATTGACGAGTTGGGCCGCCACTATGAGTTGAGTGGGATGAGCAGTAGGCAATAATTCGTTTTCGGAAGCATTCTCTCGAGTATAAGCTATGGCCGGGGAAAGTTCCGAGCCGAATCCTTTATAGGATTTAGCGTTGTTGAAATCTCCGTAGAGATAGTCACCATTCTCCCCGTCGGCATAGTTGAGGGAAGGATTGATAGCCCAGAAAGACCGCTTGTTGGAAGTGCTGTTCCAGTTATAGGAATCTGATCCAAAAACATCGGTATTGTTCCATTCCGGGTTGATGTGTTTCACCAAAAAGGTCTTCGAGGGAATGCATGTGAGGTTCCAACCGAGGAATTTTGCATAGACTTTACTATCGGATGGTGACCCTGCAGCAGAATCATCTTCTACCCCCGTATAATATAGAACTGATCCATCTGAGAGTGTAATGTTTCCACTTTGCGACTCTAAGGAAGAAGAAAGGCTAAGATTTACCTTGGCTGTGACTCTTTCCAAGGATACTTCCAGAGGGTTCCTGCGAGCCTCGTCTTTATCACGGGTGATGTTTCCCGAGACTTCTACGGCATCGAACAAAGTTTTCGAGGAAGGATCGGCATAAACCGTATTGCTCATAACGCAGTAAGGATTGGACTGCGAAACATCGTAAATTCCGGTAAGGCCTCTTAAATTTTCAAGGCTCTCGATGGCATCATGATTAGAGTCTTTGGAATTTGCCACTGCAATAACCCATTTAGGCATCTGGCCTCTGTTTGCAGCATCGAGCTCGATCAACACCGAAGGGCTTGAAGCCATATTGAGACCCTCGCTGTCGTCTTCATCGGATGAAGGATCTGCTTGAGAGGATGGTTGGGAAGCTCCCTCTGGCTCCCATTCAAAATAATTAATAGTGGCAGTGTCGCCGGATTTAATTTTCACCACACTGCCGGAGTCATCGAAGAAGAAAAACCTGATACTGCTGATAATATTTTCCGGAGAGATTTCATCCTGGGAATCATTGTCTGCTCTGCTTGCGGCGGATTGGGGTTCGGAGAGGTTTATGGCAAGATAAAAAGTCGCTGTCTCCCGATTGGTATTTCCGGAGTTGACATCGGTTTCATCGTGCCTACATGACGCGAGACAGAGTGCCAGCAGAGTAAAAAGAAAAAGGATTTTTTTCATCTGTCAATTTTGAATGTTTCCCCAGGCATGTTTTTTATCAAGTTTTCCCCATAAAGCGTCGATAATTTTCCCCTCTCTAAGCAAATTCAGATTATAAGTCAGAAAGGTAAGAAACAAACCATTTAAAAAGGGTTTCAGTGACTTACATTGTTTTAAAATTTTGTTGCGGAATAAAAAATTAGGTAGATTTTTAGGTGCAAAAATAATAAAAAGATTTCGACTGTCCAACAATAAGAAATCCAATTTTTACAAAAATCTTATCTGAGATTACGCAGACGGTAAATAAGAAATTATTTGCATCATGAATTACATAACCAAAATCTAAATAAATATATAAAAATTACGTTACCTTATAGGTCTTGGTTTGCATTCCCTTATCCTCCTTCAGAAGGGAGAAACCAAAATTTCCAGACTACATTGCCGGGAAAAAATGGTGGCAGAACTAACATCAAGGACAAAGAAAAGCGCCCACAACAGCATCGTCGCGATCATATATTATTTGATCGGGCTAATCCTTCAATTCTTCTCCCGTAAAATTTTCCTGGAATATCTGGGCACAGAGATTCTTGGTCTCAACACAACGGCCCAGAACATGCTTCAATTCCTTAATTTAGCCGAATTGGGCATCGGCACTGCCGTGTCGTTCACCCTCTATAAGCCCATCCATGACAACGATGCAGAGACCGTCAACGAGATTGTGACTCTTCAAGGCCATCTTTACAAACGCATCGGGGTGGCCGTCATAATAGGAGCCTGTATCCTTATGGGTTGCTTCCCTTGGATTTTTAAGAAAATGGAGTTGCCTCTATGGTATGCTTTTGCCTCCTTTGGCACGCTCCTGTTGAGCGCTGTGCTTGGATATTTCGTAAACTACAAGCAGATAATCCTGTCGGCGAGCCAGAAGAACTATAAGATTCTTTATAGCTATCGAAGTGTCATACTTGTAAAGATAGTTTTGCAGATGTTTGCCGTCTGGCTGTTACCCCACGGCTATGTATGGTGGTTGATTTTGGAAGGACTTTTTGCCATACTGGCTTCATGGTCGCTGCATAGAGCCACTATGAAGGAATATCCGACGCTTAAGTCGGTCGACTTGGCCTACGGAGTCTTGAAAGACAAATTCCATGGGATTGTCACCAAAATCAAGCAAGTGTTTTTTCATAAAGTCGGAGGTTTCGCCCTGACTCAGCTTGCTCCCTTGATAATATATGCGATTATCGACTTGAATGAGGTGACTCTATATGGCAACTACATATTGATTTCCACGGGTATTATATCGATGATGTCGGCTGTATTCAACAGTATGGATGCGAGTGTTGGCAACCTTGTGGCGGAAGGAGATCCCGTCAAGGTCAGAAATATCTTCAAAGAGATTTTCAGCATTAGATATGTGATGGCCGCCACCCTTTGTTTTGCAGTCTTAATGTTTGCATCTCCTTTCATCTCGGTTTGGATCGGTGATGAATATCTACTTCCTTATTCCACATTGGTTCTTATAGTTATCAATCTATATGTGCAGTTGACCCGCTACACAACCGAGACATTCATAGCGGCCTTTGGGCTTTATTCGGATATATGGTCGCCTGTGGTTGAAACGGTATTGAATCTTGGATGCTCAATAGTTTTAGGGTTAAAATTCGGATTGAATGGAATAATCGCCGGAGTGGTCATCTCCCAAATAGTGGTTATTGTCTTGTGGAAACCATTCTTCTTGATCACAAGGGAGATGAAGGGGTTTATGAAAACTTATATCATGATTTATATAGGACATCTGGCCTTAGGGTTTCTCTCAGGATGGCTGTGTTGGATCCTTTTAAGACAATTCCTAGATGGTGCCTTTAATGGATATTTTGATTTGTTTGCATGCGGGACGAGTTTCTCGATAGTCTATGCAATTATATTAGTAAGCCTTCTGTGTGTGTTTTTTAAACAAATGAGGGGAGCGTTAATCCGGATTTGGAAGCTGATTAGCCGTTAACCCAAAAGTTTTGACAAAATGATTGAAATAATGTAATTTTGCATATCTTATCGGAAAAGCGCACGCTTGGGAAGATATAAAATTTTGATTTGATATGGACAAGAACGCTCCACATACGGATAACAATATTGAAGAAGGATCACTTTTCTCGTTCAAAGATTTCCTGAAACTCTGTCTTCAGAAATGGCTATGGATCGCAATATGCCTGGTCTGTGCCGTGGGAATATCGCTTTTTTATATCTACAGAAAGCAACCGGTTTTTGAGAGATATGAACAATTATTAGTGACCGACCAGGATTCTAACGGTGGCATGGGCGATGTCTCAGGCTCATTCTCTTCTTTAGGTCTATTTTCCAAGAAGACCAACGTTTACAATGAATTGATAAGCATGAAGTCTCCGGCAGTGATGTATGTCGTGGCCGACTCTCTGCAACTCTATATGAATTATTTCATGAAAGACGGAATGAGAGTGAAGACACTTTACGGATCATCCCTTCCTTTTAGAATCGACATGATTGATATTGATAGCCAGGAAGGCGGCGGTTTTAAAATGAGGGTGAATGCCGATGGAAGCAAGACCTTTTTCAAATTCTATAATTATGTCGGCGGGAAAAAGACAAAATATAAAGATAAAATAGAGATTGCAGCTGACGTCACTGAATTTGATTCTCCTATAGGCAGGATCCAGATCAACCCCAATCCCCGATATGCAGGTGGAATTAACAAGGATAGCTACCAGCTGAGCGTGGCAAAAATGTCGATGCAAAACACTGTTGAGAGCTATTCCAATAAATTGAAGGGCGACCTTGTGGATCAGGATGCAGATGTCATAGAACTTTCAATCAAAGATGTATCAGTGGAAAGGGCTGTCGATATCCTCAACAACGTCTTGAACGTCTACAATCAAAACTGGGTTAACGACAAGAACAAAATGGCCGTTGCCACCTCCAAATTTATAGACGAAAGACTTCATATTATCAGTGGGGAGTTGGGAGATGTAGACCGCAATATTGCTGACTACATGAAATCCACCGGAACTCCCGACCTTCAAACCTTAACAAAAACCAAACTTGAGTTGGGATCACGCATCGAGCAGGAATTGATATCAACCTCGAGCCAGCTCAGTGTGGCCATGTATATGAAGGATTTCCTGGATAATCCGGCAAATAAAAATTCTTTGTTGCCGGTGAATCTGGGTATTGACAATCCCGACGTGGCCGCGCAGATTATGGCATACAATGAGGTGCTTCTTCAACGCAATAATATCGCCGGCAACTCTTCAGAGACCAACCCCTTGGTTATGAACTACGACAACCAACTTATAGGGCTTCGGGCTGCCGTGGAAAAATCAGTAGACAATCAAGTGCAAAATCTTCAGAATGCTACTAATAGTCTTAAGAAGGAAATTGCCAAGATGTCTTCTTCTATGTCCAACGTCCCCGAGGTTAGCCTTCCTCTCCTTTCCGAAGAGCGCCAGCAAATGGTGAAGGAAAACCTTTACCTGTTCCTTCTTCAGAAGAGGGAGGAGAACGAACTCTCACAGAAATTCTCGGCCGACAACGTCAGGATGATAACTCCTCCGGTGGGTTCATTGAACCCTGTGGCTCCTCGAAAAGGTCTTATCATAGTTATAGCCGGTATTCTGGGCTTTGGTATACCAATCGTCTTGCTTTATTTCCTCGAGACCACCAACACCACGGTCAGAAGCCGCAAAGATCTTGAAAATATCAAACTTCCGTTTGCCGGAGAGATACCGCAGGTGGGCAAAAAGACCAAACTCAAAGTTGATAACAAAATACCCTTCAAACGCAATAAAGACGAGAAACCTCCCCTGGCAGTTGTGGAAGAGGGTAAACGTGATGTTGTCAACGAGGCATTCAGGGTTGTCAGGGGTAATCTTGATTTCATGAGCGGACGCAACACAGGCCCTCAGGTGATTATGCTCACTTCGTTTAATCCGGGAAGCGGGAAGTCGTTTATCGCTTACAACCTTGCATTGAGTTTCTGCATAAAGGGTAAGAGAGTGCTTGTGATAGACTGCGACCTTCGACATGGATCCTCCTCAATGTTTGTCGGCATGCCGCATAAGGGCCTGACAAACTATCTGTCTGGTACGACCGACGACTGGAAAGGTCTTGTGGTTAAAGCTGAAGTTAATCCTAACCTATCTATTCTTCCCATCGGAAAGATGCCTCCAAATCCTGCCGAACTGCTTGAAAATGGAAGATTAGGAACTATTATAGAACAAGCAAAGGAGGATTATGATATCATTTTCCTTGACTGTCCGCCTGTGAACATAGTGGTGGATACGCAACTGGTGGCCAAATATGCCGACAGGACTCTCTTCGTGGTGAGAGCCGGCTTGCTTGAAAGATCTGCCCTCAAAGAGTTGAATGAATTCTATGAAGAGAAGAAATTCAATAATATGAGTCTTATCCTCAACGGCACAGAGGCCATCCATAGCCGCTATTACACTTATGGAAACTATCAAAATCTGAATTAGTGCCAAGTGCCGAGGGCCAAGAGCCGAGGGCCGAGGGGTTAGACTGAAACGAAAAAGAATAAGGAGCAGGGATGTGGTTTTTTGATAAGAAAATGTCATTGAAGGATTCGGGAGTCTTTTCGGGCTACACCGACTGGCATTCCCATATCCTTCCAGGAGTTGACGACGGGGTTAAAACACTTGAAAATTCCTTGAAAATCCTTGAGCATTACGAATCTCTTGGATTTAAAAAAGTGTGGCTTACTCCCCACATCATGGAGGATTTCCCTAATGAAACCGCCAAGCTCAGAGATAGGTTTGCTGAATTAAAGGAAGCTTGGAAAGGGGAAGTGGAAATTGCCCTTGCAGCTGAAAATATGCTCGACAATATCTTTGAAGAACGTCTCGAGAAAGAGGATTTCCTGCCCATTGGGGAAGATGGAAGCCATCTTTTGGTTGAAACTTCTTATTACACTCCTCCCTATGGTATGGAGAGGATGATTGATAAAGCCCTGTCGAAGGGTTTTTCCCTTATCCTTGGCCATCCCGAGAGATATAGATATATGGAGGAAAAAGACTACACGGAATTAAAAAACAAGGGCCTCCTTTTTCAAATGAACGTGTTGTCGCTGACGGGAGCCTACGGGGAAACAGCCAGAAAAAAGGCAGAATGGCTCTTGAAAAATGACATGATCGATCTGTCGGGCACTGATGTGCATCGAATGGAAGCAGTAGTGGCAGGATTCACACTTAAAAATGTGGGGAAAAAGAGCGTTGAAAAGCTTTTGGATACTGTAAAATCTCAAGCTCTTTCCTAATTATTGAGAAAAGAGGGAAGCGATATTCCAATAGAATTATGATTTATTTCATAGCCCTTCTTCTAATACTAATCGGTATCTACCGTTACGACTATTGTAAGGTTAGACATGGAAGGCTATTGTTATGGGTGATTCTATGCATCCTTCTGATTTGCATAGCCGGATTCAGATATCGATTGGGCGGCGACACCCTTCAATATGAGAGTTTCTTCAGGAAAGTCCCGGCATTGGCGGATTTGCGTCTTCATTATTTCCAGGATATTCGATATGCCCCGGGTTTTGTTATTTTAGGTTCGCTGAGTAAGACCATCTATAATGATGTCATGGTCCTGCAGTTTGCCGAGGCTCTGATAGTAGATACTGTCGTTTTTTATTTCTTTTGGAAAAACACCCGCCACATTTATTTTGCAGCTCTATTGTTCTACATATTGATGTATCTGAATCTCAATATGGAGATAATGCGGGAAGCGATATCTGTGAGTTTCTTTCTTCTTGCATGGCCATTTATTCTGAGAGGTCAATGGTTGAAATATTATATAATGGTAGGGTGTGCCATGCTATTTCATGTTTCAGCGTTTGCCTTGCTGGTTTTACCTTTGATATTTTTGCCCGGATTAAGATATTTCTTCACATTCGATACACGGACTTGGATTTTTGGAGCCATTTGTCTTCTTTTAGGATTCACGGCCAGCTATTTCTTCTTCAATTTCATCAAGGCCATAGCTGTGACGGAAACTATGGTAGACCGGGCCAATATATATTCCGACAGTGATTTCGGAGGATTAAGAACTTTGAATATAGTCGGACTCTTTAGTAGGTTAGTGCGCTATGTATTTTATCCGGCCCTAGCTATTTATTTCATCAATAAAGCAAAGGGTAAATCTTTATTCTCCGATGATAAGTTGCAAAAAATAGAGATATTGTCAGTAGCCTCTATTTATGTGAGTCTTCTTTCAAGTGGAATCTTTATATTCCAGAGGTATAACAATTATCTTCTTTTCTTCCCGCTGATAATGATGTCGGATTGCGTTTTCACTGTGCTCAATGTGGGATACAGAAAAGTGAGATTAGGATTTCTCTCATGGATGCTCGTCTTTCTGCCCATGTTTGCCTTGTCTTTCTATACCTTTTATTTCAATCCGGTCAATAAAGAGGGCACACTGATGACTTATATGAGGTATTATCCCTATAAGGATGGTTTTAATAAAGAAATGGATCCCGAACGGGAAAAGATGTATTATTATTTCCGGAAAAAGAGATAGCTCTATTTAACCCTATTTTAAATAATTTTTAATTCAGAGGGCCATAATTGTATCAGGAAACCTCTGAGAATAATTCAAGCCACTGGGAAGCTATTTTATCAGGGTTAAATTTTTTTATCGATTCCTTGGCTTGTTGCGACATTTCTGACCTCAATGATTCATCGGCGGCTATTCGGGAGCATTTTTCAGCCATTTTTTTAACGTCGATATCCTCTACAATAAACCCTGTCTTACCCTCTTCTACAATATCTTCACAGGCCTCATAAGTGTTAAATAATACCGGAACGCACCCATAGGCCATGGCTTCGGTCAATACCATTCCCCAACCCTCATAAAGAGAAGTCATCCCCAGAATCTTTGCTTTCGAATAATATTGGGCCACATCTTTTTGATTACCAACAAATTCCAGATTCTTTACGGCGAGTCTCCCGGCATATTTTTCCATCCTCTTACGATCGGGACCATCCCCCACGATAATCGCTCTCCAATCAGGATGTTTACGATAAAAGAGATTCCACACGTCGATAAATCCTTTTATATTCTTTTGAGGCTCTTCAAGTCGGGCCACAAACAACATTATATTTTCTTTCTCCTGGTTTAACTCTTTAACTTCAAATGTGTTTGGATTATTGATTGCACATAATTTGCTATCATCAACATCAGGCATGAAGGATTTAACACGCGGCAAAAATCTTTGGGAAAGAAAAACCACTTTATGAGAGGCATCAATAAGGTCTTGAAGTTGATCTCTGTCAAATTTTGTTCTTTCTTTCCTATAAATTTCAGGCCAAAGGATTGTGAGGTATTTCAGAATATATCCCCTCACTGTTGCAGGTTTTAGTAATCGCTTTATATGGCGTTCTTTTTTATATGTGGAAAAGGGTTGGTTGTGGAAAGCAGAAATGATTTTCACACCTTCAGGACGAGATTGTTTCAACAATCTGCGTAATTCCAGACTGCGGGATTGGTTTATCACTATGTCAATTCCCTTGTCTTTTATGATGTTGTTGAATTGTGTGAATTTATCTTTCGCCTCTCCCTTCAAATACAGATAGTCGGCATTTGGAAGTTTTTCATAGTCATCTTTGTTTTCATCCGAAAAAGAAAGAGCCACCACCTTGTGGCCTCTATTCAAGAACTCGCGCGCCAGCAGGAAAGAGACCCTTTCGATACCCCCTCGGTTGGGAGCCATCGGCAGATCCATTAAAAACATTATCACGGGCAGCCTTGAATTTTCCCCCTCTTTTTTGAGACACATAGGTTTGATCATTTCGCAGAAAGTGGTCAAAATTTATCCCTAAGTTAAGTGTTATCCCTCAAAACAACAATAAAAACATAAATATAAAGTTAATAATAGGAGAGAAATAAGGTCCCATTGTCGACTTAAATATGTAATGGGGTCTAAAGCCTAATCTGAATGTCAGTAGCAGAAAAAGAAAGAATCCAATTTATCGACTTGGCCAAGGGCATCTGCATCATCCTTGTAGTTTCGCTTCACATTGTGCCCTCGATCGATGAAAAACTCGTCTTTCTTCCTTATTTGAGGATGCCTCTATATTATTGTCTTTCAGGCCTGTTTTATAAAGATTACGGGTCGTTTAAGAATTTTACTCTCAAAAAAGTCAATAATATTCTAATTCCTTTTGTGGCCTGGTATGTGATAGGCTACGCAATATATTATTTGGGTAGGGCAGTGGCTCCGGCTGACCATGAATCCTTGTATCATTTTGATGATATTTTCGTTAGATCAAGTTTCTTTAATATCCCTATTTGGTTTTTATTGTCGTTGTTTTGGAGCAATATTCTTTTCACAGGGATTAATGCCATCTCCAAGAAGTGGGTTCCTCAATTGCTAATGATTGTGGCAATGGCCGGAATAGGTTTGCTAATGAGTCATTATGAAGTCTTCAATTTCTTATATTTTGGAGTGACCCTGAGTTGTATGCCCTTCTTTTTTATGGGTTATATGTTAAAAAGATCCGCTTTACTATACCCCTCCTCGAGCAAGAAAAAAGATTTCTTTATCATGATGGGGTGCCTTATTTTAGGGATGGTGTTTGCTTTATATCCGGAGACTTCAAACAGACTGGTATATTTCTCTAACAGATTTGAGGGCCATTTCTCCATTTTCTATATCACGGCAATTTGTTTAGTAATTGGCCTTTTGTTGCTGACAAAATTCATAAACCATATTCCTTTTGTAAGTTATCTGGGAAGATATTCCATTATTGTCTTGATCACTCATTCCTTGCTAAAAAGTATCTATCAGCCTTTCTTAAGCAGAATTGTGAAGTTAGACATCGATCCGTCATATTTAGAGGTGGTTTTATTGATTCTTATCCTCGCCTCGATGCTCATTGTGATTCCTTTCTGCAAAAAATATCTTCCATATATCACGGCTCAGAAACAAATATTTGAAAAAAAAATTCCGGGAAAACTTTGCCCCCGCTGAATTGATAAGTAATAGTTGGGAGTATGACCAAGGATTGAAAATCTAACTTTGGGAAAAGTGTGATTTTTTGGTTGGATATTTGATAGGAAAAGTGTAATTTTATATATTCTTTTTGATGAGAAAAGTGTAAAAACCTTCCCTAAGTAAATGTTATACAGAAAAATAGAAAACCACTGTTTAGAAATATGATTAGGGTTCTTCACGTTTTATCATCCCTGAAAAAGAATGGCACTGAGACGTTTGTCATGAATGTCTTCCGGAATATCGACCGCTCTAAGATAATGTTTGATTTCCTGGTATTGAATGACGAGAAAGAGGGTTTTTATGATGAAATAATTTCTTTAGGCGGAAGAGTTTATTTTCTGCCTCCCCGTCGCCATAATTTCATTAAGTATCACAAGAATCTCGATAAATTTTTTTCAGTTCATTCACAAGATTATTCCGCCGTTCATCTGCATGGGATGTCGCTAACCACAGTCGCGCCCCTTTTTTATGCCCGTAAATATGGGATAAAGACCCGTGTTGCCCATGTCCATGGCAAAAGTTGTCAAGGTCGGCATAATCAAATTTTCCATAAAATCAATAGAAAGCGACTGCCTAAGCTTGCCACTCATTTTTTAAGTTGTTCTTCAGAAGCTTCAAGTTGGGGATATGGAACCACAAAGGCTTATTCAAGATCGGAGATAATCCCTAATGGAATTAATATTGAGAATTATCGATTCAATCCTGAAAAAAGAAAAGAATTAAGAAGAGGGCTTAGGATAAAGGATGAAGAATTGGCGTTGCTTCATGTCGGGAGTTTCAATCCGATTAAGAATCAAAAGTTTCTTTTAGATGTCTTTTCTTCTTCTAAAAAAAAGAGAACGGACCTAAAATTGATATGTGTTGGGGAAGGAGGGCTTTTAAATGACATGGTCAATTACGCCAAGACATTAGAAATTTCTGATCGCGTCTTTTTTTTAGGCCAACGTGATGATATTCCTGATCTAATGTCGGCTTCCGACCTGTTTTTGTTTCCATCCATTCATGAAGGATTAGGATTAGTGGCCATTGAAGCCCAGGCAAACGGAATGCCTGTGATTGCAAGCACCGGAGTTCCGACAGAGGGGGTTGTTTCAAAAGATTTCCAACGTATCGACCTAAAAGATGGGATTGAACCCTGGGTGAAAATAATTGGTGATTATGAAATTCCTGTAAATCGAATTGTCGATCCCGGGATTTATAAATATGATATAAATACTACCTGCAAATTATTAACCTCCATTTATACGATACAGAGATAGAAAGAATTGTCTTGCTGATTGTCGGCTTTTTGAGTATATTTGGGGAATAAACGCAGACCCATGGAAAGATATGGAATAGGTATTCAAGATTTCAATACAATCCGCAGTGAAGGATACGTTTATGTTGATAAAACCCAATATATACCTAAACTTCTGTCCGGGTCGAAATATTATTTTCTTGCACGCCCCAGAAGATTCGGTAAAAGTTTGTTTCTTTCCACCCTTGAATATTTCTTTTCTGGCGAAAGAGAGTTATTCAAGGGTCTATCCGTAGATTCTTATGATTGGGACTGGATAAAATATCCGGTTATCCATATAGACCTCAATGGGAGCGATTATACTCAAAAAGAAGGACTTACTTCCAAATTGGAATCCATTCTCTTACAATATGAGAAGTTGATCGATAGCCCATTGGGAGACAATTTTGGCCTTGGTGAAAGATTCATATCATTAATTATAAAACTATATGAGAAGACAGGAAACCAGGTCGTTGTTTTAGTGGATGAATATGAAAAACCCATTTTGGATGCGCTTGATAATCCGGAAGTAGGCGAAAAACATAAAGCCACGCTCCGGGCTTTCTATGGGGTCTTGAAATCCATGGATAAATATCTCAAATTCGTTTTTCTCACCGGAGTGACGAAGTTCGGACAAATGAACGTATTTTCAGGTCTTAACAATATCCTTGACATCTCCATGCAAGAGGAATATGGAGCTCTCTGTGGAGTCACTCAAGAGGAATTGGAGAAAAACTTCAAGGAGGGGATTGAACGGATAGCCCAAAGTGCAGAAACTGATTATGAAAGGGCCTTGCATCTTTTAAAAGAAAATTACGACGGCTATCATTTCTGTCGGAATTGCCCGGATATTTATAATCCCTACTCCTTAATCAATGCTTTTACCTCAAAAGAAATATTAGCCTATTGGTCTTATACGGGCACTCCAACCCTACTAGTCAAGCTCATGATGATGGAAGACTACAATCTTGAAAAACTTGACGGAGTAACCGCCTCCACTGAACGCCTCCTAGGTATTTATAACAGATTTGAAGATCCTGTTGCTCTTTTTTATCAAACCGGTTACCTTACAATAAAGGGGTATGACCCTGATTTAAAGGAATATATATTGGGTTATCCAAACATAGAGGTTCAAAAAACATTTTTCAATTTCGTTTTGCCTTTCTATTATTCTCGTCGCACTCAGGCCACCGAATCGATTATTTCCAACCTCACGCGTGGAATCATCAAAGGAGAGCCACAAAAGGCTATGGAAACCTTGGAATCTTTTTCGGCAAGTATATCCTATGACCTTATTCCGGCTCCGGACGTAGAGCGCCATTTCCAGTCAATGCTATATATCGTAGTAAAACTTCTATCATCAGCAACTGTAAAGATTACCCCGGAATGGAAAACAAGCGACGGAAGGATCGACCTTTTGATTGAGACACCCAAATTCGTCTATATAATTGAAATAAAACGTGACAGCACTCCGGACAAGGCTCTGCGGCAGATAAAAGAGAAGAATTACTCTTTACAGTTCCGAAACGATTCCCGGGAAGTATATCTGATAGGAATGAATTTTTCCACTGTGAAACGTCGTCTGGATGGTTTCATGATAGAGAAGCCGTTGAAGTGATACAGGAAAAAATGACTTGATTTCCAATCTTCCGAGATTATGAAAAATATTTTACGGCTTATATTAATTATCTTTTTTTGCGGCATCTTATTTGGATTGCCCTCTTGTTCTGATGAGCCGGAGATTAAGACGGATGATTACACAGAGAATGTTTCCAAGGAAGATTCAGTCATATCCCCTTCCGATGAAGATAAAACTAACGATGGCGAAGACACAATAAATCCGGATGGCTCCGCTGAAGAGCCTGAATCGGTTTGTCCTGATTTTTATGAGGTGATTGAAGGAAATGAAGATGATTTCATTTTTCCTGCATTAAAGTCTCCGGTTGTCACTACTTTACTGAAGGACTTGACAATCTATGATGAAATAAATCATAGGACTTGGGATTATAACGTTGCCTTGCCACCTTCCTTCTATGAAGATGAAGAAAAGGTTTATCCGGTTTTATATATCCTCCATGGGTTAGGGAGCGACAACAACGATGCCACTTATGCTTTCAGAATTTCCTATTTGCTAGATTATTTTTATGAGAAGAAGCTGCTTCCTGAAATCGTTGTGGTTATTCCTTCCGGGGAGAGATGTTATTGGGTGGATGATTATGAAGAGGGCGTGGAATATGAATCATTCTTCTTCAATATATTTATGCCTCAAGTGGAAGAAACTTATAGAATTGATAAAACTCTCAAAAGGTTTATCACGGGTTTTTCTATGGGAGGCTATGGTGCTGCCCATTATGCGTTTACCTATCCTGAAGTGTTTGGCTATTGTTATTCCATGAGCGGCACACTTATGGGTAAAAACACCGCTTCCACACCCGCTGTGCCCACCACGATAAAGGCAAACATAAATTCTTCTCTCCCTTATTTCACAATGGACATAGGAACAGAGGATGCTTTTCTCTCTGTTAATAACACAGTTGATCTCCTTCTGCGGGTTTTAGAGATCCCGCATGAATTCATTGTAAGGGAGGGTTCTCACACCGCTGACTTCTGGCGTTCCGGTATAAACGCTTGTTTGTTGAGGATCGGTCGTTGCCTTGACAATACACTTCTAATTGAACAAAAATTTAGAATTTATGAAGAATAATCATCGTTTTTTAAGTTCAATTCTTATAGCGGTCTTCATGTTCACCATTCCCATGTGTGTAAAGGCCCAGACTAAGAATTATCCCTATGTAAATCCCACTCCGGGAGAAATCACCATCCTTGCCTCTACTCCCTTCCCTCCGGGGGTCAAATCCTCCCATCAAGGATATGAGGATATCGTGGATTGTGGATTCAATCTTGTCACGGAAGGATATTCCACACAAAATTATCTTCATGAATTTTCTCTTATCGGAAACCTGAAGTTAAAATATCTTGTAGCGAGCACAGATTTCTATAATGGCAAAGCGAAATCTTTTGTCAATACCTTCAAGAGAAATAAATATGTGGCCGGATGGAAATTCAAAGACGAACCGGCATATAAAGATTTGGCCACATATCAAAAAAGTTATCAGGAGCTTTATCAGCTCGCTCCCGACAAACTTATCTTTATGAATCTATTTGGATCTCTCGAAGGAGATTATAAAAAAACCATGAAGGATTATAAAGCCATGGTAGAGTATGTTGATAAGATGTACCGACCCCAAATGCTGAGTTTCGATATGTATCCCATGTTTATTAAAAACGGAAAACTCAGCGTTGCCTACGACACCTTCTTCACGGCATTGGAAGCCATGTATTCCGTATCAAAGCAAAGCCAAAGACCTTTCTGGAGTTATGTGCAGAGCATGGCATTCAAAGCGGGCACCACAGTCAGGCCACCTGCCAATGAAGCCTATCTTAGTTTCGCCGTCTTTTCAGCCTTGGCTTATGGCGCACAAGGAATCGCTTACTGGACCTATGCACAAAGAAAAAGCTCGTCTACAGAAAACTATACTTCCGCTTTAATCGATCTTAAAGGCAATAAAACAAAGGCCTGGTACGACGCAAAAAAAGTTAACGCGTTAGTCAAGAGATTCAACCATGTCTTCTATGAGTCAAACGTCGTGGAAGTTAGACACACAGGTAGTAAAATTTACAATAACACCACAAAACTTTCCGGAGCCATCGGTCCTTTCTCTTCAATCACATCGGGTAATGCCGGTGTCTTGGTCTCCCGAATTGAAACAAAGTCCGGTAAATTCATCGTGTTGGTAAATCATGATGTGACAGCCACTCAAAAAGTTACTCTAAAGGTTGCAAAGACAAAAAAGGTTGCCGATCTCACAGATGCCAAGGAGACTCAATATGGCGAGGAATCGCAAATATCCAAGACACTTAGTAAAGGAGGAATCGCAATTTTCCAAGAAATATAAAACAGAGTTTTCCTCAAAATATGAAAAAAGTTTGCACCATGTGGATGCAAACTTTTATTTTTAGGTTAAAATCGTTTCTTAACGGAGAACAAAGACTCCCACTGTGGTTGTGACAGATGTCAAGAGAGAGGCCACAGAGATCCAGAAACCGGTTGTGTAAACATTATTTCCGTTGGTAGTGGTCTGGCGTTTCCGCATATCGTTGGGTTCGACGTAGACGATATCGCCTTGCTTAAGATAGTAGACAGGAGACTGGGTTAATTCCTGAAAATTTGTCAGGTCTACTTTATAATTTTTGGCAACCCCGTTTTCCTCGCGAATAACGGTGACATTTTCTCTTTTCCCTTGAAGATTGAGGTCACCGGCCATAGAGATAGCCTCAATGATAGAGATTTTATCCTGAGCGATGTCATACAGCCCGGGACGGTTCACCTCTCCGAGCATTGAGACCCCCATATTTATAAATTCCACAGTGACTACAGGGTCTTTGGCCAGATCGCGTCCCATGAGTTCTCCTTTGATAAATCCTGCGAGCTCATTTCTGGTCATTCCGGCCACTTTGAGTTCGCCCAACACTGGGAAATCAATAGTGCCTTGAGGAGTAACGGTGTATTTGGATATACCGGAAGAGAGAGTCGTAGAGTTTCTGATGTTTCCGGCTCCTGTAGAAATCTGGGGCACAGATTCGCCCACTCGTTCTGTGGAGGCCGAGAGATTGAACAAGGATGATAGAGTGGGATCCATCGTCTTAACCACAATCGAGAGCTTGTCGTTGGGCTCGATTTTGAGTTCCCCATTTTGCGGCAATATCAACCCTTCTGTGATGGTATCTTGAAAATAGGCCACATCCTTGGGAGTGTGGCATCCGGTTGTCAAGATCATTAAGAAGAGAGCTGTCAGAGACAGAAGAGGTTTTATAGCTTTGTAGCGAGACATGATTTTATTCGAAAAGAGTTTTGCCGAGTTTGCTTTCACGGTTGGCAATGGCTTTTGAGAGTCCGAAGTTCACACCTGTCCAGATTGCAAGGTCGGCAAGAATGATGAAAGTGGGATTGATAAATTCTGAAAGGAGCATGTTGATTACGATGAAAAACATCGACCACAACATGATGATTGTCAGCGCAATTCGTTGGTTAAGTCCCAGGGCCAGAAGTTTGTGGTGGATATGAGATTTGTCGGGCAGGAAAGGGTTATGGTGCCTGACGACGCGATGGATATAGACTCTGACCACGTCGAACAGGGGAATAATCAGCGGCGAGATACCAAGAATCACCGGATTATAGTCTTCGGCCAGGGGTATATCGCCAATATGGAGCATTCCAATGGCGCAAAATATCAATATCATACCGGTAGTAAGAGCCCCGGTGTCGCCCATAAATATCTTCTTCTGTTTGTTGGCCTGTCCGAAGACATTGTAGTAGAAGAATGGGAGAAGCGTGCCGGCTCCTGCGGCTGCCAGCATAGAATAGGAGTATTTTCCGGCGAAAAAGAAGATTATGGCATAGAAAACGAAAGCCACCGTGCTAAGCCCCGAGGCTAACCCGTCGATCCCGTCGATTAGATTGATGGCATTGACCACGTAGACCACCATAAATGCCGTCACTATCCATCCTATCCAATTGTAGATGTCGTGAATCCAGAAGAGTCCGAAGAAGTTGTCGATGTAGACCCCGGAAAAGACGATAAGAATTGAAGCTAAAATCTGCACTGCAAACTTAGCCATGTATCTGACCCCGATCAAGTCGTCGGCTATACCTACAAGAAACATGAGGAGGACCGCACAAATCATGAAATAGAAGGGCACAGTGTTTTCGAAATAAATTCCGGCCACTTCCCAACCATGGTATTTGAGGGTGAACCCAACCACTATTGCGAAAGAGAAAAGAATCGAGGGAAAGAAAGCGATGCCGCCGAGTCTGGGCACCACTCCTTTATGAATCTTGCGGTCGTCGATTTCGTCAAAGAGCTTCTTGCGGAATGCTATAAGAAGAATTTGCGGGATGATGATTCCTGCAAGAAAAAGAGAGACGAAAAATGTTATTATATCGTTGAGTATCCAACTATCCATGTCAAGGAGGCTTTCTTAGTGGGGACGGAAATCTCCATATAAAAAGCATTTTGCAAATATAGCTTTTTTTTGCTGAATACTAAAATTCTTTGCCTATAAGTGCATTTTATATTAAATTTGTAGCAACAAATACCCTTAGAATCTGAAGATAACTCAAGAGAAAAAAAAGGAAAACTCTAAAGCGAAAAGGCGTTGGAATTTTCAACGGCTTCTCTTGTTGTGGTTTCCCCTATTTATAGGGATAGTCTCCCCTCAGAAGACTTTGGGATCTGTTGTGGCCGACTCTCTGCTTTATAAAGCTGAGACAAGAGCCTCATTTTCCGGAGGAGAGAACACTCCTTTCTGGCTTGTCAGCAACCTCTATGGGCTGGGTTCTCCGGAATTCAATAATGGCTATGTGAAGGCCGGCGTGGAACTGCCTCTGCAGCCGGAGAAGAGATTTTCCTTGGGTGTAGGCGCTGACCTGGTTGCAGGATGGAGGCTCCCCGGAGCCTTTAGGGTGCAACAATTATTTGCAGAATTGAAATACCGCCGGCTATGGATCAGTATAGGGAGTCGGGAATTCGTAAGCAAATATAACGATCCGCATCTTTCTACAGGCGACCTTCTATTTTCGAATAACTTTCTTCCGATTCCACAGATCCGGGTAGGGACCTATGGTTTTGCTCCCGTATGGGGTACCAAGGAATGGTTTTCTGTTAACCTCTATCTTGCTTACGGAATGTTTACAGATTCCAAGTGGCAACTTAGCTGGGTGGAAAAGGGCACAAGAAGGAATTCCAATGTTTTACTTTGTAGCCGGGGTTTCTCTTTCAGGGTAGGCAACGAAAAGGTTTATCCTCTCACTTTGGACGTGGGCATTGAAATGGGCACACAGTTCGGCGGCAGCATTTATATGCCCCACGGAGTTATCAAGATGCCCACAGCCTTTGAGGACTGGGTAAAGGCTATCATACCTTTGGCCGGAAGTGAGAAAACTCCTGTGAGCGACCAGACAAACGTGCAAGGAAACATGAATGGCGAGTATTCCATTGCCCTTCGTTGGGAGCCTTTGAAGGGTCTCAAGATAAAAGGTTATTGGGAACATTATTTTGAAGACCATTCTCAGATGACCTTTGAATATGGCATTTGGAAGGATGGATTATATGGAGTGGAGGTCACTTTGCCTCGCAATCCCTTTGTGAGTCGAGTGGTTTACGAAAATGTCTGCACCACCGACCAGACGGGTGCCGTCAACAATAATTCAACTCCTCAGGTGCCTGAACAGGTGAGTGGCCGAGACAACTATTATAATCATTATCTGTATTCTTGCTGGCAAACATGGGGTATGACTATAGGAACACCGTTGGCCATCTCTCCACTTTATAATCGTGACCATCGGCTTGCCATCTATAACACCCGTTTCAAGGCAAATCATATTGCGTTGGAAGGAGACCCCCTTCCGGGCTTAAGGTGGAGATTCTTGCTTACTTTCACTCAAAACTGGGGCACATATTGGTTTCCCCTCCCCCGACGGATGGACAACTGCAGCGGCCTCATGGAGGTGGCATATAAAGGCAAAGCACTCAAAGGATTTTTTGCAAAAGGTGCAATAGCCTGGGATAAAGGTCCTTTGCTTGGCAACAATTTCGGAGGAATGATCTCGCTTGGCTATGAAGGAGGGCTTTCATTAAAGAAAAACAACTGACCTCAAGTGATTAAGATTAAAAAAATATTATATCACCTTGTCCCCATTTCCCGTTTAGGAACTAATGGTCGAAGATGTGTAGCCATAATCTTGCCGCTTTTAATGGTTGTTGTTCCTATATTATTTTCAGGTTGCCAGAAGGCTCCGATCAATGGCGACCTCGATGGGCAGTGGGAAGTTATGGAGGTTACTCCTCCTCCGGTTGAAATAGTGATTGACCAGCGTCTTTTTTATAACTTCAATCTCCATACCTGCGACCTGACGTATTACGGGGCTTTGTTCACCCAAGGAAATATGCGCTATGACGGGGAAACCCTTTGGCTCGAGTTTCCATTCAGCAGTCATGAAAATTTCGACTTGACGCTGCTTCAATACGGAATTCATTCAAACCCGGTCACATTCAACGTGAATTTCACTGATTCCCACCATCTAACCCTCTATAATGAAGATTCAACAGTGGTGCTTATCAAACATTAAACATGATTGAACAAGACCGGGAATCATATACCACGACTGAATCAAAGCTAAGTTAAATAAAAGAGGCCCCGCTTGAATTCAAACGGAGCCCTTTTCTTTCTTATTAAATTTTACCTTAGGAAATTTCTGATTCTGTTTTCCCGCTTTTCATTTCTCTCCTCAATTGTCTTGTGGTGGGATAGTCGGCGTCGGGTGTGGAAATTGTGGGGTTTATCTTTACCCAGAGAGCCTGCGGAATAGAACGCCAAACACCTGTGAAGATATTCCAACGCCAGTCCACTACTGCTACACGGTATTTTCTTACTATAGCCTTGATAATCTTGGGCACTACATAATCTACCGTCATATTCATCGGATAATTCTCGTCGGGGTTTTCCAATGGGGTTCTGACCCATCCCGGTCGGATATCAGTGAAAGAAATACCGGTTTTCTCAGCATTCGACATTTGCTCAAGGGCATCAAGATACCATTGACCGAATTTCTTCGAAGAAGAATAGGCTGCCAACCTACCGATTCCGCGAGTGCCGGCCACTGAGGTTATGGCCGCAATCTGACCCTTTTTCTTATTGGAGCGGAAATAACGATAAGCGGCGCTTATCATCCTTGCGAATCCGCAGCAATTACATTCAGCGACCTTAACGTCGGTCTCCGGGTCAAGATAAAGATTTTCGCTGTATTCGCCTGCCACATGGAAATATATGTCCATACCTCCGAGTTCCTCGATGAGGTCGTTCAGCTGCCCCACTGCTTCGGGTTTGGTTATATCGATCTGCGCATATTCAACAAATTCCGGATATTTATCCTTCAGAGCCTTCATCGACTCAGTGTGGCGCGCTGCAATACCGATTTTAACACCTCTTGATGCCAAAGCTTCGGCAACACCGTAACCCATCCCCGAGGAGGCGCCCATTATAACTACTTTTTTCATAATTGTCTTGTTTTAATGTTTTTATAATTAACAAACAAGACCCCTTTAAGGTTTAGGGTTACAGTTTTCTATATATTGTTTTAAACTTGTGAGACTCTTTTCCCTTGGCCATGGCAATTGCCCTTGACACCTCAAGCTTCGCTGCCGGCGAATTCCATGAGATAGGCTTTGATGAAGGCATCGATGTCTCCATCCATCACTCCCCCCACGTCGGAGGTCTGATGGTTGGTGCGATGGTCTTTCACCCTTCGGTCGTCAAACACATAGCTTCTGATCTGGCTTCCCCATTCAATTTTTTTCTTGCCTGCCTCCACTTTCGCCTGCTCCTCCATTCGGTGTTTCAATTCTTTGTCATAGAGAATCGACTTCAATTGACGCATGGCGTTCTCCTTGTTCTTGGGTTGGTCGCGAGTTTCAGTGTTTTCAATCAGGATTTCCTCTTCCTCTCCCGTATAAGGGTCTTTATATTGATAACGTAGCCTGACGCCTGATTCCACCTTGTTGACGTTCTGGCCTCCGGCTCCTCCTGAACGGAATGTATCCCAGGATACTCTTGCAGGTTCCACGTTGATTTCAATAGAATCGTCAACGAGAGGGGTGACAAAAACCGATGCAAAGGAGGTCATACGTTTCCCTTGCGCATTATAAGGACTCACTCTTACAAGACGGTGGACCCCGTTTTCGCTCTTTAAGAAACCATAAGCATAGTCGCCCTCTATATTGATTGTGACAGATTTGATTCCAGCATCATCGCCCTCGAGGAGTTGGGCCACCGAGGTCTTATATCCATGTTTCTCTGCATAGCGAAGATATAGACGCATGAGCATCTGGGCCCAGTCTTGGCTTTCTGTGCCTCCGGCCCCTGAATTAATCTTCAAGACCACACCGAGTTTGTCTTCCTCTCGGCGCAGCATATTACGCAATTCGAGTTTCTCGATTTTTTCGATCAATTTTGCATAGAGAGCGTCGATCTCATCTTCCGTCACTAATTCCTCCTTAAGGAAATCGAAGGCAAGGGTAAGCTCCTCGGTCATCTTTTCGAGTTCTGCATACTCATCGATCCAGAAATGGAGCTCTTTGATTTTACGCATTTGAGCCTCCGCCTTCTCCCTGTCGTCCCAAAAATCGGCCACATGGGTGCGTAGCTCCTCTTCCTCCACCTCGATTTTCTTATTGTCGATATCGAGATATCTTTTCAAAGCATCCCTTCTTTCACATGCCTCCTTATATTGTTCCTGCGTAATCATCGTTGCCTGTTATAATGCTTTATGCATAAATTTAAATTACTCAAACTTCCCTTCCCAACTCCCTATCAATCATACATGGCTTCGATTTCGTCTTTGTATCTTTTTGCCACAACGGGACGACGCACTTTCATAGTATTGGTGACTTCGCCGTTCATTATTGAGAAGTGATGGGGCAGAAGGGTGATTTTCTTGATTTTTTCATAATCGGCCACTTCTTCCTGCACTTTGTTGATTTCCGAGAGAATAAACTCCACGGCTGCCGGGTTTTTGGCAAGGCTTTCAGCACCTAAGTCTTCAATGCCTTGGTTTTGAGCCCAACGGCGCAACTGGGAGAGGTTAGGCACCACCAAAGCCGTGACATATTTTCGTTGGTCGCCTATGACAGCTACTTCATCGATATATTTATTTTCCGCAAGGCGGCTTTCAAGCATTTGTGGAGCAATATATTTCCCGTTGGAGGTCTTGAATAGGTCTTTCACTCTTTCGGTAAGCACCAAGGCTCCGTTGCGAGTGAAATATCCTGCATCCCCGGTGCGGAAAAAACCGTCGGAGGTGAAGGCCTTTTCATTTGCCTCCGGATTCTTGTAGTATCCGGGCGTTACGGTTTCTCCCTTCACAAGGATTTCTCCGTTTTTGTCTATTTTGACTTCGAGTCCCGGGAGGGGCACACCTACTGTGCCGATTTCATAATCTTTAGTAGGATAGAAGCTCACGGTTGCTGTGGTTTCGCTAAGACCATAGCCTATCAAAACATCTATCCCGATTGCTCTCATGAATTCCACGATTCGGTCGCTTAAAGGAGCGCCGGCTGTGGGAAAGAAATTTGGATTGGGGATTCCTATGGCCTTCTTCACCTTACTAAAAATCCGGGCATCCCAGAAACGATATTCCCGCTCGAGCATGGCCGGCACTTTTTTGCCAAGACGCATATAGTGGAGATTGCGTTTCTCTCCACATTTGATAGCCCTTCTGACCATGGTGCGTTGCAATCGTCCCATTTTCTCGATTTTTTCTTTCACCCCCGCATAGACCTTCTCCCAGAAGCGGGGCACGCAACACATGATATTGGGGTGAACGGTGTGGATTGTGTCTTGAATTACCCTCGGGTCATAATTTACGGCTATCGGGATGCCTTTGGTGATGCAGAAAAAACACCAGGCTTTCTCCAGAATATGGCTCATCGGAAGGAAAGCCATTGAGAGGTCGGAGGAATCAACCTGGGTAAGCAATTCCAGATGAGCTGCAATGCATGCATCGTAGTTGGCATGGGTGATTGCCACTCCTTTGGGTTCCCCGGTGGTTCCGGATGTATAAATCAATGTGGCCATATCTTCGGGTAACCCTTCCGACGTGCGCCGGGCCACCTCTTTTCTTATTTCTTCCGGAGCCTCCATGCCGAGGCGCAGGAAATCATCCCAGTAGATCGAGACAGTATCGTCTTTTTCAAGCTCAAGATTGTCGTTTTTGAAGACCACGATTTTTGCCAGCCTCTCCGGATGTTTCTTCCAGTAATTATAAGCCAGGGGATATTGATGGGAATCTCCGACGAACACCACCTTTGCTTCGCCATTTCCTATGATGAAGTCAAACTGCTCTTGCGAAGAGGAAGCATACACGGGGATAACGGCCAGCCTGTTTTTAAATGCCCCGAGTTCGCAAATCAAAATCTGAGGCGTGTTGGGTGAACAAATAGCTACTGTGTCTTTTTCCAGCAGCCCAAGCTGAGGAAAGACGCGGGCAGCCACATCAATCTGGGAGTTGAATTCCTCCCAGGAGGTTGAGAGCCATTCTCCATCCTTTCGCCAACAAAAACGATAGGCCTCCTTTGGACCCATTTCCCGGGCGTTGGCCCCCACTATCTCACAAAGCTTATTTGCCATTCCCCTTTATTTTATCAAAATAACAATTCAAGACGTCGCGTGCCGCGGTAAACGACGACTGCTCGTTGTTGAGAACTCTTAGTTCCTTCTGTTGCAAAAGGGCTCTCACTTCCGGGATGCTATAGAAGTGATTTCTCAGCTGCTCGTCGATGGTCTCCATCATCCAATATTTGGCTTGCTCATTGCGCTTGCGTTCGAAATAGCCCGTCTTTTTCACAAAATCGAAATAACGGTCGATCATATCCCAGACAAGGTCGATGCCCAATTCATAATAACCGCTATATGTGATCACCTCCGGTTTCCATTTGCTTGGCGAGGGAGGGAAGAGAAAAAGTGCGTTGCGGAATTGGGAGGCTGCGAGTTTGGCTCGCTCGATGTTGTCGCCGTCGGCCTTATTGATGACTATTCCGTCGGCCATTTCCATGATGCCTCGTTTAATCCCCTGCAGCTCGTCACCTGTGCCGGCAAGCTGGATAAGCAAAAAGAAATCCACCATTGAATGGACAGCCGTCTCGCTTTGGCCCACACCCACCGTCTCAACGAAGATATTATCATAGCCGGCAGCTTCACAAAGCACAATTGTCTCCCTTGTCTTTCGGGCCACACCGCCTAATGAACCGGCCGAGGGGGAAGGCCTTATGAAGGCGTTTTTCTCTAAAGAGAGTTTTTCCATTCGGGTTTTATCTCCCAGGATGCTCCCCTTGGAGCGCTCGCTGCTGGGGTCGATTGCCAAGACGGCGAGTTTTCCTCCATTGCGGAGCACATGGAGACCAAAAACATCAATGGAAGTGGATTTCCCCGCTCCGGGAACTCCCGTTATGCCGATGCGACGTGAATTTCCCGAATAGGGTAGACATTTCTCGATCACCTCCTGGGCCAGGGCTTGGTGTTGGTCGGCTGTGCTTTCAACAAGGGTGACCGCTCTCCCCAATATGCTGACATCCCCTTTGAGGATACCCTCCACATAGTCGTTGACACTCAACGAGGGGGCCACTGCCCTCCGATGACGCTTATAGGGATTGGTGACCGGTTGAGAGATCACTCCGGCATTCACCTGAAGGCCTTTATACTGACTGTCGTTTTCAGGATGTTCCATAATGCAAATTTAAACAAAAATTTTGTATGGAAAAGGGGAGAAAATTGGGGTCTTATGGGGTAAGTGTCATGGTGACGGGAATTTCAATCCCGCCTTCTTTCCAGGATCCCGAAATTTTCAGCATTTTATCTCCCAACCACATGACATTTCTCGAGTCGAGATAAACTGTTAGGGTAGCCGTTTCTCCGGGAGGTATTTCAGGTTGGCTGAGTTCAAATATCAAGGCATTGCTGTCGCTATTGAAATGAGGGCTGACCGGATTTGAACCCGCGTTATATATATCGATAAATTCTCTCCGCTTGAGACCCCGTTTAAGTTCTCCGAAACGCAAGGTGTCTGTGTCGAAACGAATATTGCCTGACCCGTTTGGGAAAAAGAGCTTGAGGGTTTCCGGAGATGCCATGACCGTTCCTTGGATGGAGAGTTCTATCGGATTCTCATCATTAAGATAGATTGCAACGGTTTTTCGGAATTTTCCGGGTCGTTCCTCGGGGTCGAATGTGATGGTGACGCTTCCTGTCTCTCCCTTCTTGATTTTCCCTTCGGTGTAGTTAATGGCTGTGCAGCCGCAAGAGGGCCTGACATCAGTGATGCGGATATCCTTTCGTCCTTTGTTGTAGAATTTGAATTCCACCTTTTTAGGCCCGTCTGTCTCCTTTATAAGTCCGAAATCATGGTCTATGGCTGTCCACGAAGCGTCAGTCTTCCCAAGAACGGTAGCCGGGAGAAAAAGAAAGAGCAAAAAGATAGGTAGTAATTTCTTTTCGATAGCCATTTGCATAATGGATTTTTTTTCTCAATTTCTCACTTGGGCAGGACTGTACCCCTGATTTTCAGATTGATTTTCCCTGGATTGCCGGTGGCTCTGACTCTCACAACTTTTGTGAAGCCTCCGGGTCGACCTAAAGGATTATATGTCACCTTAATGACACCCTTCTGACCCGGCGCTATTTCTCCTTTGGGGAATTCAGGCACTGTGCAGCCACATTCGGCTTTTGCGCTTGTGATTTTCAGAGGTTCGCTGCCTTCGTTGACGAAGATGAACTCATGGGTCACTTTCCCTCCATCTTCCCGGATATTGCCGAAATCCCAGGTGGTCTGTTCAAAACTTATCTTCCCTTTGGTCTTGTCGGCAGCCTGAATTGAAAAGAGGCTTATAAAGGCCAACAGTATTAAAATACCTAACTTCTTCATATTTAATATTTTATGCATCTTTAATGAGTTTAATTTTGTCTTGCGTAGACATCGGTTAATGGGATGATCATTAAAAAGAGTTATTAGTCAAAGCTTCTAATTCTCAGTGACAAAAATTCATCTCTCAACTTACAAACGTAGTAATTACCGGCTCTATTTTTGTCTAAACTCAAATTTTCTTTAAATTTGCAACTATTCACATAAAATTTGCAAATAAACAAGGAAATTTTTTGTAGCCCTTCAATGCAACCTATCATAGCGCCTATAGATAGAGAATTGATTATCAATGAATTGACTCCTGAGCGACTGCTTCGTAAAGCAAACAAAGGGGTCAACGAGGTCTATGTTGTGGATGCTTTTAACGCTCCCAACACTATGCGGGAAATAGGAAGGCTGCGAGAAATAGCCTTCCGCGATGCTGGCGGAGGCACAGGCAAAGAGTGTGATATCGACGAGTTCGACACGATGCAACCACCCTGCCGACAGTTAATAGTTTGGGATCCGGAAGACCGTGAAATAGTAGGTGGCTATAGATTCATCCTCGGTGAAGACATCAGGATGAAAGACAATGCCCCCAATATTGCCACTTCCCATCTGTTTGGTTTTTCCCCCAAGTTTCTAAAAGATTTTCTTCCCAACACTCTTGAACTCGGCCGCTCCTTCGTGTCGGTTGACTATCAGAGCACCCGCTCCAACTCGAAGGCAATATATGTGCTCGACAATCTTTGGGACGGCCTCGGGGCACTCACGGTGGTTTATCCTCAGATCAAATATCTCTTTGGGAAGGTTACAATGTATCCCTCGTTTGGCAACGAGGCTCGAGACATAATTCTGGGATTCCTTCATAAATATTTCCACGACGATGAGCGACTCGTGTGGCCCATCGACGAACTCCCCACTGCCGGGAAATCGAGTGATATACAAAACCTGTTCGATGGTAAGGATTTCCGACAAGACTACAAGATACTTAATCAGAAGGTGCGTTCCCTGGGGCGTAACATTCCCCCTTTAGTCAATGCCTATATGTCGTTATCTCCCACTATGAAAGTCTTTGGCACAGCTCTAAACCATGAGTTTGGTGAAGTGGAGGAGACGGGCATATTTTTCAAAATTTCAGAGATTTTCGAAGAGAAGAAAAGGCGCCACATCCATTCCTTTAATCCGGGGGAATATTGTTTCGTTAAATAATCATGAAAAATGTAGCGGTCACCGGTGCCGACGGTTTTATCGGAAGCCATCTCGTAGAGGAGCTTCTCAGCCGGGGTTGCCGTGTCAGGGCTCTTGCCCAATATAATTCCTTCAATAACTGGGGATGGCTCGAAGAAATAGCACCCCGAGAGGATCTCGATGTATGGACCGGTGATGTGCGTGACCCGGAATTTTGCCGACGCTTCACAGAAGGCGCCGACACAGTCTTCCATCTGGCAGCCTTGATAGCAATCCCTTACAGTTATATTGCCCCTGATTCCTATGTAGACACTAACATCAAGGGGACGCTCAATATCTGCCAGGCGGCTAAAGATCATGGAAATCAGCGGGTGCTCGTGACCTCAACTTCAGAGGTTTACGGAACAGCCAGATATGTGCCCATAGATGAGAAGCATCCCAAGCAGCCGCAAAGCCCTTATTCGGCCACTAAAATCGGAGCAGATGCCATAGCCCTGAGTTTCCACAATGCTTTCGATCTCGACGTAACCGTAGTGCGGCCCTTCAATACTTATGGGCCCCGTCAGAGCGCTCGGGCTATTATCCCCACAATAATCACTCAAATTGCCTCCGGCGTGAAGGAAATAAAAGTGGGAGACTTGACGCCGACTCGCGATTTCAATTATGTCACTGACACGGCCCGCGGATTCGCCGAAATAGCCGAAGCTCCGGCGACAAAAGGTTTGGAAATCAACATTGCAACAGGAAAGGAGGTCAGTATGGAGGAGGTTCTCCACACAATTGCAGATATCATGGATGCAAAGGTGGAATGGGTGACAGACCCTCAGCGTCTGCGTCCTTCTAAAAGCGAGGTGTTCCGTCTTTTGGGCGACAATTCGCTCATTACCAGGCTCACCCCCTGGCGACCTGAGGTTTCACTTCGCGAGGGTCTTGAAAAAACAATCGCTTGGATCTGCCGACCCGAAAACCTCTCTAAGTTTAAGCCCCTTATCTATAATAAATAGTGCAGAGTGCAGAGTGCCGAGTGCTGAGTGCCGGGTGCTGAGTGCCGAGTGCCAAGTGCTAAGAGCCGAGTGCAGAGTGCCGAGTGCCAGGTGCCAAGTAACCCTCAACGATCAACGAATAACGATCAACGAATAACGAACACCCTATGCCTACACTTTATCTTATTCCGGCTCGTTCGGGCTCAAAAGGCATACCTCAAAAAAATCTAAAGCCATTTTGTGGAGAGTCTCTAGTGAGTAGAGCGGTTCGTCAGGCCCTCGAATGTGCCTCTGATGGAGATGTAGTGTTTGTATCTACTGATTCTCCGGATATTGCAGCGGAGGCCGGAAAGCATGACGTGGAGACGCCTTTTCTGAGGCCTCTTGAACTTGCTTCCGATTCAGCTTCCACTTATTCTGTTATTATCCATGTTTTAGAAGAGTTTCATCGACGGGGAACTGATTTTGACAGAGTGATACTTCTTCAACCCACATCGCCATTCAGGACTGAGGAAGACATAAAGAAGGCCACTCAACTCTGGCGTCCCGGGATAGATATGGTGGTGAGCGTCTGTCTCTCTAAATCGAATCCCTATTATAATCTGTTTGAGGAAGACGGGGATGGATTTTTAAAAATTTCAAAAGGGGATGGTGAATTCACCCGACGTCAGGATGCCCCTAAAGTTTGGGAATACAACGGGGCAGTGTATGTAATGAGCGTGGCCTCGCTCCTTAAGAGACCCATCAATCGATTTAAAAAAGTAATTCTCTACGAGATGCCTTCATCCCGCTCTCTGGACCTTGACACTCCGAACGACTGGGCTCTTGCCGAATCCCTTTTCAAATGTGCTCAGACCCACGGTGAACAGGGCCGGATGGACTGAGACATGGCACGCTATGTCCCTACTGATATTACGCACAAAAAAGGGTGATAACCTCATCGGTCGCACCCTTCTTTATAAGTTTCTACAGGTAAAAAATCTTAAGGTAAAAA
>JAFLTU010000001.1:48143-148520 GCA_022509125.1 Muribaculaceae bacterium | reverse complement strand
CTATGAAAACTAAACCGGATTTAGGCTTTTGGAAACTCTGGAACCTGAGTTTCGGATTCTTCGGAGTCCAGATAGCCTATGCCCTTCAAAGCGCCAACGTGTCGCGTATTTTCACGACTATAGGCGCCGACCCCCATGACTTAAGCTATTTCTGGATACTTCCCCCTTTGATGGGCCTGATTGTGCAGCCTGTGGTAGGCATTTTCAGCGACCGAACATGGAACCGTTTCGGCCGGCGTCTCCCCTATCTTATTCTTGGCGCTACAATCGCTGTGATTGTGATGTGTCTGTTGCCCAATGCAGGTAGTTTCCATTTCCAGATTTCAGGTGCAATTCTTTTCGGTCTGGTAGCCCTGATGATGCTCGACACCTCCATCAATATGGCAATGCAGCCATTCAAGATGCTTGTGGGCGACATGGTCAATGAAAAACAAAAGGGGCTGGCTTATTCAATCCAGAGCTTCCTTTGCAATGCCGGGTCGGTGGTGGGTTTTATTTTCCCGATTTGCCTCGGCTGGCTCGGAATGAAAAATGTGGCACCGACGGGGGTTGTGCCTCCCACAGTTGTCTGGGCTTTCTATATCGGAGCGGCAATCCTCCTTGTTTGCGTGATATATTCTCTTGTGAAAATCAAGGAATGGCCTCCTAAGGTTTATAATGAATACAATGGCATCAGCGAGACTGCCCAAAAGGAAAAGAGCCCCGGGGTTGTGAAGCTCCTTGTGAATGCTCCGACTACATTTTGGACCGTGGGTCTTGTGCAATTCTTCTGCTGGTTTGCATTCCTTTTCCTTTGGACCTATGCCACTAACACAGTGGCCCATAATGCCTTCTCTACTCCAACTACAACGAGTGTAGTCGGCATTAATTATGATGGTAGAACATATGGGGCCAATTATCTTCTCATAGATGGAGACGTGACTATCGTAGACCATGGAAAAGTTATGGTGGCAGGTATTGAAGCGGGCAACAGATTTTATCCCGGAGGAACAATAGTCATCAATGGCAACGACACTATTGTCAACAATCATGCCGTTGTCACCAACGACGAGGGCATTTCTAAAGTGTCGTTCGATGGACCTATACCGGGCATCTATTCGTTAAGTGTGGATGGCCAGAATATTCCTGATTTCTCGGGAGCCACAATCAAAGATTATCTTTCTCAAATGCAGGGACCGTTTACGCTTACGGAGGCGGCAATTGTTGCCGATAAAAATGGGAAGGTCAGCGTTGAGGATGCAACATCCTATCAGATTGGGGCCGCTTCAGCATGCAATTATGAAACCAAGACTATTCTGAATTCAGCAACACCACAATATAATGATGCTGGAAACTGGGTTGGGCTTCTTTATGCAGTGCAGGCTCTCGGTTCGGTTTGCTGGGCCCTCCTCCTGCCAAGATTCAGAAGCCGTAAGCTTTCATATTCCTTAAGCCTTTTGTTGGCTGCAGGCGGATTCATAATGCTGGCTTTCGTCACCAATAAATGGATTCTCTTCATTTCCTTTGTCTTGATTGGGTGCGGATGGGCCGCTATGCTTGCATGGCCTTTCACCATATTGACCAATTCATTGAAGGGTGGAAATATAGGCACATATCTGGGCTTGTTCAACGGCACAATCACCATCCCGCAGATTGTGGCTGCCCTTGCAGGCGGTTGGATTCTTTCCTTGATGAGCCGTCAAGGTGAACTGGCCCCGGAATACATGATGATGCTCATAGCAGGTATTGCCATAGGAATCGGAGCCCTCTGTGTCTTCATAATCAAGGAGGGTCAGGGAGAGAAGACTCCACCTATAGAGACGCCTGCGATCAGCGACGAAATCTAACGGCCGGCCTTCGATTATCGATAACCGGTTCACGAAAAAAGCAATCCCCTTACTATGGGTATTGGAAAAGCCATCGGCTTCGGAATTTTGACCCTCCTCTGGATCTGGCTATGCACCTCTCTTGTGGTCTCCGGAGGAGGAGTCACCTTTAAAAACTTATTTTTGATTGTGGCCTCAGGAATTATAATTTTTGTGCCTCTCTACAAAAAATATTTCAGGAGCAACCAAAAAGATTAATATGGAAGACACGCAATATCCATTGTTGTCGAAAATAGCGACTCCGGGTGATGTAAAGAAATTATCAGAGGATCAATTACCGGCCCTTTGCGATGAAATCAGAGCATACCTGATAGAAAACCTTTCGGAAAATCCCGGTCATTTCGCCTCCAGTATGGGTGCGGTTGATCTTATAGTGGCCCTCCATTATGTTTTCGACACTCCCTACGACCGCCTCGTATGGGACGTGGGACATCAGGCTTATGCTCATAAAATTTTAACCGGAAGAAGGGAAGAATTCAAAAATCATCGCACCCTAAATGGTATAAGTGGGTTCCCGAGTCCTTTGGAGAGCGAATGCGACTCTTTCATGGCCGGACATGCCGGTAATTCAATTTCAGCCGGCTTGGGAATGGCTATAGCGGATAAACTCACACCAGGGAATGAAAACAGAAAGACAGTGGCTATTATAGGCGACGCCTCCATAAGCGGAGGTCTTGCTTTCGAGGGTTTAAACAACGCCTCTAACCACCCCAACGACCTCCTGATCATTCTCAACGACAACGATATGAGCATCGATAACAATGTCGGAGCTCTTCACAGCTATTTATCAGATTTGACCACTTCTGCCGGCTATAATAAGCTGCGCAACAAAATGGCCATTTATCTGAAGAAGAAGGGGGTGCTTACCGAACCTCGCAGGCGAGCAATTATTCGATTCAGCAATTCCGTTAAATCCCTGGTTTCTAGGAAACAAAATATTTTCGAGGGTCTTAATATCCGTTATTTCGGGCCCATTGACGGCCATGACGTAAGAAAACTCGTAAAAGTTTTGAGGGATATCAAGGATATGCACGGCCCTCGCCTTCTTCACCTTTACACAACTAAAGGGAAGGGTTACAAACCTGCCGAACTTGACCCCTCCATTTGGCATGCCCCGGGACGCTTCGACCCGGACTCAGGGCTACGAATTAAGAAAAGCGAAGGCGAAAAATGTCCCCTGTGGCAGGAAGTTTTCGGACAAACTCTTGTTGAATTGGCGCGTCAGGATGAACGTGTAATTGGGATAACGGCAGCCATGCCTTCAGGCACATCCGTGAATTATCTGATAGATGCGATGCCTGAGAGAGCCTTTGACGTAGGGATTTCGGAGGGACATGCCGTCACATTTGCCGGGGGTCTGGCAGCAGCAGGCAAACGGCCCTTCGTGGCAATATATTCCTCCTTCCTTCAACGAGCCTACGATAATATTATCCACGACGTGGCAATTCAGGGATTGCCTGTCACTTTCTGTATTGACCGTGCCGGTCTCGTCGGGGAAGACGGAGTGACCCACCATGGATTTTTCGACCTCCCATATCTAAGTTGTGTCCCCGGCCTCTATATAGCGGCTCCAGCCGACTCCCAGACCCTTCGACAAATAATGCATGCCTCCCTCTCAATGGATGTGCCTCTCGCAATCAGATATCCTCGTGGCATGGCAAATCCCTATGATGTCAATATGCCCATTCAGCCTATAGAAGCCGGGAAAGGACATCTTGTTTATCAGGGAGAGAATGCCAAGGCTGCTATTCTCACTATAGGTCCTATCTTGAAAAACGCTCTTGAGAGCGCCAAGATCCTAAAAAAAGATGGAATTGAAGTGGATATCTACGACATGATTTGGATGAAACCTCTCGACACTCAGCTTCTGGAAGAAATTTCAAAAAAATATTCGGTGGTAGTGACGGTTGAAGATGGTGTCATTGCAGGAGGATTCGGTTCAGCAGTGGCTGACTATTTACAAACTCAAAGCATAATACCTAAAATCAGGAAACTTGGGATACCCGACCGTTGGATTATGCATGGGGATATACCTCACCTCCAGCAAATCTGTGGGTACGACGCCCAGGGCATTGCCGAAACTGTCAGAAAAAGTTTAAATTAAAGTGAAGATCGTTATCGCCGGAGCCGGAGAAGTCGGCACTCACCTTGCAAAGCTGCTTTCTAACGAGGAGCAAGATATCATATTGCTTGATAGCGATCAAAGTCGCCTGGATGTTATCAACGATAATTACAACCTGATGACCTGGAATGGGAGCACTTCCTCTTTTGAGACTCTGCGTGATGTAGGTGTTGCCTCATCCGACTTATATATTGCTGTGACTCCCTACGAAACAAGAAACATCACTACATGTGCGATTGCCAAGCGTCTCGGGGCTAAGAAAACAATGGCGCGGATAGACAACCATGAGTTTCTTCGTCCCAAAAATGGTCAGATATTAAAAGACATTGGAGTTGATAATCTCATCTATCCCGAAGATTTGGCTGCCGACGAGATTGCCCTTTCTTTGGCACATAATTGGGCAAGCTATTGGGGAGAACTCCACGATGGTAAACTGCTGCTGATAGGAGTAAGACTCCATAATGATAATGTCCTTATCAACCATAAGTTGAAAGACCTCCCGGTGAAAACCCATGATTTCCACGTTGCTGCCATCAAACGCAACAACACCACCATTATTCCGGGAGGTAATGATGAGATACTCTATGACGATACAGTCTATTTCATCACCACTCCTCCATTCGTTCAAGAAGTCATGGAACTGTGTGGGAAAAAGAAACGTGTCATAAAAAAAGCTCTGATTGTGGGTGGATCGCGTATTTCCATGAGATTCGCTACCAGGTTTCATGACAAGTATCATATAAAAATAATCGACAACGACCGAGAGCATTGTGAAGAGATGGCAACTTTGCTCCCGGACTGCGAGATAGTATTGGGCGACGGTCGAGATGTTGAGGTGCTCAAGGAAAATGATGTAGACCAATATGATGCCTTCCTTTCACTAACTGATTCTTCGGAGACAAATATCCTGACTTGTATGTCGGCCCGTGAATTCGGGGTGCCAAAGACTGTGGCAGATGTTGAAAACCTTCAGTTTGTCAGTCAGGCTGAAAATCTAAACATCGGCACTATTATCAATAAAAAGATTTTGGCCTCAAGCCATATTTTCCAGATTTTGCTCGACGCCGACAACACCTCGGCGAAATGTCTTGCGCTCGCGGATGCCGAAGTGGCGGAAATGAGGGTCAGAAAGGGTGCTAAAATCACCAAAGGCTTAGTAAAAGACCTACGTCTTCCGGCCGGTATGACCCTGGCTGCTGTGGTGAAAAACAATCAGGTTATGCTCGTCAGCGGTATGACCAAAATTGAAGAGGGGGATTTCGTGGTGGTCTTCTGTCTCAATGGCACGATCTCCAAAATCGAAAAATGGTTCTATTAATCTTCAAGGATGTCCTCCACCTCTAAACGAGCATATATCAATTTCCGCATGCTATTGCGCACGATTGGTTGGCTTCTCACCATAGAGGCCTTCTTCATGCTCGCACCCTGTATCGTTGGGTTTATTTATGATGAACACAGCGGCTTGCAATTCCTTATCTGCATCGGAATAACTTTAGGGAGCGGAATCGGACTTATGGCATTGAAGCCGAAAAGCCGCGACATGGGTAAGCGTGAGGCGATAATCCTAACCGGTTTGACTTGGGTGGTTTTGTCAGCATTTGGAATGCTCCCCTTTCTATTTTGTGGAACCCACCTATCGGTGACCGACGCCTTCTTCGAAAATATGAGCGGATTCACCACCACCGGCGCCTCAGTGTTGAATACTCTTCAGGATGTGCCCCATTCAATTTTGCTGTGGAGATGCGTTGAGCAATGGATCGGAGGTCTGGGAATCATCCTCTTTACGCTTGCCGTCCTCCCCATGCTTAATTATCAAGGTGGCATACAGCTATTCAATGCCGAAGTGACCGGTATCACCCATGACAAACTTCGTCCCCGGGTCAGCTTCACGGCACAGAGCCTTTGGTTGGTCTACCTTGTGTTGACGCTAATATGTATTGGGCTGCTGTGTTGTTCTGAAATGTCAGCTTTTGAAGCCGTATGCTACGGTCTTTCAACTATGAGCACCGGGGGATTCGCCACTCAGGATGAGTCAATCTCCGAGCTCGGAAATCTCTACATAAAGGTGGTTTTGATTATCTTTATGTTCATGGGTGGTGTGAATTTCTCTTTGCTATATAAGCTCGTGACGGGGAAATTCAAGGAATTTTTCCGAAATGAGGTGATAATCTGGTATCTTTTCTTCATATTCTTTTTTGCCGTTGTCCTGGCCCTAAATGTATTGGTGACCGGATTGATGGAAAATTGGGAAGATGTCACTATCGACCCTCTGTTTCAGACTGTTTCACTCATTACCTCCACGGGGCTAGTGGAACCCGACTTCTATGATTGGGGAGCTCTTCCGGTTGTTTTGCTTGTTATAATGATGATTATGGGTGCTTGTGCCGGTAGTACATCAGGGGGTGCCAAAATCGACAGGTTTGTTGTCCTGTTTAAATTTGTTAGAAACGAGTTCCACAAACTCATGCATCCTAATGCAATCACAACAGTCACTCTCAATCATAAAGGCACACCTTCGCCCATTCTTATGAAAACTTTGGCCTTCCTTTTCCTTTATGTGGCAGTGATTGTCGCCGGGGGTACTTTCCTTGTTTTACTCGATATTCCCCTTAAGGACAGCTTCTTCATTTCCTTGTCAGCGGTTTCCAATACCGGCCTGGGCACTGATATCACTGGTCTTAACGGAAATTTCGCATTACTCCCTGATGTGGCCAAATGGTTTGTGGCCCTTCTTATGCTGGTTGGACGTCTCGAACTCTTTACCATCCTCATTCTCTTCTTCCCTTCATTCTGGCGAAAATAATAATAAAACCAATTAAAAAAAGGTAAATGTTCGGGTCGGGAAAATGAGATTATCCTCAGGAAAGTGTCAACCTGGAAAAGGAATCATCGAGAAGATTGAACGACAGAATGGCACCGGATAGAAGCGAGCCGGCTCCCGTAATAAATTTAATGGTTTCTGAGGCCTGTAAAGAAGCACAAAGGGCGGCCGCCGGTCCCATTACACCTCCCAAAGAACAAGGAAGAAATCCCTCGCCTCCAGCCTCACCGAAATATTCTTCAAAACGGGGATCATCCGACAGAAAAGTCATAACTTGACCCGAAAAATCTCTCACACCTCCGATGCAACATGCTTTTCCCAATTCTTTTGAAACTTCTCCTGTCATACGTTTAGAATCGGGATTGTCGGTGGCGTCAACTACAAAATCATATCCCCTGAACAGCTCTTTCGCCTTTGACTTATTGACAAAAACCTTAACAATATCCACAATAATGTCGGGATTTAAGTCATTAATCCGCTGGGCCAATAATTCTGCTTTAGGTTCACCGGCTTGAGATGTTGAAAAGAAAAACTGTCTTTGAAGATTTGAAATATCCACATTATCGTAATCGGCGATGCCAATCCTGCCTACTCCTGCTCCTGCCAATTGCATGGCTACCATAGAACCCAATGCCCCGCAACCCACTATAATTACGGCGGCTTCTGAAAGTTTTTGTTGACCTTTCGATCCTATTTCAGCAACTGCAATTTGACGCGAATATCGGTTTATAGTCTGTGGCCCCATAATCTTAATCCCGATTAGAAAATTTTGAATATTTTCCCTATGTAGGATTTTATTTCGCTGTCAATTCTGAGATACTCAATTTCATATCCTGAGGCACATCGGCTAAATGCACATCCATTTGAGGGAACGGGAATCCATATCCGCGTTTAGGCAATTCATCGTAGAATTTTTCCAGCATATCGAAATATAAATTCCAGAAATCCTCATTATGAGTCCAGGCTCTTACAGTAAAGACTACACTACTGTCGGCTAACTCATATATGGCCACAAAGGGAGGCTTCTCTACGTTTAAATTTGTCGTAGAGGGTAGTTTGGTTTTTTTCTGTAATTTCTTTTTCAACTCCTCTTGTTTTCTCCTTTTGCGATGTAGAAGGCGTTGCCAAATGTTCTCTTTTACCTCATTACAATCAGGATCTTCAGGCGGACAATCTTTCTCCGGTTCCTCTGTCTTCAATTGCTCAGCCAACAATGCTTTTCTTCGATCCAAATCTTCTTGAAGGGTTCCAAGGACAACACGAGGATCCTCCTTAAGCAATTCCATGAAAATCTCTTTTGCTCCCCGGTAATCACACCCATAACTCAAACCGATTTTCCAGTCTACTCTCCTGTAAAGTTCAAATGAATAATTATTGATCGAGCCTGTAGACAATCCTCCATTGGGAATGATGATTGTCTTGTTGTCCATCGTATTAATGACCGTATGGAAAATCTGTATTTCCTTTACATATCCGGCAAATCCCTGGGCCTCTATATAATCTCCAACTTTATAAGGCTTAAGCAATAGAATTAACACACCGCCTGCAAAATTCTGGAGCGTGCCGCTTAGAGCCATACCGATGGCAACTCCGGCAGAGGCGAAAAGAGCGAGGAATGAACTGGTCTCTATACCTAGGATTCCAACAATCGTGACTATTAAAATAAAATATAGCACGATTTTAACCAGCGACTGGATGAATGTCATTAAAGAGGCATCCACATCGTTGGCTATCAATATCCTGTGGGTAATCTCAAATATTTTCCTAATAATGAATTTACCCAAATAAAACACAAAAGCTGCAATGAGCAGCTTAAAAGCAAACTGGACAGCTCCGTTGGCTATCGTAGTGATTGCATCATCAAAACTAAGGCCTTTGAGTGCATCCCATCCCTGATGAGCGCTATCGGTCTTGTCGGGTATCTCTACAATTGGAAGATCCTGTGTCTGAATCATTTCCCTTCTTTTTTATCTAAAAATTAGACCCTTGTTTATCAAGGGCCAATATATTTTATTCTCCAAAAACTTCTTTATACCAGTCGAGACTCTTGTAATAACTCTCCTTCACATCGTCAACGCCGAAGCTATATACATGAGCTGAAATGCCCGAGTAGGTCTCAGGGTCGATAGTCAGATTCAAGAGACGGCCACTGGTTGTTGCTTTATACATCAGGAAGTCGTTCATTAGTGCCGAAAACCCGGTTTCATAATCAATGCCTTGAGCCTTTGCGATGCTTGCCAAGTATTGCCCGAAATCATAGAACGGACCAATGGATTTCCGGGAATATTTGGTGAGATCACTCACTGAAATCTCCACTCCGGGACTAAATATTTCTCGGCAAAAGTCTGTCAACGCTCCAAGTTTCTTCATGTCGGCCACTGCTATGGTGCCAAAGCTCTCTGAATAATACTGAAAGAATCTGTTGGCTGCTTCAACTAAGTCTTTGTCTTTACCTACCATACAAGGCAAGACAAGATGATAAGGTAACCCTTTGTCGAGAACTTCAGTCGGATAAGCCACAAAAGTTTCGCATTTGTTGCGGAATTGGTAGATTGTCTCGATATTGCTCATCAGACATGAATCAAACCAGATGTATTCAAACAAGCCGTCGGGGACTGCCTGTGCCAATAAGTCGATGTCAAGATAAGTATATTCTTTCTGGCTTGTAGTCTGGTCTTCTCCGAAATATCCCAATTCTGGCAAAGCCACCGGAGATGAGACAGATGAACCCATTGAGGATATGGCCCGAGTGGTTTCTGACGGTTGAGAGGCAGTGCTATGCGACCAGAATACTAGACCATAACTATCAGCCGGGAAATTTCCTTTTACATAGTCTATAACTTCCGCCACTCTTGATGGATTTAAAGAACCTGTTTCATTGGAATATTCTTTGACAGTTTCCCAACCATAAGGATTCACAGGATCGTTTTGTTTTACAAGCTTGACAATTGAGGCTTCGCTGACTCTATTATCTTCCTCATCATAACCATATATCGTCTGATAGATCAAGACATTATTTTTCGAAAGGTCTATGTCGGGACCTGCCAGAGTCATCTCTATTTTATCCTCTAATAGATTAGCCCATAAACTGTTTGTTGCCACTGCGTAAATCAATACAGTAGACTCATTTGGTTTATCGGGATCAACAAAAGGCGAGTCTTTGGGCTCGTCTTGAGTGCAAGACATAGTCAAGGCCGATAAAATCATTATCGACAGTAGAGGTAATATATATTTTGAAAAATTCTTCATACCAATTAGTTAAGACTTGAAAAAGGACCGAAACACTATATTTTTAACGTTTTTCTTTATTCATTATTGCAAAAATAAGGCCGAATCCCTTTTAACATGTTTTGCTATAAGGCAAATCTTTCATTAATTAACAATAATTTGTTAAAAAACTCGTTTTTAGTTAAAAAAGCATTAAACCTTCTGCAAATTTAATTGTTAAATTAATATAAACAAAACAACAGGGAAGATTTAGGGGCAATGAAGAAATCTCTCATTTGGCTTCTCACAGGAGTTATGGCCATTACATTCGGAGCTTTGCTATATTTTCAGATTATGTATCTTGAAAATATGGTGAAGATGCGTGAGGCTCAATTTTCTGAGATAGTGCTCCGTTGTCTGTCCTCTACTGGTGCCTATCTCGAAAAGAGGGAAACCATGCATTTCCTCCAGGAAGACATTGCAGTCATGGAGTCGAGCATAATGGACTATAATAACCAGGCCTCTTCTATTTGGGGACTTTCTAAAGGGCCTCTTTCAAATGAAATAATCGACTCAATCAGCGGTCTTATTTCTGAACAAAGCCAGGCTTTAGGTCTTACCGGAGGTTTGGAACAGCAAATAGGACGCCCAGGCTCGATCGACAATATCCAAAACCGTTATCGCAATATGCAGCAGACCCTCCGCGGGCAGTATCTTTATCAAAGGGGACTCCTCAACGAGGTGATTCTTTCTATTCTACGCGATGCCGGTAACCGTCCTCCAAAGGAGAGGGCCGACTCTACTATTATTAGAGATTATCTTAACAATGAACTCCAGGAGTCGGGATTGAACATGCCTTTCAACTTCTCCGTCACAAATGCACGCGGACAATTGATCTACACCACCAATAAGTTTGAAAAAGAGTCGCCCAAAAATCTTTACACCCAAACTCTTTTTCCTAACACCGGAACGCCCCTTAAACTAAACGTGGAATTTCCGCAGAGAAACCGTTATATTTTTTCTTCTGTGAGATTTATCATTCCCACCTTGATCTTCACGGTGATTCTTCTCATTGTTTTTCTTATCACCATCATAATGGCTTTTCGCCAAAAGAAACTATCAGAAATTAAGACGGATTTCATCCACAATATGACGCATGAACTAAAAACTCCGATTTCCACTATATCGTTGGCCTCCCAAATGCTCAACGATTCTTCGGTGCGCAAATCTGAGGCTTCCCTCAACAGACTTGCGGGGGTGATTTCCGACGAAACAAAACGTCTTCAATTCCAAGTTGAGAAGGTGCTTCAAATGTCGGTCTTCGATAATTCAGACGCTTCCGTGAAGCTCTCCGTGACCGATGCTAATGAAGTGATCCAAAATGTTGTGGACACATTCAAAATTAAGGTTGAAAAATTTGGCGGCTCTATTTCCAGCAACCTGAGGGCCCGGGATAGTTTTGTGGAGGTCGACCAAATGCATTTCACAAATATTATCCATAACCTTCTTGATAATGCCATAAAATATCGAGACGAGGATAGAGCTCCCAATCTTGGTGTTGAAACCCTTAATCCTAATGAAAAGACCCTTCAAATCAGGGTTAAAGACAATGGCATTGGGATTAAGAAGGAAGATCTTAGAAGAATCTTCGATAAATTTTACCGAGTGCCCACAGGCAATCGTCACGATGTAAAAGGATTCGGGCTCGGATTGGCCTACGTAAAGAAAATGGTGGAAATTTTCAAGGGCTCAATATCGGCAGAAAGCGAATTCGGGAAGGGTTCCGTTTTCATAATCAATTTGCCTCTTGCCTGACAAACCTTTGATATCCAATATAAAAAATTTTAGAACAATAAAAATATAATTCAAGATTGAATCGCTAAATTAGCAAGAAATCACTATATTAGCTAAAAATAAAAAAGACAATAAAAAACCGCACGATATGGAAGATAAAATCAAAATTTTGCTTTGCGAAGATGATGAAAACCTTGGAATGCTGCTTCGCGAATTCTTGCAGGCAAAAGGTTTCAATGCCGACCTTTGCTCCGATGGCGAAAAGGGCTATAAAGAATTTCTTAAAGGGAAATACGATCTTTGCGTCCTCGATGTCATGATGCCCAAAAAAGATGGATTCACGTTGGCTCAGGAAATTAAAAACGTCAACAGTGAGATCCCAATCATTTTTCTGACGGCAAAAAATCTTAAGGAAGATGTGCTTGAAGGGTTCAAACTTGGAGCCGACGACTATATCACTAAACCCTTCTCTATGGAAGAACTTGTATTCAGAATTGGTGCAATTCTCCGCAGGGTCAAAGGCAAAAAAGACAAGGAAATCACTCTTTACAAAATTGGGAAGTACACTTTCGATACTCAAAAACAGGTCTTGATATCCAAAGAAAAGACTCAGAAGTTGACTACAAAAGAATCCGAGCTTTTGGCCCTGTTGTGTCAGCATATAAATGAAATTCTTGAAAGGAATTTTGCCTTGAAAAGCATCTGGATAGACGACAACTATTTCAATGCCCGCAGCATGGATGTCTATATCACCAAGCTTCGCAAACTCCTTAAAGATGACCCGACCATAGAGATAATAAATATCCACGGGAAAGGCTATAAACTAATCGCACCTGAAGTAAAAGAAGGTGAGAATTGACATTCTCGCCTTCTCTTAATTAGAGAATAAAGACAGCTCCATGAAGATTTTATATTTCCTTTACCATTGGCTGATTGCCTTTCCAATTTTTATAGTGCTGACTGCACTGACTGCAATAACCACAAGTATTGGCTCGATTCTTATCAGCTATGACTTCTTCGGATATTGGCCACCTCACATTTGGTCGAAATTGACCTGCTGGGTCTTCCTGGTAAGGGTAAAAGTGGTTGGGAAAGAAAATATCGACAAGAAGACTTCTTATATTTTTGTGGCCAACCATCAAGGAGCCTTCGATATCTTCACAATCTATGGATTCCTGGGCCATAATTTCAAATGGCTGATGAAAAAGAGTCTTGAGAAGATTTTCCTTGTCGGAGCCGCATGCCGTAATGCTCATCATATCTTTGTTGACGACTCTAAAATAGCGGCCATTAAGGAAACGATCGGTAAAGCTCAGGAAACCTTAAAGGATGGAATGTCACTCGTGATTTTCCCGGAGGGTAGCCGAAGCTGGGATGGGAAGATGGTAGAATTCAAACGAGGGGCCTTCATGCTTGCGGCTGAATTTAACAAGCCGGTTGTCCCCGTCACTATTGAAGGCAGTTTCGATCGACTTGCACGTTTCGCAAAACAAGTGAATCCCGGATTGATAACTCTGACTATACATAAACCCATTCTTCCTGGCCCCCGCGGTTTCAACACAAAACAACTTATGGCCGATTGTCGCGAAAATATCGAATCGGCTCTCCATGAAGAAAATAAAGGTTTAAGCAAAGGAGAAAGGTGAATCCCATCTTTCTCCTTTCTTTTTAAACTCAAATTAGATATTACGCCTTTGGAGTGAAGGCATTTATTTTGTTAAAGAGTGAAGTGGAGAGACACTCGAAGGCCGCTGCGGTCCACTCCGGGTGTGTCCCGATAGGAAAGGCGCCACACATAATCTACTCTAAGCACCGACAGAATATTATCAATTCCGGCTCCGATTTCCATATAGGGAATAGGCCTCATTTTTTGGCAGAAAGCATCCGGAGGGTATTCCAATAACTCCGGATTATATTTTGGAATGTTTTTCCTGGTAATTGTGCCTTTCAATCCCTTGAAAGTCACAACTTCCCTTATCTTCAACTTCTTAATGCCCGGTATATGGTTAAATAAGATCCCATTACCGAAATAGGTCATATCTATAGAGGCATAAGTGTCGTTGGCAAATTCCATGGGATCAAGAAGCGAATAGCTCTCCGGCTGGATTGTGTATGAAAGATTGGCGTTAGGCCATAGCAACGATGGGAAATAGACCTGACTCCATACCTTACCGGCCTTGGCCAACACATCCATATATCCGAATGCGGAAAACCAGAATCTTTTCTCAACTGCGAGTTCCGTAATGTTTGTCGTGTAGGAAGAGCCCAGAAAACCCTTAGGACCAAATTGTTGAGTGAGTCGGATCACCCAGGGATCCATATTGACATTATGGCGATGGCTGCGTCCCTGGATAAATTTTTCTCCCTTCGCCCATCTCAAAGAAACATTAAAGACCGCTTGTTTATAAGATGCCAAATGCTGACCGGTCCCCTTTATAAATTCTATATTCTTAGTGGCGAGTTGTTCTGTGTATTTCAACCCGGCCTCTATTGAAAAATTGTTTCTTAGTTCCAATACATAGCCCCCCTGTCCGATCCGGCGGTTGGTGTATAGATTATTGGATTTTCGTGCCAACGACAAAACAATATTATACGCACTTGTGTAGTTATAGCTTTCGCCAATAAGGTCTTGATCGTAAGCATATGAGGCATAGAATCCATGGCGAGGCCATTCACTCGCAAATCTTTTCTTTCTGGGAAAGGAATATTCTATCGTGCCGCTATAGCGGAAATCATGAGTCTTTGTGGCATAGGCCACAAAACCCTTCAAAAATAGATGGGGATTGAGAGCCGCCGTTGTCATACCTCCGATGCGAAACCTAACACCCTGGGAAGAACTATAGCTTATTAAAGAATTGACCGGACCAAGGTCTATCTTGCTTGGTTTCCAGGTGCCAACATATCCGCTTTCCAATATCCTTATCACTTTTTCTCCCCAATATAATAAGGGAACCTTCCTAGCTCCTGTCATGAAATTTCCCATACGTGATTCAGCAGGGGTCAATGGCACCATTCTCTTCAAATCCCAAAACTGGGCTGTGGCTCCAACAGAATCCTGGATACTTAGTTCGTCGCCAAGTTTATGATAGAATTCTTTCAAGTCTTCACGCGGTTCATAACTGAAATTTTGGTAAGCCGTGGTCTTCCTGCCATAGAATTCAGGCGTTCCGGGCATAACACGCATCTCTACCACTACGTCATCATACGTTTTATGCCGATTTCCCAATGAATCCTTTATGAAACTTTGATTCACATAAAGGTTTCGCAAGAAATTAAGATTGACGTCGTGAGGCGTCCGCATGGTCAGTTTCTTCACAAACATCGTTGTGTCTCCCACGGGAACATAGATCTTACCATTAAATCCCATAGATTGAGCATTGTGGGGCACAAAAGTCAATTCCACACATTGCACATCACCCACGATTACTGTGTCAGTAAGATAATACTTGTAGAAATCCGGGCCTACACTCGACAAAGGACTCACAAACCTGTTTTGCAGTATATTGATACTTCCGTCGTAGACATCGATTTCCCGAATGACATCTTCAAGAAGAATCTTCACATTTTCCTGATCGTAGACTTCATCAACTCCCTCACTTCGATAGGCCTGCGTCACCTCTTTCTTTGCCTTAGGGTTTTGACTGAAAAGTTTTGTAGAGTATTTTTCTTTTAAAATCAGATCAAGAAGGCGAGCTCCGGTATAACTCGAAGTATCGACATAATCCTGCAGGAAACCCATCTTTTTAGCAAGAAAACCCCCGGAGTCCGGGCGCCCTGTGAAATTATTAAGGGCTACAAGCGTCTTTTCATATTTATCGTAGCTGTAATAAGGTTCGTTCTCCGGGTTATATTTCTTGGAATCCTCCCTTAATCTGTTGACAAAATCAACTGCCGGATTATTTTTCTTAGAATACTTTTGTTTCTTCGGCTTAATTGTCACTTCCTGAAGTTCATGCTCTGTGGGAGACATCAAAACTACAAAAACAGAATCTGTAATCCCCACTACAAAGGGTTTATTGCCATAACCCACGTAAGAAGACTCCAAAGGTTCAAACCTTAGATATTCCGGTAGAGTCACGCGGCCATGTTCATCAGTGATATATCTCCGTTTTTTGTTTTCCAAACTTGAGATAGTGGCAAAAGGCAATGTTTCTCCGGTGATGGAGTCTCGTAATTCCACAATGCTTCTGGCCTCAGAAACCAAAGGCAGAAGCAAAAGTAAAATTAGGGCATAGAACCGTCCTATATGTTTAAAGGCACACTTCACCGTATATATTAACGAAAATTTATAATATTTCTTATATCATGGATTCTCCTTAAGGTCTCATCTCATTAAACAAAGAAAAAAAGCGGGACCAACCACTATGGGTCAATCCCGCTACCTCACAAATCTATAACATGAAGAACTCTTTTTTCATTTCATTGGTTCAAGCCTTATGGCAAAACCTCCACCGGGAGCAATCTTTTGTTTGAGTTTGGTTTTGCTGGTCACAGTTTTTGTCGTTATGCTATAGGCCTGGGGGTTAGTGTCCCAGTGAGCGTCTGGAGCATCGGCATAGATGGTGGCTTTGAATTTCTCACCCTGGGGAAGGAATGCAAAATCAATCTCCGCCTCTCGTGGATTTTCATCGGTGATTCCACCTACATACCAATCATCGCTGTTTTTGTCGAGACGAGCCACGGTGATATATTTTGCCGGCTCGGCTTCCAAATATTTTGAATCTCTCCATTCTATTGGCACATCCTTTATAAATTGGAAAGCATCCGGGAATCTCATATAATTTTCAGGCAAGTCGGCTGCCATCTGCATCGGCGACGGAATTGTCAGGTAAAGAGCAAGTTGACGTGCAAGCGTTGTCATGGCTTTGTCGGTTTTCCCCTCATTGTAATAGCTTAAATCAGTTTGGAAAAGTCCGGGAGTGTAGTCCATTGGCCCTCCCTTAAGGCGTGTGAAGGGAAGTATCGCTGTGTGTGATGGCGGATTTCCTCCCATCGACTCAAACTCTCCGCCACGAGCGCTCTCTTGAGCTAACCAATTAGGATATGTTCTAATCAAGCCTGTGGGCCTTGGGGCCTCATGACTGTCTACCATAATTTCATATTCGGCAGCCTTCTCAATCACAAACTGAGCATGGTCTACCATTCCTTGAGATGTATGGTGCTCGCTTCGTGGAATGATTGCTCCCACATAGCCGGTCTTCACTGCATCATAGTTATTATCCTTCATAAACTGGAAGGCACGGTCAATCTGTCGCTCATAATCCTGGGCATTGGCAGCGGTCTCATGGTGCATAATCAGTTTGACACCCTTTTCTTTGGCATATTCCCTCAGATAAGGAAGATCGAAATCCGGATAGGGCTTGTCGAAAAGAAACTGACGGTTTTTGCGATAGCTTGCCCAGTCTTCCCATCCTTCATTCCATCCCTCCACGAGAACTCCATTAAAACCGTTTTCCGCAGCAAAATCTATATATTTTTTTACATTTTCAGTGTTAGCGGGATGACGGCCGTTGGGTGTTAATTTGGTGTAGTCGGTCACTCCCGGTTTGGCTCTATAGTCATCAGAATAAGCCCAGGTCTTCTGTCTTCCAGTGAACATTTCCCACCAAACCCCAATAAATTTCTGAGGCTTAATCCAAGAAGTGTCTTCGATTTTGGAGGGTTCATTTAAGTTAAGGATGAGTTGGGATGCCAGAATATCGCGAGCGTCATCGCTAACGATGATTGTCCTCCAGGGGGTGTTGAAGGGCAACTGAAGATAACCCCTCACTCCAAGGCGGTCTGGAGTCAGGTGACTCTTTAGTCCATAGGTGGCTGTATCAACATCGAGTTGCATCGCCGGATAACCGATAAGTGCGGCTTCATGAAGACTGATGTAAAGGCCGTCATCTGATTTTGCAAGGAGAGGTGTCTGAACAGTTGATTCCAATGCCTTCTCTCTTTGACTCTCTGAATGCACGCCGTTATATTTCTTCAAGGCTTCAGTAACATCACTTATCCGTGTTTCAGTGAAAAGATATTCATCTGTGTCATAATCTCCCGGGATAACCCACATGGTGTTGTTTCCGGGGAAATTAAATTCTGTCACTTCGTTTTCCACTGCAAGGTAATTTGCCTTGTCTTGAATCGGGAATTCATAACGAAATCCCATGCCGTCGTCAAAAACCCTAAAACAGATATTCATCAATAATCCGTCGACATTTTTCATGTTTACTGTCAACTGATTGTAATGATTAACGATCTCTGAATATTCTCCCCAAACGGGATGCCATGTTTCATTAAAGGAAGCTGTGTCTGTAGAAAGGATTGTGAATCTGTCTATGAATTTAGCTTCTTGGGCTGCTAACCCAAGTTTGCTGTCAGAAATCACAGGTTTTCCCTTATAGCTTAAATTGTAATACGGTTGACCTTGTGGATTGACATCCACATGCAATTTAATCTCCCCGTTGGGAGAAGAGATGTTGGCAGCCCCCATCGTCATGACGGCTCCCAACATCATCAATGTTATTGCTTTCTTCATCTAACTGTTAATTCATATAAATTACGTAACCATTTGCTCACGTTCGGGCCCATGTTTAACATTATGGCCACATCCGACCATTAAAATGACGGATGTGGCCATAAATATAATACCTTTCACAAGGTTCATTGAAGGCTCATTTATTTCCTCCTCCAGTTAAAATATCCTTCAGAGTTCCCAGACCAGAGGATGAGGCAGAGCCGGAGTTATTTTCAGGTTGGGATGTTGAAACCATCTTCCATCCTATGCAAGCTCCGTCATAGCTGTCTAGTATACTGCTTAGAGCTGAGGCCATCGAATTCCCGGTCAGTTTTGCCACTGTTGAAATAAAACTCTTAAGTTTTGTGGCATCAAACATAAGGTTGAGGTTTCGGCCGCTTTTTTCAATATAAGCCTTGAATCCTCCCAGATTTATTCCCAAAACACTAAAATTAAAAGTAAAAGCTCCTTCAGAATCTTGCGGACTGATGGTGCCCTTGAGGCTGAGGGATTTCACTTTCATAGTGAAGTTAGCATCTTGGTCCACTATAAGTGTCATGTTGTTGAGCCCATATTGCTCATAGTAGGGTTTGAGTTTAGATTCAATAGTGGCTGCTCCGGCAATACCTCCGGCTTTCTGCAGAAAATTATCACTCTTGAAGGTGACAGCCGGGCCCTGAGCCTGATACTCACCTACCAAGTCAGCCAGGGTCAGATTCGTTTTGGTGAAGACACCTTCTATCACTCCACTTAATATATCCCCTACTCCACTTTTACTTGAACCTGAGTTGCCTCCAAGTCCGCCAAGAATGTCACCGATACCTTGTGCATTCGCTCCAATGGTAGTCGCCACAATCATAGCGACTACCATTAATCTTTTGATTAATTTCATCTTATATAAATTTTTCACTTTTTATTTGTGACCTTTTTTGGCCGAGATGGTTTAATCTTCTTTAGCACCATGGCTGTGCGCGCCGGAAGATATAGCTTAAGCCATCCCTTCCCGGAAGGTTTGTAGAGAGGATCAGGACTTGTGAAATGTCTAACTTTGTCATCCACCAATCCATAGCCTCCGTATCCAAGGGCATCCGAATCAAGCACAACCTCATATTCCCCTTCCGGAGCTAGGAAGCCGTAACCCTCGAAACTCCTTGTCGGATTCCAGTTAAATACGAAAATCAGGTCACCACGCATGAAGGACAGTATTTGATCATCGTCTTTTTCCCACAGTTTTTCCACGGGTAAAGCCTGGAAATTATAAACTCCGGAGACAACCTCGATCATATCGTTGTCAAAAGCATTCAGGAATCGATATTTCAGGTCTTCACGATCAACCAGATCCCATTGCCTGCGTGCATACTTATAACTCCATCCGTTGCCTTCACGGGGGAAATCGATCCATTCCGGATGACCGAATTCGTTACCCATAAAATTCAGATATCCTCCATTGATGGTTGCTAATGTGACCAGGCGAATCATCTTATGGAGAGCCATGCCCCTTGACACAGTGCCGTCGTTGTCGCCGGTCATCATGTGCCAATACATCTCCTTGTCAATGAGCCGGAAAATAATAGTCTTATCCCCCACAAGCGCCTGATCATGACTTTCGCAATAGGAGATGGTTTTCTCGTCGGCCCTTCGGTTAGTAAGTTCCCAGAATATGGAGGTAGGATGCCAGTCTTCATCTTTTTTCTCCTTTATCATTTTGATCCAATAATCGGGCACACCCATAGCCATTCTATAGTCGAAACCGATTCCGCCATCCTCGAATTTCACGGCCAGCCCCGGCATGCCGCTCATCTCTTCGGCGATGGTGACTGCCTTCGGATTCACCTCATGGATGAGGATATTGGCCAACGTCAGATAAGTAAGAGCATTGGTATCTTGATTACCATCGTAGTAGTCTGCGTAAGAACCAAAGGCTTTCCCAAGTCCATGGTCATAATATAGCATGGAAGTCACCCCATCAAATCTGAAACCATCAAATTTGAATTCTTCAAGCCAATATTTGCAGTTTGACAAAAGGAAATGGAGCACAGAATTCTTGCCGTAGTCGAATAGGAGTGAGTCCCAAGCGGGATGCTCCCTCCTATGGTCTCCATAGAAATAGAGGTCATAGCTGCCATCAAGCCGTCCGAGCCCTTCGATTTCATTTTTCACCGCATGGGAATGCACTATGTCCATAATCACTGCAATCCCGAGCTTATGGGCCTCGTCGATGAGACGTTTGAGATCATCGGGGGTGCCAAACCGGGAACTCGGTGCGTAAAAACTGCTTACATGGTAACCAAACGAGCCATAATAAGGATGTTCCTGAATGGCCATAATCTGGATAGCGTTATAACCATCGGCTGCTATTCGAGGCAAAATATTCTCTCTAAATTCATTGTAGCTTCCCACACCTTCTGACTCCTGGGCCATACCGATATGGCATTCATATATAAGCAAGGGCTTCACATCCGGAGCAAATTTCTTCACCTTAAATTTATAAGGTTTTTCCGGGGCATAAACCTGGGCGGAAAATATTTTTGTGGTTTCATCCTGTACCACTCTCTCGGCATATGCAGGGATACGTTCACCCTCCCCACCATGCCATTTCACAAACATTTTGAAGAGATCGCCATTGTGAAGGTCATCTTCTTCCAGTTTCAATTGCCAGTCGCCATAGTTGATGCGGGTTAATTTGTATTTATCCTCAAGTTTCCAATCGGAGAAGGTGCCTATGAGCCATATTTCTGTGGCATTGGGTGCGAATTCACGGAATATCCATCCTCCTCCGGCCAAATGGTGAAGGCCGTAATATTTATAGGCATTCGCAAATTCTGATAGCGAACCATTGGTTGAGGCCGTTATTTCCTCAAGCTTTCTCTCCACATCCTGATGGCGACCTTCTATGGCTGCCGCAAAGGGCTCAAGCCATGGATCGTTGCGTAAAAATGCTAATTTCTTTTTCATAATTTTTTATGTTTTCTTTTTCAATTCTTACATTGATTTCAAATCAATAACTGGATTCTCTTCAGGCTCAGCCACAAGGGCTTTGCGGATTGCCATCCTCATCTTATCTGACTCCGGTCCTCCGGCTTTTAATTGGCTGATGACACCTTTAACGTAGTCATCTTTATTCTTATAGCCAAGAAGCATCGGAAGCTCACATTCCGCCATCAAAGGTTTGTGATTGAAGACACGAAGCAGAGAGGGATAATCCTTATTATGAACAATGGCCTGAAAAGATTTCACCAATTCGTTATAATGGGTCCGAGGTTTCAAAATATTGATCAGCTGCCGCAAATGGGTTTCCATCGCAGTTATGCAGGAGAATTTAGCATCGATTTTTGCATCGACTTCTCGTTTAGCTCGATGGCGCACGTGTTCAAGTGCCTGTTGATGAAGCCGCTGGTTGAAGATTGCGAAGGCTTTTTTCTTAACCTTGGCAAGGATTTGGTCCGGATTTTTGCCTCTAAGTTTTGCCATAGTTCGGACCACATCTTCAAGAAGGAAGAAATTTTCCACCTCAGCAACATCAGGCACCATCACTGATTTCTTCCTCAGATATGAGACCTCTTGAGATGTGCGTCTATCGCGATCTACAATCCCATGACTCTCAAGATGGTGCATATTGGTCAACCCATTGAAAGAGCGTGTTGTCTCTATCACTTTGTCACAAGACCCCAGGGGTTTAACAGTATAATCAGGGAAAACCAGAGGATAGAGCTTTGCGTCAATACTATGCGCCATATCTCCTTCAATAAACAAGACAGGCTTTCGCGATCCTACAAGCTCTATGAAGACATCTTCCCTTATTTCCCCCGATTTTATTATTTCATAATCCCACTTCCGATTGTTAGCCTCGTAGCTTTTCACCCAAAGAATGACATTTCGGTTGCGGGAGCTCACGAATTCCACATCCACAGAATTATAGACGAAAGTGCAATCGGGACGCAGCGTCTCTATTGCATTCCATAGGCTATTGAGAATAGTGGGATGAAGAAATAGGGAGGGTGCATCTATAAAAATAACAGCGTTTTGCATGGCATAAAGAGAACCTGCAACATAATAAAGAACTGCCATTTCTCCTTGACTCAAGCGCTCGGCCGGTATTAAATCGTCGCCCGAAACAGTTGAAAACATCAGAGTGCCGTCACCGCTCACTATTTTATTACCGGGAAAAATCTTTTCCCATACATCTTTTAATTTATCGAGTCGTGTGGAGGGAAATTTATGTAGGTTTCCTTTGCGACTTCTTTCCTTCAATTTCAGCAATTGCTCAAACTCATCTGCAAAGAGCATGAAAATCAATTTTTCGAGCTCGCTGACAGCGTTTGTACGCATGTAGGGTCGTCGGGCAGCTGCTCTCGAATAAAGATCGTCGATGCTCCCCTTGAGTTTTGATTCGACTCTTTCCGGGAATGGGGCCCGGATTGCTGAAAGACAATAAGTCCGCTCACCGGTCAACTCCATGAGTTTCTCCATAAAACGAGTCTTCCCCGCACCACTTCCCCCTATTATGGTAAGCATCCGCCCGTCGGGTAACTGTGGAGGTGCTACGTCGCCTGTCTTCGGAGGCAAATGAAGGGAACGCATCGGTAAAAGAGTTGTTTAAAGTCTTGGGTTTTATTGTTTCAAATGTAATATTATTTTCGCAATTTTCAAAATAACAATTAAGCTGGATTCTCCCTTAAAAGGATTTTATTTTTATTAACATATCCCTCTTAATTCAAAACGATAAAAAATGCCTAACTTTGTAATCCACATAAGATTTCCACATGTCTAATAGATATCTGCTATTATTTCTGTCTTTTTTTCTGACATTCATTAACCTCAGAGCAGAACAATTCAATTTCCCTTCCGGCTTCACATCCGACGATGTCACCTCACAGTCTCCTATGATGATGCCGGCAGTCTGGACCTACGACGATTGCGTCAATTGGGCAATTGCAAATAATATCGACATTCGCTCGGCAATGCTCTCGGTGCTTGAATCCGATCAAAATATTGGTATGGCAAAAGATGCTTATCTACCCTATGTTGGATTCTCCACCAACCAATCCTTTACAAATTATGCAGCCCCGGCATACGGTCAGACACGTAATTCTTATAACAGTTCTTATAACATAAATGCCAGCTGGACAATCTGGGAAGGTAATGCCAGAAAATATAGAGTGGAAACAAACAAACTTTTCAAAATCCAACAACAACTCTATGGCGACGATGTGGTCAAAAACCTCCAGCTCGGAATTCTCCAAGCTTATCTAAATATCCTTTATTCGGCTGAGGCTATCGACATTGCACGCAAATCACTCGAAGTCAGCACTGCTCAAGCACAACGCACCAAACGGCTAATGGAGACCGGAAGGACTTCTCGGGTGGATTATGCGCAAATAGAGAGTCAGAAAGCCCAAGACGAGTATAATCTCGTGCAGGCGCAATCTTCTTATGCCTCTGCCAAAGTGACCCTTAAAAATCTTCTTAATCTCAGTCTTGACTATGAATTAAATATTCAAGAGGTCGATTTCTCCGACAATCTTGTGAATGCTCCTCTTCCAACGAAAACGCAGGTGTTTGAAATAGCCATGAACTGGCTCCCGCAGTTCAAAAGCAATGAATTGAATAAATCCATTTTCAACTATAATCTCAAAATTGCAAAAGCCGGTTATTTACCTTCAATCTCTTTAAACGGGGGACTCGGAACTGCCTACAACTCAACGGGAGGATTCTCATGGGGAAAGCAAATGAAAAATTTCTTCAACGAAAATATCGGTCTTAGCTTTTCGGTGCCGATCTACGACGGAAATGCCACTCGAAGAGCAATCAACATAGCTAAACTTCAAGCACTCGATTATGACCTTACTCAAACACAACTAAAAAACGAACTATCGCAAACTATTGAAAACCTCTTTATCGAGAGCGACAATGCACGGGCCAAATATATTTCAGGCCAAACTCAACTCGAAGCCACAACCCTTACGGCAGAACTCGTAGACCGACAATTTGAGCTCGGACTCGTTAATCCTTTGGAATTACTGACGGCTCACAACAATCTTCTCAATGCTCGTCTGGAATTGCTACAAAGTAAATACATGGCGATTTTATCTAACAAAACAATTGACTTCTACGCGACCAGACAAGTGTCAATACCCTGAAATTTTTAAATTATGAAAAGATATAAACTACCTCTTTCGTCATTATTTTTAGGCTTTCTTGCAAGCCTTTTGGCCGGATGTGGCGAGAAAGCAAAAATGGAGATTGAGGATTATGAGGTCAAACCGATTTCTATGTCAGAAGTTGTCACGGCAACAGGCACTATGGAATCTGTCACTCAGGTCAACGTCGGAACACAAGTCACCGGCATAATCGAACATCTATATGTAGACTATAATGACCACGTCACTAAAGGTCAATTATTAGCCGAACTTGAAAAAACCCTCCTCGAGTCAGATCTAAAAAGTGCCGACGCAAATATGGCCTCCGCAGAAGCAAGCTATGAATACGCCAAAAGCAACTATGAACGCGATAAGAAACTACATGACGAACAGTTGATTTCAGACTATGAGTTTCAGACTTCAAAGCGTGATTACGATGTGGCTCGTCTAAGTTTTGAAAAGAGCAAGGCTGACAGGGTAAGGGCAGCTAAAAACCTCAATTATGCGGAAATATATTCTCCCATTGATGGGATTGTGATTTCAAGAGAGGTCGAAGTGGGTCAGACGGTCGTTTCAAGCATGAATGTTGCTGATCTTTACGTAATCGCTGATCTTGAAAACATGCAGGTTGTGGGGAATGTAGATGAGGCAGATATAGGACAGGTGAAGACAGGACAGCACGTCACCTTCACTGTGGATGCTTATCCTGACGACGTTTTCAGTGGAACAGTTACCCAGGTTAGACTTAATCCGACCACAACCTCCAATGTAGTGACCTATGAGGTGATAGTCAACGCTCCTAACCCCGATTTAAAGCTCATTCCGGGCATGACAGCCAATCTGACTATCTACACCCTCGAGCTTAACGATGTGTTAGCGGTGCCGTTAAAGGCCCTAAAATTCCAACCTCTCCCTCCTCAAGAGGAAGAATCGGGTCTTCCCCAGCCCCAACCCTTAGACAAACCAGCTGAACACTCGGTGTGGATCCTTAAAGACAATCAACTTGTGGAGACAGCTGTAGAAGTCGGGGTCGCCAATAATATTTATCAACAGATTGTAGGAGGATTGCAACCGGGAGAAAAAGTGGCACTACAATACAACGAGGTCATGAAAAACAATGGAAGGGCTAAACCTGAAGATAATCCCTTCCTGCCCAAACCTCCGGGAGCCAACAGGAATAAAAAAGAAGAACCCAAAAAATAGCGGCAATGCCTAAAGAGATTATTAGAATCGAAAAGCTCAAACGCTATTTCAAAGTTGGCGATGAAACCGTCAAGGCCTTGAGAGGAGTATCCTTTACAGTCTATGAGGGCGAATTCGTCACGATAATGGGCACCTCGGGGTCGGGAAAATCAACTCTGCTAAACACGTTGGGCTGTCTCGACACTCCAACCTCGGGAGAATATTTTCTCGATGGAATAAACGTAAGCGGAATGGGGAAAAATGAAAGGGCGAAAATAAGGAACCGTAAAATAGGATTCATCTTCCAGAATTATAATTTACTCCCGAAGACCACTGCCTTAGAGAATGTTGAGCTTCCACTGCTTTATAATTCAGCAATTAGTGCGAAAGAACGGACAGCTATGGCTGAGAAATGTCTTAAGGAAGTGGGGTTGGGAGATCGGCTCTTCCATCGCAGCAACCAGATGTCGGGCGGGCAACAGCAGAGGGTGGCCATTGCAAGAGCTCTTGTTAACAATCCGGCAATCATTCTGGCTGACGAGGCCACAGGAAATCTCGACACCCGAACTTCTTTTTCTATCCTGACTCTTTTTCAAAAGCTTTATAGGGAGGGTAAGACACTTATATTCGTGACTCATAACCCTGAAATCGCGATGTATTCCTCTCGAAACATACTCTTAAAAGATGGCCGCATTGTCAACGATGAATATAATGCCGACATCAAATCGGCTCAAGAAGTCTATGACAATCTCCCGGTAGATAATGATTAAGTTCCTCTTTATCAGATGAATATCAAGAATCTTCTGAAAGTGGCCCTTAAAGCCCTAAACAACAATAAGATGCGATGTTTCCTCACAATGCTTGGCGTCATTATCGGTGTCGGCGCTGTCATCGCTATGTTGGCTATTGGGCAGGGATCTAAAAACTCCATCAAGGCTCAGATATCCGAAATGGGAAGCAATATGATTATGATTTTCCCGGGAGCCGAGAATCGGGGGGGAGTTCGCCAAAGCAGCGACGATATGCAGACGCTTAAACCCTCTGATTATGAAGCTATAGTCAATCAGGCCACTACGGTTAAAAATATCACTCCAACAGTGTCAAGCTCCGGTCAGTGGATTTATGGCAACAACAATTATCCCTCGCAACTCCAGGGTGTCAATTCCGAATTTCTGGAAATACGACAACGAAAAGTCTCCTCGGGAGAAATGTTTACAGAAGATGATGTTAAAAGAGCGGCTAAAGTGGCTGTCATTGGCAAAACTTTGGTAGACAATCTTTTTCCTGACGGCACAGATCCTGTCGGGAAAGTAGTGAGATTCGGTTCAATTCCTATGACTATCATCGGGGTTTTGGATGAAAAAGGTTACAACACCATGGGGCAAGACCAAGACAACATTGCTCTGGCTCCTTACACCACAGTCATGAAACGTGTTCTTGCGACCGATTACCTTCAAGGCATTCAAGCCTCCGCAATTGATGAAGAGGAGACACAAAGAACTATCGCTGAAATCACCGACATTCTAAGGACTCAACACAAACTTCGAGACTCTGATGTTGATAACTTCACAATAAGATCGATGCAGGAACTTGCAGAAATGATATCCTCCACTTCCTCAATGATGACAGTGCTTTTGGCCGCCGTGGCAGGAATCTCCCTTCTGGTCGGCGGCATCGGCATCATGAATATTATGATAGTGAGCGTGACGGAACGAACACGCGAAATCGGACTTAGAATGAGTATCGGGGCCCGGGGAAATGACATTATGATGCAATTTCTTATAGAAGCTGTGATCATTTCGGTGACAGGTGGAATTCTCGGCATACTATTAGGAGCTTTCACAACCTGGATGATCAGGGTGATTGCTCATTGGCCTGTGGTGATTGAAGCCTCTTCAGTTGTGCTCTCCTTCGTGGTTTGCACGGCAATCGGCATTATTTTTGGTTTTTATCCAGCTGCTAAAGCCTCTAACCTTGATCCTATAGAAGCAATAAGATACGAATGAGAAAGGCTGGAGTCCTTGCCCGGATTGAATCGTTTCTACACCGGGATATAAGGGAGAAAAATATCAAAAATGTGTTAGTGGCTCTTAGCGGCGGTGCTGACAGTGTTGCCCTTACACTCGCTCTCAAAAGATCGGGGCTCCATGTGAGGGCTCTCCACTGTAATTTCCATCTCCGCGGGGCCGAAAGCGAACGCGACACTTCCTTTGTAAGACAATTTTGCAAAGACAATAAAATCGAATTGAAGACAATCGATTTTGACACCCAAGACTATATTGCAAGCCATAAAGGCACTTCTGTGGAGATGGCTTGCAGAGAATTGCGTTACAAGTGGTTTCTTAACCAACTCTCTCTTTCCGGATTTGATAGGATTGCCATTGGTCATAATGCCGACGATAATATCGAGACATTCTTCCTCAACCTTCTGAGAGGATCAGGGTCAAGAGGTCTTTCAGGAATGAAGAATGATAACGGGTCCATTTGGCGACCCCTCCTCCCTTTTCATCGAAAGGAGTTATTAGATTATCTTAACGAACTTGGAGCTGAATATATCGTTGATTCTTCGAATCTTTCAAACGATTATAGGCGCAATTACCTACGGAATGAGATAATTCCTAAACTTAAAGACGTCTGGAAGGGTTTCGACAAAGCTATTGATAAATCCATCCAGAATCTTTCAGCAGAAAATAGTCTGGTGGAAAAACTCGTCAACGACGTTCAACCCTCTACGGGTTCTCCTCTTGAGGTCTCAACGATTACCTCCTCTCCTGCCCCTTTATTGATTTTGAAACGTTTTATCGATCCCGCACAACCCTTTTCCACCACTCCTTCGGAAATTCTTGATGCAATTAAGGCAGATAAGCCCCATGCCAGAAAATGGACTCTTCGAAAAGGGATCGTAATTCTCCGGAATAAAAAATTATATTTGGAAATATCCAAAAATTAAAGAGGGTCCCTCACAGTTTGTTTAGAAGAGGTGAATGAGTTTGTTGCCGAATTGGATGATACCGGACTTATTAATCCTAAAAAAAAGACTCGAGAGTCTCAAAACACTTATTTGTTGAAATTAGTCATTGCAAATGCAGCTCCCGAAAGACAGAAAGCCTTTACTGCCTCTACAGCCTTATTGATTTTTTCCCCCAGTTCCCTCTTTTCTTCATCGGAGAATTGCCCCAACACAAAATCAACCTGACCACCTCTTGAAAACTCATTTCCTATGCCAAACCTCAACCGGGCATAGTTGCGGTTGCCAAGTTGCTCTGAGATGCTTTTGAGTCCGTTATGCCCTCCCTCGCTTCCCGATTCCCGGATACGTATCGTGCCGAATGGCAAAGCCAAGTCGTCCACCAAAATCAAAAGCTGATTCAATGGAAGTTTCTCCCGGTTCATCCAATATCTTACGGCCACTCCGCTTAAATTCATGAATGTGGACGGTTTCAACACCATTAACTCGCAATTTTTTACCCTCACTTTTGCCATGTCGCCATAGCGGCATGAGGAAAATGTCCCTCCTTGCTCTTCCACGAGCTTGTCGGCTATCATAAATCCTACATTATGACGCGTCCCGATGTAATCGGGCCCGATGTTCCCCAAACCAACAATAAGAAATTTCTTCATGTCTTCTTTTTCTGTCTCTTCCTTCTTTTGAGTTCGGAAAAGACGCCTTAAAAAACTTAACATCCGGCTTAGTTTTCTACATTGGTTTCGTCTTCTCCCCTTCCTTCGTCTTCTACTGTTTCATCCTCCTCATCATCGTCCCAATCAAGGAAGAAATTATCCATAGTCTGCTCGCGGAAACGAGCCAGGTCTCTACCTTCCCGTTTTGTAGGACGACCCAAGCCTTTACTGCGGTCTACAAATCCTGATATGCGTGACATCTCCAGTAAATCATATTGACTTTGAGGGGTCAGGTTTTCAAGATATTCCGGCACTAATCTTGCCCCCAGCCTTCCTGAAGGGATGCCTATTACTTTGAAGGTATAGGTGATCGGAGGTTTTTTAACATCGATTATATCCCCAATCTTAATCGGTCGGGAAGGTTTCGCAGCCGCTCCCTTGATAGTGACTCTACCCTTCTTGCAGGCATCTGTCGCTATTGTGCGAGTCTTGAAAACTCGCATGCTCCATAACCACTTATCGACTCTCTCTTCAGTCTTTGGCATATTTTTCTTATATTTTTGGAGATGACTTTCTTAGGCCTTTTTTATTTATCGGAAGTGCGCTCCATTACCAATACTGTTTTTCCTTGGTCGTCTAGAAGTTCCACTTTTCCTCCCTTCAAAGGAAGGGCCTTTGAAGCCTCTTCAATGGCCACCATAAGCTGGATTTCATGATTTTCATCAGGACATAAAGCCATTGTCTTCGCAATGGCTTCGAAGGAAATAGAATTGGCTGTTTCCATATTCGTCTCTAAGGTGCCGTTGAAAACGTTGCAGCCTGTATTGCCATGCACCTTTCCCTCCTCTACGTCGATCACAATTTTCATCTTTGGATTGTCTACAGCCTCCCCGGATATCTCCTTTACAATCCAGGTGCCGTTAAGAAACTGAAAATTCTGATGCATGAGTCCCATCACAGATTCATGGTCAGCATTATAGAATGTCAGATAATAATCATCGCCACTTAGCTCCCATGAATAAAAACGGGTTGCATCCAGAGCCTGGTTGATTTCTATATCAGTTATACCCTCCTTGTGACACAACATCATAGTGGATGCCAAATACGAGAAAGAGATTGTGGAATCTTCCGCGTTATACTTATATTCCGCATTAATGACGTTGCAACCGTTGTTACCGTATACTCTTCCCTCTTCGGGCACAAATTTTAGAAATGGCGCCTTTTCTCCTATAACGGGTTTCCCATTAACAGTTTCAATTGCCCAATCTCCCTTCACCACTCCCTTTGATATCTCCTGAGAAGTGTAAACAGAAGAGACTGGTTTAACAATTTCCTCTCTATCTGTTGGCATAACTGCATCTTTTTTCACCTCCACTGTTGATTCTACCGGTTTCTCTCCCTTATGAAAAAGACTGCATGAACTCATAAGAAGCAATCCTCCTGCCAACATCAAATATCTATCTATACTTTTCATTTTTTATTCTATATAGTTTAATTGCAAAGGTAACGATTTTAGATCAAATATACTTCAGTCATTCAATTTTCATCATAAAACAATCAGAAGCAATGTAGAAGAGACTAAAGTGTCAAATGGGCTGCTAAGCCGGATTCTGCAAAGGGGAATCTCAATTTTTCATTCCTTTACAAAGGGATAAAATTCTCCTCCTTTATTTTTAACAATCACTAATTAACTTACTTTATGAAATCTATATAAAAAATTTTTGAATAAACAAAATTAATTATAATTTTTCAAAAGTTTTCCAAAATTATTTTTATATCATTGATTTTTAGCGGTTTGTAATTTTAACAATTTATAAAAGTTATCCAAAATAATTTTTAACATAATTTTTATTGAAATAATTTGTCTTAATTTGGGAATAACGTTAATTTCGCATCCGGGTTTCTTCCTCAAGCTTTTCAGAGGAATAATATTTAGTCTGACAAAAAATCTCAAAGAGGTTTAATTCTTTTTTATAAAATAAGAAATGATACACACAGTCGAAAAACGTGACGGTAGGATTGTTGGCTACAACGAAGAAAAAATCAAAGCTGCCATAAGGAAAGCGATGCTCGCAACTGAATTAGGGGAAGACGAATCGCTGATCCAGAAAATTTCCGATCGTATCGGAATGAATGGCGAGGAGAGAATGACTGTGGAAGAAATTCAAGACCGAGTGGAGTTTGAGCTTATGAAATCCTCCCGAAAAGATGTGGCCAAAAGATACATCGCCTATCGCGACCAGCGTTCAATTGCTCGAAGAGCCAAGACCCGAGATATGTTCCTTGAAATAATAAACGCAAAAAACAATGATATCACTCGGGAGAACGCTAACATGAACACCGACTCTCCGGCAGGAATGATGATGAAATTCTCCACGGAAACCACCAAACCTTTTGTCGACGATTATCTCCTCTCTCCCGAAGTGAAGGAGGCTATTAAAAACAACTATATCCATATCCACGACAAAGACTATTATCCAACAAAAAGTCTCACTTGTGTGCAACATCCTCTCGACAATATCCTCAAAAACGGGTTTGTGGCCGGACATGGAGAGTCAAGACCCGCCAAGAGAATTGAAACAGCAAGTGTGATTGCTTGCATTTCACTCGAGACTGCTCAAAATGAAATGCATGGCGGACAAGCAATCCCGGCATTGGATTTCTATCTCGCTCCCTATGTAAGAAGCAGCTTTATCGAAGAAATCAAAAACCTTGAAGACCTAACGGGGGAAGACCTAAAAGACCTTTATAATATTGAAATTCAAGATTACTTAAAAAAAGATCTGGAGGGGCTTTCGGGGAAAAACCGTATGGTGCAACATGCCATCAATAAGACAGTAGGGAGGGTCCATCAATCTATGGAGGCATTTATACACAATATGAACACTATCCATTCCCGCGGTGGCAACCAGGTGGTTTTCTCTTCTGTCAACTACGGCACCGACACCTCGGCAGAGGGAAGGTGTGTGATCAGGGAACTCCTCAATTCCACTTATGAAGGTGTCGGGAATGGTGCCACAGCTATTTTCCCTATCCAAATTTGGAAAAAGAAACGGGGCGTTAGCTATCTCCCTTCCGATCCTAATTACGACCTTTATAAACTGGCTTGCAAAGTCTCTGCAAGAAGATTTTTTCCAAATTTTCTAAATCTTGACGCCTCATTCAATCAAAGTGAAGACTGGAAGGCCGATGATCCAAAAAGATATATTCATGAGGTTGCAACAATGGGATGTCGCACTCGTGTGTTCGAAAACAGATATGGTGAGAAAACTTCTATAGGAAGAGGCAATCTTTCTTTCACTACTATAAATATTGTCAGACTGGCTCTCGAATGTAGGAATATAGAAGACAAAAACCGACGCATCGATAAATTTTTCGAGAAACTCGATGTGGTTCTAAATCTGACAGCTCGCCAGCTGGATGAAAGGTTCCAATTCCAAAAAAGCGCCCTCGCTAAACAATTTCCTCTGGTGATGAGCACTCTTTGGAATCACTCCTCCATGCTTAAACCCACAGACACCATTGAAAAGGTGATCAACCAAGGCACTTTGGGAATCGGTTTTATTGGTCTGGCGGAAGCTTTGATTGCACTCCTGGGACAACATCATGGAGAGAGCGAAGAAGCTCAGCAATTAGGCCTCAAGATTGTCACTTATATGCGTGACAGGGCTAATGAATTCTCCGAAAAATACGCCCATAATTATTCAATCCTTGCAACTCCAGCTGAAGGACTTTCCGGAAAATTCACAAAAACCGACAGAAAAACCTTTGGAGAAATCGAAGGGGTCACAGATAAGAATTATTACACAAATTCCAACCATGTCCCTGTCTATTATCATTGTTCTCCGAGACACAAGGCTAAAATCGAAGCCCCATATCATGACCTAACCCGGGGAGGACATATCTTCTATGTTGAAATCGACGGAGATGCTACCCACAACGAGGAGGCTATCATGCAGGTAGTCGATCTTATGGACAAATATAACATCGGGTATGGTTCCGTCAACCACAATCGCAACCATTGTCCCAAATGCGGATATGAAAACGCCCTCAAAGACCAGAACCGTTGTCCTAAATGCGATTCTAAATTTGAGACCATACAAAGAATCACGGGATACTTAGTCGGAACCACCGATAGATGGAACTCCGGCAAACTCGCAGAACTCAACGACCGAGTGGTCCATGAATAAGGACTTATAGAACGAAAAAGGGGACCTTAACTAATAATTAAGGTCCTCCTTTTTGTTTAACTTTAAAACAGAAAACTAACTCATAAACAAGACAACTCGGCCTTCTTTCAAAGATTTTCCTACATCGATGATACGTTGATTGGAAGATCCCCGAAACGGTAGGTCGATATTGCGTTGGGATACAATAAATTCGCCATCCACCACTACATCAGCCTCCTTCACCGCATCCAGCAAGGAAGCCGTTCCTATAATGTCCTCCCAACGATATCCTGTGTAGACCCAAACGTTTCTGCCGTCACGTTTAAGACGTTCCACCAAAACTGCCGTATCTTTAGGTTCATAAAGAGGATCACCTCCCGAAAGGGTAACATTAAAATCCTCCTCTTCTACAACGGCCATAATCTCATCTAAAGACATTTCTTTCCCATTCTTGTAATCCCAAGATTGAGGATTTTGACAGGCTTCGCAATGATGGATACAGCCGGCCATATAAATGGAGGTGCGGAAACCCGGACCATCCACTGTCGTGCCTCTGATGATGTCTAAAATTCTATACAAATTATTATCCTGTTTTATCTCTCGGTTCTAAGCCTATCAGCTCTAATCGTAAATCTCTAATAATCTCGATTCCCGAATCGTAAATCTCTAAGACCTCAGTGCTATAATAGGAGATATCTAAATACCTGGATTCAGGATTCTTATTAAGAGTAGTTAAGGGAGATTACTTTTATTTACCTTTTTCCTCCGTTTTTCCTTCCTTCTCTTCCTCTTCCGGCTCAGTTTCTTCCTCAGTGAATTTTGTGATTCCCGAGTTTACCAGAAGGTTATACCAAGTGAAAAGTTTCTTGATATCTGAATCGTGGACCCTCTCTTTGTCAAAATCAGACAAATAGGTTTCAAAACGATTTTTCAGTCCCTCAGTAGCTATGATTTCCTTAACGTCAAGTTGTTTCCCCTCTTCTTTTGCATATATAAGGTCAAGTATTTCACCCAATGGTTTGTCTTCATTTTCTGTATACATTGCAATATCCCCAAGAGCGACAACTCGGTCACGTGGTGAAATCGGAAAACGTTTACCACTCACTAAGTCCTCTACTATAAGGGTTCTCCCATTATGGGCCACCATCTTAAAGAGCCCCGGCTTCCCTGTGATTGCCAATATTTTTTTCAACATGATAATGTGTATTTTTGATTTTGTTGATAAATTTTCGTTTTTTTCAATATTTCCGGAAGGATCGCATGAAACTCATCGTTTCTCAATACTGTTACCTTCTCCTGAGACAGTTGAGACAATTCTTTGCTTTGAGCCTTCATCCGAGTCTCTATCTTTTCTTGTGTCACACCGTCTCTTTCCATAGCTCTTTTCAACCTCAATCTTTCGGGAGCCACCACGAGCCATACTTCGTCGCAAAAGTCAGTTATCCCCGACCCCGATAGTATCGCCGATTCTATGAAGAAATAGCCTCGCGTTTTTTTGCGTTCCATTCTAATGAAATTTTTCACTTCCTGATGCACAATGGAATTTACAAAACGGAGTTTTTCTTTATCGTTGAATATAATCTCTGACATAAGGGGCCGGTTAAGGTTCCCGTCAGGAGTATATATCTCTTCTCCAAAGGCTGCTATTAAGGAGAGCTTTGTCGGCTCTTTATTCATAATTACCTTTGCCTCATAGTCGCAGTCAAAGACTTTAAATCCATTGCAGCGCAACACTCGTGAAACCACGCTTTTGCCACTTCCAATGCCTCCCGTTATACCGATAGTGATATCCCTCGTCATTTTTAAAACGGTCAATCTTTCACCACAGCATACTCGATGCTGTCGGTCTTAAGAGACAAATTCTTAAGCCTATCGGGAAACTTGTTTATCTCCACAGGGAGTTTGCCATCTTTGGATTCAGAAATGTCTTCATAGTCAACTGTCAGATGGATATTATTATCTTCATCTTGATTGAGAAGGCTCATGGCAACATAATATTCTACTGGCACTTTAGAAGGGAAAAGCAATAATTCCTCTCCTGCAGGCACATTGACCGCTTCGACTGTCACCATAGCTTGTTTTTTCACCAAAGGTTCTATTCCCACCTTTAGCTCTACCTTCGAAGGTAAAACTCTCGCACCTGTTATTCTCTTTATCTTTACTTCCAAATTTGTAGACTCCGACAGATTCCGGAGAACTACCGGCTCGGTGCTGACATATCTAATTGTGTCGAGCACATCCTTCCCCCCATATACATATACGCTCCCCGGGCTGGCCTTCACGCTCCCCTCAAGAGTTGATCCTGGAGAAGGGAAAACCTGACAATTGATCAATACAGGCACTTTCTTGCCGGCATTAGTAGTATAAAACAATTGGAGTGAATCCAAGGATACAGAGGTAATTACAGCACCTCCTCCAAAAGTCTCCCTGAGCGAAGATATCAAGTCATTGTAGGAATAACGCAACACTCCGTCGTTGGAATATTCTTTGAAGTCCACGTTGACGGTTGGATGTTTTAAATATCCGTTTCTCCATAAATTTGTGCCCTTATCGCTTACCGATACATGAATCCTTTCCGGGACATCGGAGATAAAAGTCACTGAATCCGGCTGATTGATGATTCGCAAGTTTACATTGAAATGGTCTTGAGCACTATCGTTCAAGGCCATTATAAACCAAAAAAGAGCACTAACTATGACAAAGACAAGAAACAACATAGAATTTTTGAATCCCGAAGTTGACCTCAGGATTCTCCATCGCTCTTTAAGTTGTTCCAGTCTCCGAGGTGACAAGTCCTTTTATTTTGATGCCGTCTCCTGCTGGCCGGCCGGGAAAACGGAAGCCTTGTCTACTTTTATAGAGACACCCGGCGCTATCTCTATATTGATTGTGGTTTCATCGATGTCTCTGATTTTTCCATGGATCCCTCCGGCTGTGACAACATGGTCGCCCTTCTGCATCGCCTCCCGGGCTCTCTTAATTTCTTTCTGTTTCTTGCTTTGCGGCCTGATCATGAAAAAATAAAATATCACGATCATGGCGATTATCATGATCATTCCGCTGAAACCACCTCCGGCCGATTCGCTCTGGAGAAGTATTGTGTTTAATGTATTCATTCCTTTCTTTTTTCTTGTTTCTGCCCTATTTCACTTCGGGTTATGTTTTATTTCTTATTTAATGATTATTTTCTCTTCTCTGAGGCGTGTGATAAGACTCGCCAAAAGGCCGTGGACAAATTGGCCGCTCTTGGCCGAGCTATAACTCTTTGCTATCTCGATATATTCGTTTATGCTGACTTCCACCGGTATCTCGGGATAGTTGATTATTTCGGCAAGAGCCGTCATTATTATGACGACATCCATGAATGCCAATCGCTCTGTTTCCCACTTTTCATGGCGTAGCGCATCGTCGATGTAACGTTGATAAACCTCTTTATTTCTGATGACAAAACGCACCAACTCAGAGCCAAACCGTGCATCACGCTCGTCTTTAAATTTTGGTAAAAAGGCCTGGTCAGGATTTTCTCCCGTTCCAAGTTTCTTGAGGGTCTTGACCACAAATGTGGTCATAATTTCCAAATCATCATTCCAGAATACCGACTTATTTTCCAGATATTCTAAAAAATGAGGGTTATTCAAGATAATATCTGTGAGGGTTGACTGCCAGAATTCAGAATCCTTTTTCAAGCCGGTTTCCTCTGAATCAATATATTCTCGATAGAGATCCGATTCAATTACATTCTTCAATAAAATATCTAGCAATTCCGGGTCTTCCACCTTCCACGACAGATGATTTTTCTCAACATATTCTTCGAACAGACCGCTTTGTTCAATCAGTCGCGGTATGGGATTATCCACAAATTTCATGTTTGGATTCAAATCCTCTTGGCCTGCAAGATATTTTTTGCGGTTTTGTTCCAATTGGTTTAGACGCAAGAGGGTGAGTTCCACGGGAAGATCCAGCAATCTCACATAAAGATCTCTTGCTTTGTCGAGACTATATTCAAGAGTCTTAAGCGCATCGTCTACATTGTCTTGCGTAGCATAAAAATTCTTGAACGTTTGATCCATCATTCCCTTCATCCGTTCAACTCCCGAAAGCGAATAATCAGGAAGGCTTTTCACCACAGAATTATATGCCTCGTCGACTTGGATGATATTAAGGTAGACATTTTCCCAGAATTTATCAGGAGCGAAACCTTGGTCTCTGTTCTTCTCAAATTCGCGGAAAAGAAGACTCTCCTTTATTTTTTCAGCAAGTCCCGGCTCTATGCTTTCAAATGGGAAAGGAGCCGCATAATATTTATTTCGCAGAGATTTAATGCGGTCGTCACCTTCAGTGCGAACCACAAATCTGGAATCTGCAAGCGGCAGACTCTTGTTTTTTCCTCTGATCTGCCCGGCAAGTCGATCTATTAGCAGAATAGTGTCTAAATATAAATTATATGCAAACCGCTTCTCCTTTGTGGGAGCCGAGGGCTGGGATTCTAAAGAAAATGGTTTGTCGACAAGAAGATAGGAATACAGCAGTTGCACTGTCTTCATCCTTATCAATACCCGGTTTATCATAATCGATTTCTTAGAACCCGATGATGGTCTTCAGAATAATGCCTGCTGAAGTTGATTCATCGGTTATGCAAATTTAGATAAAAGTTTATTGTATTCAAAACAGAAGGCTTATCTTATCTTCTTCTATTTTCCTCTTCTATTTCTTATTTTTCAACTCTATGTCCCTTCAGAGCCGCCTCTGCCTGACAGCTTCATAAAGCATCACTCCACAAGCCACTGAGACATTCAACGAACCAACCTTTCCTAAAATCGGAATCGCTGCAAGGTCGTCGCATTTTCGTATCACTTCATTTGAAATACCGTAATCTTCAGCTCCCATGACAATAACGGTAGGCACCTTGTAATCCACTTCAGTATAGTTATGGTCGCTTTTTTCCGAAGCTCCAACCACTTGGAGTCCATTTTCGTGAAGACGGACAACTGTGGCCCCAAGATCTTTTACCCTACACACCGGAATATGAAACAGAGCCCCGGCCGATGCTCTGACTGAGTCCGAAGTAACCGAGGCGCTTCCTTTTTCCGGGATAATGATAAAATCTGCTCCTGCACATTCGGCGCTTCGAGCTATTGCCCCGAAGTTTCTCGCATCAGTGACTCCGTCGAGCATCACTCCCAAAGGTGTCTTCCCCTCTTCATAAAGGAAGCTTAATAAATTATCAAGATCATGATATCTAACGGGACAAACTATAGCTACCACTCCCTGGTGGTTTTTCATAGTTATCCTGTTTAACTTTTCTGCCGGAACCCGTTGCACCGGTATATCAAATTCCTTGGCCTTGGCCAGTAAGTCTTTGGCTATCTGGCCCGTCAAATCCCGCTTTACCAGGATTTTATCTAGGCTCTCTGCCCCTTCTATGGCTTCCATGACGGGTCGCAAACCGAATATATAATCCTTCCTATCCATCTATCATTCTGAATTCAAGAGTATTTTTGCATTCTCGAGGGCGGCTTCGTTTATTGTGGTGCCCGACAACATCCCCGCTATCTCGTTCACCCTCTCTTCTGAAGACAATACCTTCACATGGCTGACTGTCTTTTCCTTGTCGTCAGCCTTATAGACCTTTAGATGCGTGTCGCCGCTGGCAGCCACTTGGGGCAGATGGGTCACAGAAATCACCTGCATGTCAGCTGACATTTCTTTCATCATCTTCCCCATTTTGTGGGCTATCTCTCCTGAAACTCCGGTGTCTATTTCATCGAATATCACGGTTGGCAGTTTCATTCTTTTGGCCATTATCGACTTTAATCCGAGCATGACTCTGGATATCTCACCTCCCGATGCGATCGCAGCCACGGGCTGCAAGGGATGATTTTTATTGAAACTGCAAGAAAAGGTCACAATGTCTTGACCTTCCGCCGACATCTTCCCTTTTTCTATTTCCACCTTGAACTTTACATTAGGAAGACCTAAAGGGCGGATAGCTTCTTCAATTGTTTCAGCAAATCTTGAGGCGACTTCGACTCTTTTTTCCGATAGTTGGTCTGCTCGCTCTTTCAGAATCTTTGCCCTTTCCTTAAGTTGGCGTTCCATTTCCGAAACATCAACATTGTCTGAATCTATCCCCTCCAATTCCTCCTTTAGCTTCATATGGAGCGTCACGAGTTCCTCCTCGTCTTTTACCTTGAAGCGCTTCATGGCTTCATATAGGCTTTCAATGCGGCTCTGCACTTTTTCAAGCAACTCAGGATCGGAATTTATTTTGTCGGAATATCCCTCGATAGTGTCGCAGATATCCCTCAATTCTATCTTCAATGAATCTAGTCGCGATTTTACCTCATCATTGCCCGAAGGGTCCAGGAGATCGAAGTCCACTACCTCTAAAAGAGATGTGGCATGTTGCAATTGTCTAAGGGCCGATGCATTTCCTCCGCTCAATGATGTCAATGCCTCTTCAAGGTTTGTCTTGATGTTGTCGGCATCTCCTAAAATTTCTGCCTCCCTCTCCAATTGTTCCAGTTCTCCCCTTTTGGGTTTAAGTTTGTCGAGTTGTTCAAGACGAAACAATAGAAATTCCCGGTTTTCTTTCCCTGTTGCCCGGGCCTCTTTTATTTTTTTTATCCTGTTTCGCAGGGCCACATATTCCTTGAAAACCTCTAAATACTGCAATTGAAAGGAGCTGGTTTCCCCGAAAGCATCGATAATGGCTAATTGTTCCTCCGGGCGATTGAGCAGAGCATTGCTATGTTGGGAATGGATATCAAGTAGATGGGAGGATATTAAGCCAAGAAAACCAAGATTCACCGGCGTGTCGTTTACAAAATTCCGGCTCTTGCCCGAAGGATTGATTTCCCTTCTGACTATCAGTTCATCCGCGTCCCATTCTATATTATTTTCCTCCAAAATTTTCTTTAAGAGAGGGTCAGGACTCCTGAAAAGGGCTTCCACTATTGTCTTCCTCTCTTTGTTGCCCACGGCTTTGGTGTCGGCCCTCGAGCCCATCAATAGCGACAAGGCATCAAGCATGATAGATTTCCCGGCTCCGGTTTCTCCCGTGATGACCACAAACCTTTGCCCGAACTCTATATCTGTTTTGTCGATCAATGCATAATTGTCGATGCTCAAGCGGCTTATCATTGCTCTGGTTTCTTTATCTTTTCCAACTGCGCCCTGTCGGTGGGATAAACAGGTTGCAACAAATCATAAACCTCATCTCGTTCCGTTTGGGGCGCCTTTGAATAAAGGTTAACTAGTTCGTCAAGCTTTGAGTCCCGGAAAATCGAGAGAGCCACCGACATGGGATAATGCTCATAGATATCTTTCAACACCTGTAGCGATTCGGTTATTGTAGACCTTCCCTTATCGGGGCTTGTCACCATTTCGTCGAGTCCCTTGCGATGGTATTGATAGAGGAGGTCTCTCATTCCGGAGGTATTCGCATCGGTGAATGCCGACAAGACGGCGCTTCTGTTTTTTGTATCTTCAAAAGCTCTCCAACCGATCTCGCCGCTGCTCTGAGCTTGTTGCACGATCGAGGCAACCTTGTCGAAATATGGTTGGCCACCAAGCGGAGAGAAAGAATCGAAGTCAAGGGCCAAAAAGAGATAGGCGTAATAGTTCAAGATACCGGTGAGATTGTCAGTCCAGGTAACATCGTTAAATATCAAGGGTTCCCCTTCCCGATAATCGAATTCCACCTTTGTATCCTTGAAGTTGAATAGTGTGGTGGTATATGTGCTGTTGTAGACCGGTCGAGAAAGCTGCACTTGTAATTCCCCTTTGATACGGTCGTTGGTGTATTCCTTGACTGTCAGGAAAAACTTACATTCAATTCTCTCTGTGGGTGAAAAAACCGTATTAGTCCATTTCGTTTCATTGAAATAGTCGGAAATCGCCTCCTGAAGCCTTTCAAAGACACTCTTATTCGTGCCCTCTATTGCACTCGTATTGATTTCTACGGTGCATAGCAATTCCTGGGCAGAAGCCCTGAAAGGCATCAACGATGCCAATCCGAATATTAATGTTATAACCCATTTCATTTCCGCTTCCCCTTTTAAACTGATTCTTTGTCTTTGTTTTTTGAAATTTGATCTTGGATATTCGATATTTGATCTTTGGTAACTGTAAATCGATATTTGATAATTGTGTCGACTATATCTTCTGCGACTTCTCTTTTTGACTTCACCCCAAATTCGGTTTTTTCCCCTTCTTTGTCTATAATAGTAACCTTGTTAGTGTCCTTCATAAATCCGGCCTCAGGGTCTTGAAGGCTGTTCATAACAATGAGATCCAAATTTTTGGTCTGTATCTTTCTTGCTGCGTTTTCGAGTTCATGATCGGTTTCCAAAGCGAAACCCACTGTGATTTGGCCTCGTTTTTCTTTTCCCAGGGTGGCGGCAATATCAGGGTTTCTTCTCAACTTGATTGAAAGCGTCTCGGCATTCTCTCTTTTGATTTTTTTATCAGCCTTCTCTTCGGGAGCATAGTCGGCCACAGCAGCTGCGAAGACTGCGATATCCATGTCGGAGAAAAGAGGTTCGGTAGCAGCTAACATCTCTCGCGCGCTCCTGACATCGATGCGATGTAACCTCGGATGATCAGGAATCTCAACTGAAACGGGTCCTGTGATCAAGAAAACTTCTCCTCCTCTTCTTAGGAAAGCCTCTGCTAAGTTGAAACCCATTTTCCCACTTGAATAGTTGCCTATAAATCTAACAGGGTCTAAATTCTCGTAGGTTGGTCCTGAAGTCACTAATATCCGTTTCCCCTTTAGCTCTTCCCCTTTTGCGAAAAAATCCTTAATAGCTTTTAATATCTCCGATGGCTCCGCCATTCGTCCCTTACCGTTCAGACCGCTTGCAAGTTCCCCGCTTCCCGGTGCCACAGTCATCACTCCGTCACCCTTCAAAACCTCCATGTTACGTTGAGTTGAGGGATGAATCCACATATCGAGATCCATTGCAGGAGCTATCATCACAGGAGATTTGGCCGAAAGATATGTTGTCACCAGCATATTGTCGGCGATTCCGTTGGCAAGTTTACCGATAGTGGCAGCTGTAGCAGGAGCTATAACCATCAGATCTGACCATAGACCAAGATCCACATGGCTATGCCATTCTCCAGTGTTAGCAGTAAAAAATTCTGAAACCACTGGCTTGCCGCTTAAACTCGAGAAAGTCACCGGGGCCACGAATTCTTTTGCATTCGGAGTCATGACTACCTGAACTTCGGCGCCCTCTTTTATAAGCAATCTGAGCAGCATCACAGACTTATATGCCGCAATACCTCCCGTGACTCCCAAGACTATATGTTTCCCCTCCAATGATTTCATTTAAAAGATTTTTGACCAATGTAATCCTTCAGATTTCGACCGCTCTATTTGTCTCAATTCTTAGTGATTATTTTAAGAGCTTTTTGCCACTTACTTACTCCCGGGTTAACGGTTTTATTTTTCCATGCTATATTTGGCCTTGAGACTGAGCAAGACATCTTTGGTGTTTTTGGGAAATTCCCCCTGCATCATCCAATCAAAAAATGAGGGTTCACGCTTAAGGACCTCTTTAACTGTTTTCCCTTTGTGTTTTCCAAAATTGAATATTGGCCTGTCGTTGTCGTCAAGGATAATGCGTGCTGCCAAATCAAGGTTTCGACCCACCGTGGAAAATTTTGCCAACGCCTCGACATCGTTTTCAAGTTCTGAATATTTGTCGAGTTGTTGTTTTAATACCTCGTAAGTGGCCTTCGTGTCTGCAAGAGCATTGTGAGCACCCTCAAGTTCTTTCCCGCAATAAAATCTGTAAGCTGCTACAAGAGTGCGTTGCTCCATTTTATGGAAAATGTTTTGCACATCGATAAAATGACGCCCGTTGACGTCGAAATTTATGCCGCAGCGCCCAAATTCCTCCATTAGTAGAGGAACATCAAATTTATTGCTATTGAAGCCAGCAATGTCGCAACCCTCGAATATCTCAAAGAGAGACCTCGCTATCTGACGAAATGTAGGTTCATCTTTAACATCGTCGTCTGTTATATGGTGAACCGCTGTAGCTGCCTCCGGAATGGGTATCCCGGGGTTGATCCTTCGGCATTTCATTTCTTCACGCCCGTCTGGATAAACTTTAATAAACGACAACTCCACAATCCTGTCCTTAACAACATTGGTGCCGGTAGTCTCCAGATCAAAAAAAATCAACGGCCTTTGTAGCTTAAGTTCCATTTTGCCTTGGTTTGATTAACCTCTTTTCCTCCGCTCAACAGCAAACAATCTTTGAATCCTATTTGCAATTACAAATTATAACCCCTCTTTTTTATTTCTACTTCCCAATTTCAAATTTTAATTGCTATTAATTAATTGCCAATTACTCTATCACCTGCATCGGCATTTGGATAGTGGTCAGTTCTGTCTCAGGTTCTTGTTCCAAAGGCTCGAAGATTCCGGGACGCGCCGGATCTGACAATTTGATCACTGTGGTTTCGCCTCCCATATTGTTGAGAATTTCCAAGGTAAAGACCGAGTTGAATCCAATTGTCATGTCGTCACCCTGATAGTCACACATCACTCTTTCCTCAGCCGATGTGCCGTAGTCAAGGTCCTGGGCCGCTAATCTCATGATTCCCGGTTGCATCTCCATCTTCACAAGATTCGAAGCCTTGCTGGCAAATATTGCCACTCTTCTCATTGCGTTTAGCATAGACTGACGTTCAATAGTCACTGTGTAGGGATTATCGGTCGGAATCACTCGGTTGTAATTTGGATAATTTCCCTTTATAAATCTGCATGTCAAAGAGAAATCACCGAAAGTGAAACATGCGCCCTTTTCTCCTATTCTGATATTCAGCATATCCTCCTTGCCCATGATGCCTTTGAGGATATTGGCAGGCTTGGCAGGCATGATGAAGCCACGTTCGAAGCCGGGGGACACTTCACGGGTAATGTATCTAACAAGTTTATGGGTATCACTGGCCACAAATACTATATCATTCTCATGGATGTCCCAATAGATACCCGTCATTATGGGCCGGATATTTTCAGAGCTGACTGCATAGACAGTTTTCTCAATCCCCTTAAGCACTACCGAAGCCGGAAGTGAAAAGCTCTGGGAGGCATCTTCGAGATTATCACCCTGAGGAAATTCATCAGCGTTTATCCCCATAAAGCGGAATTGGCCATTCATAAATTGCAGATCGATTTCTCCGGTCTGGTCGTTTAGGATAAAGCTGACCGGCTGGTTGCTTATCTCTTTTGTGATTTCAAGAATTGTTTTAGCCGGTATGGCTATTCGGCCCCGACCATCGCTGTCGGCCACTTCTACCCTCACTTTCACGGTGTTTTCCTGATCGCTACCGGTTATGGTCAATTGAGAGCCCTCAAGCTCGAAAAGAAAATTGTCTAATATTGTCAAGGCATTCTTTGAATTTATTACCTTGTTGACCGCCGATAATTGCTGCTGCAAGAGTTTGCCGTCGATTGTGAGTCTCATAGTGTTCTGCTTTTGGGGAGTTGCTTTTTCGTTTTATAGGCAAATTTAATAAAAAATGCCCAATAAAAAAAGGATACCGTTTCCGATATCCTTTGCTTATTGAATAATGAATTCTTATTCGGCAATTACTTCGAATTCAATATCGGTCACCACGTCTTTATGGAAACGTATAATAGCTTTGTAAACACCCACTTCTTTCACCGGGTCTTTGATTTCTATTATCTTCCTGTCGACGATATGGCCCAGCTTTTCGAGGGCTTCAGCAATCTGGATAGCGTTGACAGAGCCAAAGATAGTGCCCTTTGAGCTCGTCTTTGCACCGATTGTGAGTTTAACTCCTTCGAGAGCAGCTGCAGCAGCCTCAGCGTCGGCCTTGATTTTTTCGAGCTTATGGGCTCTTTGCTTATGGTCTTCTTCTCTGCGTTTGAGAGCTGCCTCGGATGCGATGATTGCTTTTCCCTGAGGAATGAGATAATTGCGGCCGTAGCCATCCTTAACCTCCACAACATCATCCTTATAGCCGAGGGTCGGTATGTTTTCTTTCAGAATAATTTTCATCTTTTCTCTTTTTGAATGTGTTGTTGGAATTATTTCATCAAGTCAGCCACATAGGGGAGCAATGCCAAATGGCGAGCTCTTTTCACTGCCTGGGCTACTCTACGTTGGAACTTTAGGGAAGTTCCGGTGATGCGGCGAGGCAAGATCTTACCCTGCTCGTTGAGAAATTTCTTGAGAAACTCGGGATCTTTATAGTCGATATATTTAATGCCACTTCTTTTAAAACGGCAATATTTCTTCTTCCTGGTCTCGACTGTCACAGGAGTGAGATATCTGATTTCACTGTTTGCTGCCATAGCTTAAGCCTCCTTTTTTTCTGCCACAGCTGCTGCTGCCGCATTCTCGTTTGTTTTGTTAGCTCTCAGGTTTCTACGTTTCTCGGCATATTCCTGAGCATATTTGTCAAGACGGAAGGTCAAAAATCTGATCACCTTCTCGTCGCGTCTGAAAGCGATGTCAAGTTTCTTGACAATCGTCGGCTCTCCCTTGAATTCAAGCAGGCAGTAAAATCCTGTGCTCTTCTTCTGGATTGGATAGGCTAATTTCTTGAGGCCCCAAAGTTCCTCATTCACTATCTCGGCTCCGTTTTGTAAAAGCACGTTTTTGAATTTTTCTACCGCTTCCTTCATCTGTTCGTCAGACAAAACGGGAGTCAAAATGAAAACGGTTTCGTAACAATTCATAGTGTTTTGTTTGTTTGGTTTCTTATGGTTTCAGCCCTTTTTCGCCGAAAACCGCGGCAAAATTACTAATTTTCTGTCATTCCTGCAACTTTTTATCTCCTTTTTCCCTCTGAGAAAGCGTGGCCCCTATCGTGCGGAGATAGTCCACCTCATTAATTTTCAGTTGGGTCTTTGCTTCTATCAGATTGGAAAATGAAGATTGCCATTGAGATTGAGCTTCCAATAGGTCTGTGAGGGTCATAAGCCCGCTTTCATACTGCTCTTTCATCATTTTCAAGTTCAATTCAGCTTCTGAAAAGGCCTTTTCAGCACTTTCAATCAAGGCAAAGCCATCCAGATAATTCCTGTAGGCCTGACGGGCCTGTAACTCCATAAGTTTCCGGTTTTGCTCAAGCTCTAAAGCTGCGTTCTCCACTTCAATCTTTGCTTTCTTCACTTTCTTAAAGCCCTCCCCCCAATGAAATATAGGCACCGACAGGGAGACTGCTCCAACAAATCCTTTATAACTTATGGTCTGTGAATAGGGAAACACTGTGCCGTCATCAAGCATCATATAATTTTTCATCTTCATGTTGCCGAATGCGTTCCATCCCAATTGCAACCCGATCGTTGGAAGGAAATCTGACCTCACCATCCCTATATCATGTTTTTTTGCCTCCAGATTAATCATAGATAAGTGCAACTCCGGTCTGGATTCTATCCCCGCGAAGGGAAAGGAGGATTGCGGAAGGACATTTAATTTTTCGGTTGGAATGATGGCTTCGGAATCATCTACTCCTATAATTCGGCATAACGACAAGCGGCAAAGATCTTCTCCTGATCTGGCCTGACGAAGATTATACTGCAGCTCCGACATCTTTGTCTCCACCCTGGATACGTTCAAATAGGTCGTAAGTCCCAATTCATAGGCCGAACGGGTATAACTTAATATAGAATCAAGTTGCTGGATATATGACAGGAGCATGTCGATTTTAGATCTCACGGCAATATACATCCAATAACTTTTCTCAGCATTGGCCACTACATCCATCTCTGTTGCCTCCAGTTGCTGCCGAGCCGCTTCCTGCCCTAACTTTGCCAGCTTGTTGGCAGTGTAGATTTTCCCACCGGCATAAATGGGTTGCACAAGGGAAAATCCGGCAAGATACACTCCCCGCATCTGAAGCTCCATTGCATCCCCCATTGAAGAATTCGGAGTCATGTAAAAAGCTGAGGCGCTTCCGTCAATTTTTGGAAGATAGGCCGTAGTGGCAACTCCCTTGTCCAAGTTAGACTGTGTCACTCTATTTTTTGCTATCTTGACGAGTTCATCGCTTTCCAATGCCATCTTCCTGCAATCTTCCAAAGAAAGCTCAATTGCCTTCAACGGAAAGGCTGAAAATATTGCGACAAGAATTATCAATATTATGGTTTTCATTTGGAGACTGGTTTAACAGAGAAGAAAATTGAATAAATAACCGGCAGGAATAACAGAGTCACACAGGTTCCTATTAGCAACCCTCCAATAACTGTAACAGCTAAGGGACCATACATGGGATCTCCCACAAGCGGAATCATTCCGGCCACGGTTGTGAGGGATGCAAGCAACACGGGCCTTACCCTGGAGATTGTGGCATTGACAATTGCTGGATACAGTTCCATCCGTTGCTCTCCATTCAGGGCATTTATTTCATCCACAAGAACTATGGCATTTTTAATAATCATACCCATCAAACCCATTACCCCGAGGATTGCAAGGAATGTAAATGGGGTGTTAGTAAGAATGAGGGCCGGGACTATCCCGCACAACACAAATGGGAAACACAAAAGAATCACTGCAAGTTTCTTCCAATTATTGAAAAGCAAGAGCAACACCACTATCAAGATTATAATCATCACAGGAAGATTCTGGAAAACTTTTCCCATCGCCTCGTCTGAAGTTTCCGTTTCTCCCACCCATCTCATTTTATAGCCTTTGGGAATTTTGATTTTTTCAATCTCAGGTTTTACAGATTTTAGAAGTTTATCAGGAGTGGCATCCACATTATAGGGGTCAGGGTCGCATTCAGCCTGAATACTTCTCATACCATTATATCTTGTGAGAAGGCTTTCTTCCCAAATGGTTGAGATGCTGTCGATACAGTTGGCAAGAGTTGTGGTGATAAACATATTTTTTTTAATGTCGGCAACATCCTTTGAACCTCTCATGAGAGCCTCTAAATCGTTTTCAGACAAGTTAACGTTGGCCATGCTCCAAACCGGAATATTAGATAAATCTTTAAGTCTTGACCCATCCGAATTCCTGACCACAATATTTATCGGGATAAGATTGTCGTTACTGCTGACCACTCCCACAGTGTAACCGTCTGTGGCTGCCTGGAGGGCATTTCCCACATCCCCTCTGTTGACACCGGCCCTGGCAGCCGATTGAGCTGAATAAGCAACTGAAAGTTGTCTTGTGGGTGCGTTCCAGCTGTTTTGCACGGTATAGGGATCCACGTAAGGGGAATTTCTCATTATAGTTTCAGCCTCTTTTGCAAGTTCTCTAAGAACTTTGGGATCCGGCCCGGTAAATTCCACCTCTATTAGATGTGAGGAAGATACAGAGAAATTATATTTTCTGGCCCTTATATATGCTTCCGGGGCTATTTCTCTCAACCTCTTTGTGAGATCCTTCGACAGTTTCTGCACGGCGTGATAATCCTTGCATTGAACAATGAATTCCGCGTAATTGTCTCCCCCTTCAGGAATGGGGCGTACAAGACAATATCTTCCGGGAGCCCCTCCCATGCTTATTGCCACATTCCTCACATCCTTTTCAAGCATGATTGAGTCTGACAATTCAAACATTCTGGACCTCACCGTTTCCGGATTACTTTCGGGCGGATAATAACATTCCACTACAAACTGATCATAATTGAAATCGGGGAAAAACACATTTCTGACTAATAAAATAGCACCTCCGGCTCCGGCTAAAAGAACCACGGAGAAAGTGACGGTAAGCCCTTTATGAGCGATCAAAAACTCAACTATTTTCTTGACAAACTTTTCAAATCGATTGAGCGGTGGTTGTTCTTTTACCTCTTCAGACACATTATCAGGCGATAGCCATTGATCCGCACAAACGGGGACCTGAATAATAGCCAACACCCAGCTCACCATAAGGCTTACACAAACCACTAAGAAAAGGTCGCCGGCAAATTCTCCAACTGTCCCTGCAGTTAGATATATTGGCAGAAAAGTTGCAGCCGCTATGAGGGTAGCTCCTAAAAGAGGCCATGCCGTCTGTTTGCCTATCCTATATAAATAAGTGGATTTCGGCAATCCGCGGGTTCGGTCTTTCATAATCCCATCCATTATCACAACGGCATTATCCACCAACATGCCCATTGCAATGATGAAGGCGCCCAACGAAATTCTTTGTAAGGTGGAATCCAAAGCAGATAAGATAGGAAAGGAGAGGGCCACTGTCAATACCAACCCGAGACCTATTATCAAACCTGCTTTCCAGCCCATGGCAATCATTAATACGAAAATAACAATCAGCACTGATTCAATCAGATTTATCATGAAAGATGAGATGGCTTCATTCACCTGATCGGGCTGGAAGAAAATCTTATCTATAGTCAAACCCACGGGAAGTTGGGAAAGGGTTTCATTCACTTTTTCATCCACCTTGATTCCGACTGAAGGCACAACTGCATCTTTCTCCAGAGCGACAAGCAGGGTAAGTGCCGGCTTCCCGTTAAGATAGAATCCTCCCGATTCCGGAGAGGCCGAATGCTTGGTTATTTTCGCAATATCTCCCAATCTTACTTTTTTTCCATCTGGGAAATCAATAAATAGAGAAGATATTTCTTCTACCGAAGAGGCTCCTTCTGTCACATTAATCATGATTCTGTCTTCTCCGTTCATCAATTTCCCAGCATCAATAGCCTTAGTGGATGATTGGAGAGCTTGAGCCACGAGAAGAGGAAGAAGTCCGTTGTTACGAATCTGTTCGGGTGTAAAGGCTATATCTATTACCTCCCTTTGGGTGCCTCCTACATTCACTCTCTTCACACCCTTCACAGCCATTATCTCCTTTTTCAGGAGCTTGGCATATTGTTCCAATTCCTCATAATTGTAATCTTCCCCACTAAAGGAATAGAAAATGCCATAGACATCCATCATGTCGTCGATGACAATAGGAGACATCACACCAGGAGGCAAAAGCATTTCAGTGTCAGCAACTTTTCTTCTAACCAGGTCGAAGTGTTGTTCCACCTCTTCCATAGGGGTTTCAAAATTGAACTCTACCTGGATGAGGGCTTGTCCCTCTTTCACTGTGCTGGTGATTTTTCTTACATCGGGCAACGCTCTCAATTGCTCCTCAAGCACAGAGACAACATCCTTTTCAACTCTTTTTGTGTCGGCTCCCGGATACAAAACCACCACCGATGCCTGTTTGACGGTCACAGCGGGGTCTTCAAGCTTCGGCATTGACATATAAGCCATGACGCCAACGGCGATAATAAGAAAGACCACTGACCAAAAGAGGGTCTTTCTCTCAATAAAAAACTTTGTGATTCTATTCATGGCTTACAATGAGTAGTCTGAATTCTTGGCGACATTCACCTTTTCTCCCTCATACAATTGTTTCACTCCGGTTTCCACTATTGCTTCTTGTCCGGAAAGTCCTGAAACAGTGATTTTCTTATCTACAGGGGTCCCAACTACATTTACCGCCTTTTTTGTGATGGTAGAATCAGACACATTGAAAACCCATACATAGGTGGTTTCATTTTCTTTTAAAATGGCACGCGAGGGTATTTCGTAACCCTCAGTCCCTCCCTCATTTACCGTTATATCAACTCTAATGTTCATTCCGGGACTAAGATTTCCGGCATATTTTTGAGGGATATTTAATTTCATCTGATATAGCATGTTGTTTGAAGGATTCGGAGTAAAACTCTCTATGCCTAATGGTATGGAATTATCTTGAAAAACCGGGGAAAATCCCACTGTGGAAACAATGTTATTGCGGTGGATATACATCTCTACAGGCAGATCCAAACTGGCTATAAGACTGGAGTCGTCGGTGATTTTATAAACGGGAGTTCCTGCACCAACCAGTTCTCCCGGCTCCATAAATTTTTCTGAAATATATCCATCCGTTGGTGAATAAAGGTTGGTGTATCCTAATTTATTTTCGGCCATTTCCACTTGCAATCGCAGTTGCTCGTAGCCGGCGGTAAATTTCTCATAGTCGTTAGGGGCTATATTATGGCGAGCAAACATCTCATCCATCCTTTTTTTCTCTTCTGTCATCTGATGGAACTGGGTTTTCAATTGATTGACGCCTATCTGGTAATCCGAATCATCAAGAGAAGCTATTAATTGGCCCTTTTTTACTCGGTCGCCCTCTTTGACCAACAACCTGTTTATTTTGCCATCCGCCATAAATGATGCGTTGACGCTCTTGCCCTCTTCTATGATGCCTGAATATTCCTCCGAAGAGCTTCCGTTAATAGGAGAAGGATGTGTGAGAATAACCGTCCGTAGACTGTCATTCCCAGGTTTATTTTCCTTGCATCCAACGGAAAAGATAATCATTAAACTTGCCGCTATAAATAAATTAGCTTTATAAAATTTCATAGAAAAAACATATATTTTAGGATACTGCAAAATTACTGTATAAAAATGTATAATTATCAAATTTCCTATGATTAACTTTTTGATAGATATTACAAAAGCTCAGTTTGGCCTATACCCTATTACATGGAGAAGGAATTTCCTATGTTGAAGTTTGATTAAACCACAGCTTTTCTTTAATTTTGGCCTTATCCATTAGCAAAAGAAAATCTAAAAAACCCCACTATGAATAAAACCGCATTTATAATGTCTACACTGGCTTTGCCGCTACTGGCTGCTTGTGGATCGGAAAAATCCACACAACAAAAAATTATCGAAAAACCTGTAGTGGAAGTAAAAGATGGCAGGCTCACCCCTGAAATCCTGGAGGCCTTCGGAAGAATATCAGAGGCCAAACCTTCGCCCGACGGCAAAACGATAGCCTTCACACTCTCCTATGAAGACATTGAGGAAAACAGAGCCAACGCGGAGATATATAAGATAAACACTGACGGTTCAGAAATGACTCGTCTGACAACCTCTGCCCCCTCAGAATCCAATATCAGATGGGTGGAGGATGGCAATAAAATCGCCTTCCTCCGGAAAGATGATAAACTAAATTCCATGCAGGTTTTCATAATGAATTCCGATGGGACGGGTGAAAAACGGCTCTCGGATGTCAAAAACGGAATCGAATGTTTTGAGATTTCCCCCGATGGTAAAAAAATAATCTACGGCTCTCCTATCGACGACTTCAATCAGAAAGACGAGGAGCTTTTCAAGGGCTTGCCAAAGACAACCGGACGTGTAGTAGACGACTTGATGTATAAGCATTGGGACGAATGGGTAACCCAAATTCCTCATCCTTTCCTCGCTGATTTTTCAATCGACGGAATTTCAGGGGCTAAAGACATAATGGAGGGAGAACCCTTTGAATGTCCCATGCGGCCTTTTGGTGGCAGCGACGCTTTCGCCTGGTCTCCCGACAGCAAATCCCTTATCTATGTGAGCCGAAAACTCAAAGGACAGGAATATGCTTTCTCGACCGACAGCAACCTTTATCTCTATAACCTTGAGGATGGCTCCACAAAATGTCTCACTGAGGGTATGCCGGGATACGACACAGATCCCCATTTCTCGCCCGACGGCAATAAAGTGGCCTTCCTATCGATGGCTACTCCCAAATTTGAGAGCGACAAGAAACGTCTCATGCTACTAGATATAAAGACCGGTGAAATGACTGACCTCACCGCCGATTGGGATTATTGGCCGGAAGAGATTGCATGGAGCCCTGATGGCAGCTTTATTTGGTTTGCAGCTTACTATCAAGGAACGGAACCCGTCTTCCGTATGAATCCCTTCACTACAGAAATTGAGACAATCGCCGAGGATGTCTGCGATTTCGTATCCGTAACTCCTATCTCTGAAACTTCTGCAGTAACCCTCCGCCATTCTATGATGCGCCCCAACGAGATTTGTCTTGTCTCTAAAGATTCTCCCGTAAAAGAGATAACGAATGTCAACGGAGAGCTCATTGCTCAGCTTAAACTCGGCTCCGTAGAAAAGACTTTCGTAAAAACCACCGACGGAAAAGAAATGCTTTCCTGGATTATCCTTCCTCCGGATTTCGATCCTCAAAAGAAGTATCCTGCTATCCTTTACTGCCAGGGAGGTCCCCAACAGGCCGTTAGTCAGTTCTGGAGTTATCGCTGGAATTTCATGATAATGGCCGCCAATGGTTACGTTGTGATAGCTCCCAACCGTCGCGGTCTCCCCGGTTTCGGCACAGAATGGAACCGTCAGATCTCCGGCGACTATGGCGGTCAGAACATGCAAGACTATTTTGCAGCGGCAGATTATATTGCCGAACAACCCTATATCGACAAAACCAAGATTGGAGCTATCGGTGCAAGTTATGGCGGTTTCTCAGTCTATTGGCTTGCCGGGCATCATGAGGGACGTTTCGCAGCTTTAATTGCTCACGCTGGTATTTTCAACCTGGAGGCTCAATATCTTGAAACCGAAGAAATGTGGTTTGCTGATTTCGACCTCGGAGGCCCCTACTGGGACAAGAACAACGCAATTGCACAAAAAACCTATGCCAATTCTCCGCATCTTTTCACTGACAAATGGACTGCTCCGATACTTGTCACTGTCGGCGAACTTGATTACCGTATTCTTGCATCTCAAGGCATGATGGCTTTCAACGCCGCGAAGATGCACGGACTCGAGGCAGAGATGCTCGTCTTCCCCGATGAAAACCATTGGGTGCTTAAACCTCAAAACGCGATCCTCTGGCAGCGTGTCTTCTTCCGCTTCCTCGACAAATACTTAAAATAATCACTGATACCTCTAGTTAAAGGTGCAGCTTCCGGCCGCACCTTTTTTCTTTGCTATAAATTTATACATGTAAAAACACTAAAACTATCTGATGCAACCCCCATTTTTGTGGTAAATTGCAATAAATACCTATTAGTAGGTATTTTTTAGGCAGGAGTGGATTTACCGTTTAGTTGCATTGGTGAATTCGTTAACTTTGCCTTGAAAAGGATTGACAAGGCTAAATATGAGGCTTTCTGACCTTAAGCCCGGAGAAACCGGGGTAATCGTGAAGATTCTGGGACATGGCGCTTTTCGTAAAAGAGTCATGGAGATGGGTTTTGTGAAGGGTCGGGAAATCACGCTTGTGCTTAACGCTCCACTTCAGGACCCCATAAAATTTCATCTCATGGATTATGAGGTGTCGCTGCGGCGCTCGGAGGCCCAGATGATCGAGATCGAACCACTCGAAGATTGGGAGAAGACAGTGGAGGAGAAAATCCATGTGGAACCTCTTCCGCAGTCAGACATCCCCAAAACAAGCAAAGCCAAGACCATCAACATCGCATTGGTAGGCAATCCTAACTGCGGCAAGACCTCCCTATTCAACATAGTTTCAGGAGCTCACGAACATGTAGGCAACTATGCCGGCGTGACAGTGGGAGCCAAAGAGGGAAAGATGAAATATAAAGGCTACGAATTCAACGTCGTAGACCTACCGGGCACCTATTCTCTATCTGCCTATTCTCCTGAAGAGCTTTATGTCATGCGCTATCTTAAGGAAGAGACGCCCGACGTCATCGTAAATGTTGTAGTGGCCTCTAATATCGAGCGAAACCTCTTCCTGACTACTGAGCTTATCGACATGAACCGGAGCATGGTCATAGCTCTTAACATGTTTGACGAGCTTGAAAAAAAACATATAAAGCTAGAATATGAAACCTTGGGCAAGATGCTAGGAGTGCCGATCGTTCCGACCATTGCTGCCACAGGTTGGGGAGTGGACAATCTTCTCGACACAATTATACAGGTCTACGAACTCAAAAATCCGGACACTCGCCATATCCACATAAAGATGAGGCCGGAAATCGAAGAAGCTGTCAGGAAACTCGTTGACGCCTTCAAACAAGACCCCGACCTGCCTCAAAGATTTTCTCCCCGATTTCTGGCCATAAAATTTCTCGAGAAAGATCCGGAGATGAAACGGATGCTCGAAAAATATCCAAATTATCCGGAATGGGAGAAAATAAGGGCGGCTCAAAACGAGCGGCTTGAAAAAAACCTTGGTGAGGATGCCAGCGCATTGATTTCAGCCGAAAAATTCGGGTTTATCCAGGGAGCTTTGGCAGAAACAATGGAGGCTAATGAGGCCACAATAGATAATTCCACAAAAATCATCGACGCATTTGTCACCAATAAGCTCTTTGGGTTTCCTATATTCATTCTGGTGATGTGGCTAATGTTTTGGGCCACTTTCCAGATAGGCTCTTACCCGATGGAATGGATAGAATGGGTGATCAGTAGGATTTCAACCCTTTTGGGAGACAATATGCCTGAGGGGCCTTTGAAAGATCTTCTCCTTGACGGGATTATCGGTGGCGTGGGTTCTGTCATAGTCTTTCTACCCAATATCCTCATACTCTATACATTTATATCCTTTATGGAGGACTCAGGTTATATGGCGAGGGTGGCCTTCATCATGGATAAGCTTATGCACAAAATGGGCCTCCACGGGAAATCCTTCATACCGATGGTAATGGGATTCGGTTGTAATGTTCCGGCCATCATGTCGACCCGAATCATTGAGAGCAGATCGAGCCGATTGATCACCATCCTTATCAATCCTTTCATCAGTTGTTCGGCCCGAATCCCAATTTATGTGTTGTTGGCCGGAGCATTTTTTCCCCACTACGGGGCCTGGATATTCGTGGGTTTATATCTTTTAGGAATTGTGGTGGCCGTTATTACAGCCAGACTTATGAGAAAATTCTGGTTTAAGGCCGACGAGACCCCCTTCGTCATGGAGTTGCCCCCCTATCGGATGCCGACGGCTAAAGCTACGGTTAGAAACATGTGGTCGAAGGCCGACCAATACCTGAAAAAGATGGGAGGCTTTATTCTGATAGCTTCAATCATAATCTGGGGTCTTTCTTATTTCCCGCGATATAATGAGGAGGATGTTTCCGAAGAATTCGCCTTGAACACTTTGGCCGAATTACCTTCCGAAATTATTGCAGAGAGCGACACCGAACGTCTCGATGAAATTATTCTGAATGAATATCAAGAGAGCCATTCTATCCTGAGCTATGTGGGAAGATTCGTTGAACCTGTGATGCGTCCTTTGGATTTGGGATGGAAGGCTTGCTGTTCGCTTTTGGCCGGATGTGCGGCAAAAGAAGTGGTGGTATCGACTTTGGGAGTGCTTTATGTAGGTGACGACGATGCCGAATTATTATCAGCTCGTCTTAAGACACCTTCGAAACTCACAGGGAAAGCCCCCTTTACAACAGCCTCGGCCCTGGGATTCCTGGTCTTCGTGTTGCTCTATTTCCCTTGTGTCGCGACAATTGCCGCTATAGTTAAGGAAACGGGCACTTGGAAATGGGGATTCTTCTCAGTGGTTTATAACACCACTCTGGCCTGGTGTCTGGCCTGGATCACTTTCCGGATTGCCCTCTTTTTTTAGTTTACGACCTGTCACCATAATATAGGCGAGGGCGAAAATTCCCAACGCAACATACATCAATGATTGAAACGACCATACAACAATGCTGAAGGCTGTGCCGTCGGTGTTGCTGATTCCGAAGAGCGACAACGCAAACATTATTGCCAGGTTCCAAGGTCCAAGGCCTCCGTTAGAGGGTATACCCATAGAAAGGGAACCGAACACGAAGGCCACGAGTCCCGGTAAAAGTCCGTAGGCAAGACCATGGGTGTACACCAATTCCTTCGTGTAGCTAAAGGAAAAGAAACAGATATAGATTTCTATAAAATATAAAACCCAAGTCAATATCGACAAGAGAAGATATAGCCACCAAAGTTTCATGCGGAAAATAACGCTGAAACCCAGCCACATTTTCTTAATTGTGTTAGAAATGGATTGAGCCCATTTCTTACGTCGGAAAAAATAAAGCAAAGCCACCAAAAAGGCAATGCTTCCTCCTAAAGAAATCCAGAGTGTGGCATTGTCGACCACCTTTTTCACTTCTCGTCCGATCTCATAATGGTTCATGAATTCCATTATGTAAGGATGGGCCACAATAAGAGCAACTATAAAGAGGATCATAATGATGACCCAGTCGATGAAACGGTCGCCGATATCGGTTCCAACCACAGTGGAGAGCGGAGCCTTCTGACGTTTGCTCACGAAAAGACATCTCCAGGCCTCCCCCATTTGCGGAAAGACAAGGTTTAAGGCATAAGCCCCGAAAAGGCATACCCATTCAGCCACCATACTCATTGGTTTCACGCCTGAAGCCACCAACTGCAAACCCCATCTGACACCCCTGACCATAAGCGAGAGAGTGGTCACTGCCATCATTATCCCGATAAACCAATAGTTGCAACCTCGATGGGCTATTTCCATCACCTGATGGAAATTCACTTTATGGAACAGCCATAAAATCAAACATAATGAGACGGCCAACGGGAAACCATAGCGAAACACATATCCTGCTATTTTTTTTACAAGAATAAAAGTCTTGTTTTGCTCAAGCCGTTGAAACCACTTTCGAAATGACTTTTGGGGTCCCGATCCCTTGGATGGCACTTCATTCGACTTATCTTTCTGCCCGTCTGTCATTTCGTGTGATTAATAATTGATTTGGCATTTATTTTTTTGCCAAAATATAGATATTGCTTAAATTCGCATGCAAATATGTGGAAATAATTCTAACTAACCAACCCTAAAATAATTTCTAACGAAATGAGATTTCCGATACTGACGCCTGAAGAGGCGGCTCAATTTGTTAAAAATGGTGACAATGTAGGATTTTCAGGGTTCACTGCAGCCGGGACACCCAAAGTTGTGCCGGGAGCTATAGCAAAGATGGCCGAAAAACTACATGCCGAAGGAAAACCTTTTCAAATAAACGTATTTACAGGAGCCTCCACAAGTGATCTTTGTGACGGCGCCCTAGTCAGAGCAGATGCCGTCGATAAGCGCACTCCTTATCAGAGCCATGGCGATCTTAGGAAGAGCCTAAACGCACATAAGGTTCACTATTTCGATCTCCATCTTTCTGAATTGGCACAAAAGATACGCTATGGTTTCTATGGTCCCATAGATGTAGCCATCGTGGAGGTAGCAGAAATCATGGACGACGGTTCTGTAGTTTTAGGCACCGGAGTGGGCAATATTCCCACCTTCACCAATTGCGCCAAGAAGGTGATACTCGAACTCAACGAAAAGCTTCCAAAAGGATTGAGGGGTATTCATGATATCTATGTTCCGGCCGATCCCCCAGTCAGGAGTGAAATCCCAATCTTCAAGGCTAGCCACCGAGTGGGCTCTCCCCTCTTAAAGATTGATCCGGAAAAGATTGTAGGAGTTGTCATGACCTCTCAGCTCGATGACATCAAACCCTTTACGGAGCCTGATGAGGTCACCAAACATATCAGCGCCAATGTCTGCAATTTCCTTATAGATGAGATGCACAGAGGCATTATCCCTCCCTCATTCCTCCCTCTGCAAAGCGGAGTGGGCAATGTGGCCAATGCAGTGCTCTATGGACTTGCTGACGCAAAGGAAATTCCCCCGTTTGAAATGTATACTGAGGTGATTCAGGATGCTGTGCTCGACCTTATGAAAAAGGGAAGATGCAAATTCGGAAGCACGTGCTCTCTTACCATCTCCGAACACATGGAGGAGGAATTCATCAACAACCTTGATTTCTATAAAGACAAACTTTGTCTTCGTCCGGCAGAGATTTCCAACAATCCGGAGGTTGTTAGACGTCTGGGAGTTGTCACTATGAACACAGCCCTTGAAGCAGATATATTCGGAAACATTAATTCCACCCATGTCACCGGCACAAAGATGATGAACGGCATCGGAGGATCAGGCGACTTCACCCGCAATGCTTATATATCAATCTTCTCTTGCCCATCTGTGACGAAGGGAGGAAAAATCTCCAATATTGTTCCGATGGTGTCGCATGTAGATCATTCAGAACATTCGGTAGACATTCTGATAACCGATCAAGGAATTGCCGACCTCAGAGGGAAAGATCCCGTGCAAAGAGCCCATGAGATTATAGATAATTGCGCAGCGCCGGAATATAAGGAACTCCTTCGCGACTATCTGAAAATGTCGGAAGAGACAGGAGGCCAGACGCCTCATAACCTGGAGGCCTCGCTCTCCTTCCACACTGAATTCCTTTCTTCGGGAGATATGAGGAATGTGGATTTTGGAAAATATAAATAAGATTGAAGAGGAGGCTGAAAAGCCTCCTCTGATATTTTTAGACTTTTGGGAAAAGTCATTCAATTAACATAAAAAACCCGGTTCGGGAATCTTTTGATTCTAAACCGGGTTCTTTATATTACGGAATTTAAGGGCTACTTATTTCTTAGCGATTTTCTTGTAACCATATTGAGCATCCTTTCCAAGTTCCTCTTCGATACGGAGCAACTGGTTGTATTTAGCCATACGATCGGAACGGCTTGCAGAGCCAGTCTTGATTTGGCCGGCGTTTGTAGCCACTGCTATGTCAGCGATAGTGGAATCTTCTGTTTCACCGGAACGGTGGGAGATAACAGCTGTGTAGTTGTTACGTTGAGCCATTTCAACGGCACGGAGAGTTTCGGTGAGAGAACCGATCTGGTTAACTTTCACGAGGATTGAGTTTGCGCAACCTTCGGAGATACCTCTTTCAAGATATTTCACATTTGTCACGAAAAGGTCGTCGCCCACGAGTTGACAGCGATTGCCGATAAGATCGGTGAGGAGTTTCCAGCCTTCCCAGTCGTTTTCAGCCATACCATCTTCGATAGAGTCGATAGGATATTTGTTGATCAACGATTCGAGATATTCAGCCTGTTCTTTTGAAGTGAGTTTCTTTCCGTTGGGCTCTTTGATTTGGCCATCCTTCAATTGATGATAGTCATAGTAGCCATCAACATAGAATTCGGAAGAGGCGACATCCAGACCGATGGTGACATCTTTTCCGGGTTCATAACCTGCAGCCTTAATAGCATCCATAATCACGTTGAGAGCATCTTCTGTGCCATCGAGTTTGGGAGCGAAACCACCTTCGTCACCCACGGCAGTAGTCAATCCGCGTTTTTTCAATACAGATTTCAGAGCGTGGAACACCTCAGCACCCATTCTGATACCTTCCTTGAAAGAAGGAGCACCAACGGGACGAATCATGAATTCCTGGAAGCAGATAGGAGCGTCGGAGTGAGCACCGCCATTGATGATATTCATCATGGGGACGGGTAGCACGTAGCTGTTGACACCGCCTATATATTTATAAAGGGGCTGACCGAGATAGTCGGCGGCAGCCTTAGCCACTGCGAGTGAAACGCCAAGGATTGCGTTTGCTCCGAGGTTGGATTTAGTGGGGGTGCCGTCGAGAGCGATCATAGCCTCGTCCACAGCAATCTGGTCGAGGGCATTCATTCCCTTAAGAGCCTTGGCGATAGGGCCATTGACATTGGCCACAGCCTTTTGGACACCTTTACCAAGATAGCGGCCTTTGTCGCCATCTCTGAGTTCAAGAGCCTCGTTTTCACCTGTGGAGGCACCGGAGGGAACTGCAGCGCGTCCGAAAGCACCACTTTCAAGAATCACGTCAACCTCAACTGTGGGGTTGCCACGAGAGTCCAAAACCTCGCGACCGATAATCTGTTCAATCTTCATTTTGATATGTTTATTTGAGTGATATTGTGGATTGTCTTTGTAAATTTTATTCCATATTTTTCGAGCAATAATGTCGGATTGGAATAAATAACACTTAACTTTGCAAATATACATATTTTTAAAATATTGTGCAACGATTTTAGCCCCCTCCCTTTTCTCAAAAACCTATGACTGAACTATCCCAATATAGGAACCTTATTCTCCAAGAAACCCCTTTTGTGCCAAACGCCGAACAATTGGCGCTCATCGAGGGGCTCTCCTTTTTTCTGAGCCAAAGGAGCGAAGGGGAAGTCTTTATCCTAAACGGATATGCCGGCACGGGGAAAACCTCAATCATGGGGGCTCTGGTAAAAGCCCTGGAGAAGCTGAGGAAAAAGGCTGTGGTTATGGCCCCTACAGGGAGGGCTGCCAAGGTGGCTGCAAAACTTGCATTCGGGAAGGCATCTACGATCCATAAACGTCTTTTCCGAGGTAATTCTCTCGATCCTACAAACTCATCCTTTTTTCTTGCTCCTAACCCTGAGACAGACACTATTTTCATTGTTGACGAAGCTTCCTTGATCACTGACGGCCACTCCCTGAATCAATCTCTTCTCAATCAATTGATAAGATATGTCTACAGTGGCTCAGGGTGTTCGATGATATTAGTTGGAGACTCTGCACAGTTGCCACCCGTGGGACAGACAGCCTCACATGCCATGCGGCCTGAAAGACTCAGGGAACTTGGCCTTCATCCCATTTTTTTCACTCTTCAGACACCCGTCCGTCAAGCTTCTGAAAGCGGCATTCTAGTTAATGCTACAAGAACCAGGAATTTCCTTCTCAATGGAACGCCAATTGAAAATTTTTCAATTCTCAGAAGAGGGTTTGACGATGTCAGGATGGTTGATCCTGCAGAAATGCTCGACAATCTCTCCTCCTCATGGGCCACAGTGGGAAAAGAGGAGACTATAGTGATCAGCAGATCTAATTTCCGGGCAAATATGATCAACGCGACGATAAGAAGATATCTGCTGGATGCTGAAGGGCCATTAATTAAGGGAGAAAGAATTGTCATTTCTAAAAACGACTATTATTGGAGTAAGGAAAACAAACTTAAGAATTTCCTTGCTAATGGGGAACTCGCAGAGATCATCCGCGTTGGGGAGAAAACCAAGAAATATGGAAGATGGTTTGCCGACACGGAATTAGAAGTTGATGGAATAGAAACCCCAGTCAAGGCACAGATAATGCTTCGTAGCCTTGTGGCCGAAGGGCCTCAGATTCCGCGTGAAGAGATGGAACGATTCTACAACCGGGTGCTTGCAGCCACTGAAGGGGAATTATCCTTCAAGATCAAGGCTGCTCTCGAAAATCCTTACTATAACGCCCTTCAAGTGAAGTATGGCTATTGTGTGACGTGCCATAAAGCTCAAGGTGGTCAATGGAAACATGTCTACATCGACCTTGGAGGCCTTCCCCCCGAATTCTCCCAATCCGACTTCTTTCGTTGGCTTTATACGGCTATCACACGCGCCACTGAAAGAGTCTATTTTATCAACAATCCTTTTCCTGAAGAATAAAAATCCCCGAGACCACCCTTCAGAAAGAAATAGTTGCCCGGGGAAAGAGTTATAAAAACGTTTCTTAAAATTCGCTGGAGAAATGGAATTTTATTTTTGGGAAATCGTTTTGGGCCATTTGCAAAACATAGTTTGAGTCGGCCATGAAAACGTCACGTCCATCCTTATCGGTGGCCATAAACTGATGTTTTCTCTTCTTGAATGCCTCCAAAGCCTGAGGGTCGTCGCTCTCTATCCAGCAGGCTTTATACATACTCATTGGTTCCCACCGGCATTGCGCGCCATATTCATGCAGAAGGCGATATTGAATCACTTCAAATTGAAGCTGTCCCACGGTTCCGATGATTTTGCGCCCGTTGAAAGTGCTCGTGAAGAGCTGAGCGACCCCTTCATCCATCAGTTGCTTGATGCCCTTCTCAAGTTGTTTGGATTTCATCGGATCGGCATTCTCGATATATTTAAACATTTCCGGAGAGAAGGAGGGAAGGCCCTTGAAATGGATATTTTCCCCGGAGGTGAGAGTGTCACCGATTTTGAAATTACCGGTGTCGGGGATACCCACAATGTCACCTGGATAAGCCTCCTCAACCACACTCTTCTTCTGAGCCATAAAAGCTGTGGGGGCTGCAAATTTCATCACTTTGTCGCTTCTGACGTGTTTATATCCGACGTTTCTCTCAAACTTGCCTGAGCAGACTTTCACAAAAGCAATACATGAACGATGGTTGGGATCCATATTGGCATGTATCTTAAAGACGAATCCTGAAAAATCATCCTCTTCGGGATTGACGGTGCGTTCTTCAGCCGAAACGGGTCTGGGGGAAGGGGCAATTTTCACGAAACAATCCAAAAGCTCCTTTACTCCAAACGTATTGAGAGCGGAACCGAAAAAGACGGGAGCAACCTTACCTTCTAAATATTCCTCAACATTGAATTCGGGATATACTCCCTCGATAAGTTCGAGGTCTTCACGAAGTTTTCCGGCATCGGCCTCGCCTATAAGTTCATCGACCAAGGGACTATTTACATCATCGATTTCCACACGCTCACTGATTGTCTGTTTGGAGGGGGTAAAAAGATCGAGGCCATGTTCATAGATATTATAAACCCCCTTGAATTTGGCACCTATATTAATTGGCCAAGTCAAAGGCACAACCTTTATTTTCAATTCGTTTTCCAGTTCATCAAGGATATCAAATGGATCACGGCCTTCTCTATCCAGCTTATTGACAAAAATTATGACCGGAGTGTTGCGCATGCGACACACCTCCATCAGTCTTCTTGTCTGGGTCTCCACACCTTTAGCCACATCGACAACAATAATAACAGAATCTACGGCAGTTAGGGTCCTGAAAGTATCTTCCGCAAAATCTTGGTGGCCCGGAGTGTCGAGGATATTTATTTTATAATCGTCATAATCGAAACCCATAACAGAAGTGGCCACCGAAATGCCCCTCTGTTTTTCTATCTCCATCCAGTCGGATGTGGCGGTTTTTTTGATTTTATTGCTTTTAACAGCTCCTGCCACATGAATAGCACCTCCGAAAAGCAGTAATTTCTCTGTTAGAGTCGTCTTGCCCGCGTCAGGATGGGATATGATTGCAAAAGTGCGTCGCTTTTCAATTTCCTTTTTTAAATCTTCGTTCATAAGTTGGCAAACAAAAGTTTACAAAATTAACTTGGTGGTAAACAAACTTAATTATTGTCTATGAAAAGCTCGTTGTTGTAGTCTTTTTTGTAGTACATAGCCAGGACGGCCAAAAATTTTGAAATCTGGGCAGTGGCCTGTTTGGTCTCTTCAGAAATCTCTTTTCCTTGTAGCCTCAAAAGCAAAATGCCATAAAGTGCATTGAAACATGTTTCAATCTCTCCGGCTTTGTTTTCTCCCGCTTTGGCCCTCAATTCCACAATAAATGGAAGAGTATGGTAGAACTGGGCACTATAGGAAGCGAATTTCTGATTGCCGAGAAGTTGGCGATGAAGGTCTTCTAATTGTATAATCACATTTTTATTGATCTGGAGATGGCCCTTTTCAACTACGCCCTCCATTCTCATCATGTCGATTAAAGACTCATACCACTCCCTCATTTCTTTTCGCTGAACTTCCGAGAGGTCTTTATATTGATCAATGATGGTTTGCTGGATTTTATCGATGTCTAAACCATTAGCCCTTATCAAATCTTCTATCTGCCACATATATAGCAAATATTCCGCAATATTTTCTTTTTTCTTTACAGAGGCCGTTATCATGTCTTTGATTATTTAAAATGTTAGGAAGCGTTGAGATCTAAGAGCTTCAACTTTCCACTCTCAACTCTCAACCTTAAACTTTCCACTCTCAACTCTCAATTCTTTTTTCAAGTTTCACAACATTCTCCACATGATGGGTGTGGGGGAACATATCGACAGGTTGAATACGTGTCACTTTATAGGATGAATCCAATAGTGCAATGTCGCGTGCTTGTGTTGCCGGGTTGCAGCTAACATAGACAATGGTCGGAGGCTTTACTTTAAGGATCACATCAACCACATCCTCATGCATACCGGCTCTCGGGGGGTCGATAATCATGATGTCAGGTCGCCCATGAGACTCGATAAAATTTTCTGTCAACACATCTTTCATGTCTCCGGCAAAAAATTCGGTATTGGTTATCCCGTTGATTTGTGAATTGATACGTGCATCCTCCACAGCATCCTCTACATATTCTATGCCAATCACTTTTTCAGCATTTTGAGCCACATAGTTGGCAATCGTGCCAGCTCCCGTATAGAGGTCGTAGACCACAGGTTTTTTACCATCCTCGTTGGGTTTAAATAGACCTGCGAACTCAGAGGCAGTATGATATAGAGCTTCTGCCTGGCGTGAATTAGTTTGATAGAAAGATTTTGGGCTGATACGGAATTTAAGATTTCCCATCTTTTCTTCGACAAATCCGGGGCCTTTGAATATTTTCACTTCTTGGTCGGCAATCGAGTCGTTGACTTTTCGATTGATCACCCATGCAAGAGTTGTGATTTCCGGGAATTTTTCAGAGAGTTCTTTCAAAAAATAATCAGCAGCAGAAGGAGAAAGAGTTTTATCCGAAGATTTGATAGTTTCTTCCACTTCGTCGCCGAAGACCACGCAAACCATCAGCTCGCCTGTGGTGGTGGGTCTGATCATTAATGTGCGCAAGAAACCTTTATTGTTCTTAATATCATAGAAAGCATTGATTCCCTGAATAATTAAAGTCGCTTCTTTGTCGAGTTTCTCAGCAAAAGAATAACAACTATTTCTGATTTCGTCGCCTATTTCTTCCTGCAGCCAACACTTGTCGATATGGAGCACTTTATCAAATGAACCCGGGATATGAAAACCCAACGCATTATCAGAAAGACCCGCTGGCTCCTCCCCTCTTATTTCTTCCCAACTTTTCCAGCGTTTGTTGGAGAAGGTATATTCCATTTTGTTGCGATAGCCCCAAATTTTCTCGGAACCCAAAGTGGGTTCAACTTCCGGGATTTCCACCTTTGCAATTCTCTCCATAGCGTCTACTACCTGACGGCGTTTAAACCTCAGCTGCTCCTCATAAGGAATATGCTGCCATTTGCATCCGCCACAGACTCCGAACGATTTGCAAATAGGGACGACACGCATCGGAGAGGGCTTCACCATTTTCGTGATCCTGGCTTCCGCATAATTATGCTTTTTCTTCACAATCTTAATATCTACAATATCGCCGGGAGCCCCATAAGGAATAAATATGACGATTGGGGTTTCGTCGGTCTCCTTCAGTTTGACTTTAGCCATCGCCTTTCCTTCAGCCGCCACGCCGGAAATCTCCACACCCTTCAATTCGGGAAGCTCTTTTCTTTTTCTGCCCATCTTTATTATGAATTAAAACACCAAAGAATGGATCAGCCTTAGAGCTTCTCCCACTCTTCCCTCATCAATCAGCAACACCAAGGTGGTGTCGGAATCATCGGAAAATGCCTTCACATTTATCCCTTCTCTTTCGAGAGAATGGCAAATTCGGGCTTTCAACCTGGGACGGTTATTCATTTCCTTTCCCACGATTGCCAATGCCGACAAGCCTTCTTCTAATTGCGGGGAAGTGACCTCTCCCCTTTCTGCTTCTCGGATGAACTCCTCGCTCAAGATATCTTTGGATTTTGATGAATCAGAGGCATTCAGACCGAAAAAAATTCGTCCCTCCTCCTCATTTGGTGAAAGAGGAAAGATATTGACTCCTTGACGCGACAAAGCATTGAGGCCTCTCAGATGCAGTTCCTTCTCATTCCCTGGATTGAATGTCTTAATTGTCACCAGGGAAATTCCTTTATGAGCTGTGACACCCTTTACGTCGAAGTCATCGCGATGGGGATGGTCGGTCACAACTGTGCCGGGTGCAGAAGGATTAAAGGTGTTTAGAATTTTTATTGGTATGTTTTTATGAAAAACCGGGTATATTGTAGGAGGATAGATCACCTTTGCCCCGAATGTGCAAAGTTCCATACTCTCCGTAAAAGTCAGATGATTGATAATCAAAGCATCTTTCACTACTCTTGGATCTGCCGTCATAAACCCATCAACATCTGTCCAGATTTCCAGCACTTCGGCATCCAAAGCAGCAGCTATCAAGGCTCCCGTGAAATCACTTCCTCCCCTCCCGAGATTGGTGATTACACCGCTTTCACGGTCGGTAGATATAAATCCGGGCACTATTGCCTTCTCATTTTCTTCCAAACGGGAGAAGGTTTCCTGTATTAACTTCTCCGTCATTTGCCCTGCCGCTATATTTTTACCATACCATTTCTCGGTCTTTACAAAATCCGGGGAGTAATATCTTTTACCACCTTCCACCATCGCCGCCACGATTTCCGAAGACATTCTCTCTCCGAAACTCACGATTTCATCAGATAGTTGTTCCGTGACTCCATCCTTTTCAGCTTTTTCATACGCAGCTTCAAGGGAACCAAGTAGACTTTCAATCTTTTCAGTGACCTCATCAAGCTTTTCTTCCGGAATCATTTGTTGAATGATTTCATGATGTCGAGCCCGGATAGCATTCATATCTTCATGCCATTCGCTATCCCCTTGGGAACTTTTGAATGTCGTAGCAATCAGCTTATCTGTCAAGCCGCCTAAAGCCGAAACAACAATTACGGCCTTCCCCGGAATTGCCTCCACAATCTTCTTGACATTCCTGAGGCTTTCAACTGTGCCCACAGAAGTTCCTCCGAATTTTAATACTTTCATTCTCGTAGCATTTCCAACCTTCCAACCCCTATTTTTGTTATATTATAAAAAGACAATTTTATGATAGATCTAAAAGACCTCCTCTTTTCGAGCCTTCCGACAGCCACTCCCCATATGGGATCGCTATTGATTTCGGAACCACTCATGGAAGACAAATATTTCGGTCGTTCTGTTGTGCTCGTTTTAGACGAGCCTGAAGGTGGAGGCCATTTCGGTCTAATCTTAAATAAGCCCACTGAAATGACGCTCCATGATCTGATGCCGGAATGGGAAGAGGGAAAAAGAATTCCCATTTTTTGCGGCGGTCCTGTAGACCTACAGCGCATGTTTCTCCTCCATACCCTTGGAGAGCGACTTGGCTCAACCACAGAGGTTCTTCCCGGCATTTATGTGGGTGCCGACCTCGACAAGATTATAGAATATATTGAAGAGGGTGGCGAAGTCGATGGATACATCCGGTTTTTTCTCGGCTATTGCGGATGGTCGCCGGGCCAACTCTCTGGAGAACTCAACCGGAAATCGTGGGCTGTCAACGCTTTGCCGCAATGTCCAAATCTTTTAAAAGGAGAGGGAGTGGATTATTGGACCCGAGAAGTCAAAGACCTGGGAGATGAATACCGTGGTTGGTTGATTGTCCCCACAGATCCTTCGCTTAATTAGCTTCCAACCTCAGACGAGACCGACATTTTTTCCTTTTCACTTTTCGCTTTTCAGTTTCTTAGTGAAAATTTTCATCCCGACGTATTCCCCGTTAGGAGTGCTCAACCAATCTGATAAATTCCCTTTCAATTCATATCCTCGGTTTTGAAAGAGTTTCTCAGCTGTGGCATACCGGTCTTCCACTTTTGCTCCCAGCTGATGAAGATGAAGAGTGTTGTGGGCATAATCTTCAATCAGAGCGATGGTCTCATCGGCGTAACCTTTCCCGCGGAAATCTTTACAAATATAGATTCCGATAAATGCCCTCTGATGACGTTGAGAGACTTCATAAAGGTCTACTATACCCACCGGTTTTCCGTTCCCCTCTTCCGTTATAATGAGGCGTAGTTGTCCGGCTGTGAAAGGGTCTGCGTCATATGTTAGGGCATACTCTCTCAAAATGCGGCGAGAGAGAGGGGCTATAGTGTCGCTATAGCGCCAAGCCTCCGCATCATTCTCAACCTCATACATAAAATCGGCGTCGCCAGGTTCAAGGGCTCTGAGGTGTAACCTATTTGAATGTAACATTTTTATCCCTTTTGATTTTTAATTGCTAAAACTTGATTCCCAATTCTCCTTCCCCAATCCCTAACTAAATGGAATTCGATTTTGAATAGATTTGCCGAGGGTCAGTTCGTCGGCATATTCCAACTCGTTCCCCACGCTGAGTCCACGTGCCAAAACAGTCACATTTACAGGCAAAGAGCTCAATTTTCTAAAGATATAGAAATTTGTTGTGTCTCCCTCGATTGTGGGACTAAGCGCAAGTATCACCTCCTCAATTTCCTCTTCCTTTACTCTTTCTACCAGACTTTCTATCTCAAGTTCTGAAGGTCCGATTCCATCAAGCGGAGAAATCAAACCACCCAACACATGATAAAGCCCCCGATGTGCATGGGTGGCTTCGATTGTGATGACATCCTTGACATTTTCGACTACACAAACAATTTTGCGGTCTCTATGAAAGTCTGAGCAGATTGGACATACAGGCTCCTCAGAGATGTTGTGGCATTTTTCACAATAGGTTATCCCCTCTCTCATCTCTATAATTGCTTCACCGAGTGATCGGGCCTCCCCGGAATCCCTGCGAAGCAAATGGAGAGCAAGCCGGAGGGCTGTCTTCTTTCCGACTCCCGGCAATTTCGACAATTCGCCCACAGCCCGGTCAAGCAATCGTGAATTAAAGCTACTTTCCATCTGGTTCAATGTGCAAATTTAACTAAAATCTCACCTAATTTATTAATTTTGCATAGAAAACTATTATCGCATGATTGATTACTTGAAAGGAAAACTCACTGAATTGACACCCGCTTTTTGTGTGGTGGAGTGTGGTGGAGTTGGCTATGGCCTCAATATCCCTCTTCTTTTTTATGATGTGCTCCAAAAGGTCAATAAGGATGAAGATGTGAAAGTCTACGTTTATGAGTCAATACGCGAAGACGCCCACGAACTCTATGGATTTCGTGACAAAACTGAGAGGGAGGCCTTCCGGCTGCTAATTGGAGTTAGCGGCGTCGGACCCAACACCGCAAGATTAATCCTTTCATCTCTCACTGTGGAGCAATTGGAATCGGCAATTTCAGGAGGAAACGAGCATCCTTTGAAATCTGTGAAGGGTATTGGGGGTAAAACGGCCCTACGTATCATCGTGGACCTCAAAGATAAAATAAAGGGGGGAACCGGTTCGTTTAATTTAAGTGCACCGGTGGCGGGAGCCAATTTCCAAGATGCGTCATCAGCCCTAATAATGTTGGGCTTCTCTATGGCGCAAGTCCAGAAATCGCTTAACAAGGTGTTTGCTTCAAATCCGGAAGTTAGCACCGAAGAGGCTATCAAGCTGGCACTCAAGATGCTCTGAAGCCACGAGCAACCTTCCCACCGGCCACACGCTGGAGATGCCCGGGAAAAAAAGCAGCCAAACATATCTAATGAAATTCCTTGTCACGGTGGTGGGAGTCCTCATCTCCGGCATGGTCATGTTTGCTCAATATTATAAAAGCGAATTGGCACCTCCACCGGGATATGTGCCCGAATTTTTAGACGATTCCGAAATACCCGACAGCGTTTTTCTACCCTCTCCGGTGCAGACCACTATCCCGCAAGGTTATTCAGACCTGATGCGCAGCGAATATGCAGCTGACCTTCAGTCACCTCCCAACGTAACTTTGGAACCCATCTACGATCCGGAGTCAGGGATGTATATCATGCATTCCCGGGTGGGTGGGCTCGATATTGTCACCCCTTTCATGATGGCTCCCGAGGAATACAACAAGATGGTGACACGGCAGGAGATGTTCGGATATTTCCAGCAACGAAATGCTGAAATTTTCACCACTCCGGAGAAGCAACCCTTCAATGTGCTCGATATGAATTTCGCAATCGGGCCCCTTGAAAAAATATTCGGTCCGGGAGGAGTCAGGCTCACAACCCAAGGTTCTATCCAACTCTCAATGGGTGTAAAGAGCAATAAGACCGATAATCCATCTCTGTCGCTAAAGTCACGCCGAAAAACTTATTTCAGTTTCGACCAAAAAATCCAGGCAACAATCGGTGCCTCCGTTGGCGATAAGTTGAAATTCGACATGACCTACAATACAGACGCGACATTCGATTTCGACTCAAAAAATCTAAAGCTAGTCTACGAAGGCAAGGAAGATGAAATAATCAAAAGTGTGGAGGCCGGTAATGTCAGTATGACCACCGGTTCAAGTCTGATCCGAGGAGGAACCTCTCTTTTTGGTATGAAAGCCAAACTCCAATTTGGAAAACTCACTCTCACTGGACTAATTAGCCAACAAAACAGCGAATCAAAAACAGTGAATTCCACAGGAGGAGCCCAGACCACTGCCTTCACAATGAAAGTGGATGATTATGATGAAAACAGACATTTCTTCCTTGCTCAATATTTCTACGACAACTACGACGAATTCGCCGCAAGACTCCCCCATGTGTCGTCAGGCATCAATATAACCAGAGTGGAAGTATGGGTCACCAATAAGAGCGGTTATTATGACGAAAGCCGAAATTTTGTAGGGTTTATGGACCTTGGGGAAAACCGAAGGCTTGTTAACGATTATTGGATACCCAACACCTCATTCAACAATCCCTCCAACAGATCCAACAACCTTCTGGATGTCTTGAAAACCGAATATCCCGGTGCTAGAAACATCAGCAACGTTACCCAGGCCCTCTCCCCTCTCCAAGGGTTCGGCATCACCGGTGGGCGAGATTTTGAAAAGGTAGAGAGCGCTCGACTCTTGAAATCCTCGGAATATTCACTTAATTCCACTCTAGGATATATCTCTTTGAAATCCGCTATCGGAAATGATGAAGTCTTAGCCGTGGCGTATGAATACACCTACAACGGGCAAGTCTATCAGGTAGGTGAGTTCTCTAGCGATGTCACAAACACTTCCGAGTGTCTGTATCTTAAGATGCTAAAGGGCACAACGGTCTCTCCAAACCTCCCGGCATGGAAACTGATGATGAAAAACGTCTATTCTTTGGGAGCCTATCAGATGGCCCAGAAGAATTTCAAGCTTAACATCAAGTTTCTCAGCGACACAACAGGTATAGAGATCAACTATCTTCCCGTGGGCGACATTGCCAACAAGCCTTTGCTCCAGGTGATGAACCTAGACCGCATCGACTCTAACCAGGAATCTAATCCCGACGGATTTTTCGATTATATAGAGGGTTACACTGTGCAGTCAACCAACGGACGGATAATTTTCCCGGTAGCCGAGCCCTTCGGAGCCCATCTCGAAAGAAAAATCGGCAACCAAATGCTTGCCGAGGAATATGTCTATAAGGAGCTGTATGATTCAACCCTGACTGTGGCCAGACAGTTTGCCGACAAAAACAAATACATCCTGACCGGAGAATATCAGGCCTCAAGCGGGGCTACTATCCGGCTAAATGCTATGAACATACCCCGGGGCTCGGTAGTGGTCACTGCCGGTGGCGTTGTCTTGACTGAAAACAGCGACTACACGGTGGACTATAGCATCGGTATCGTCACGATTACAAACCAGAGTATCATCGACTCCGGGACCAATATTAGCGTGACATTGGAAAATCAGTCGCTCTACAGCATGCAACGAAAAACCCTCATGGGCCTTGATGCTCAATACAGGCTGAACAAGGATCTCACATTGGGGGGAACAATCATGCATTTTTCAGAAAAAGCACTCACGGAGAAAGTGAGCATCGGAGATGAGCTTATCAACAATACCATGTGGGGCCTCAATCTAAGCTACAACAAGGAATTCATGTGGCTCACCAATCTGCTCAACAAGGTACCCACAATCAATGCTACAGCTCCCTCTGCCTTCAGGGTGAATGCCGAATTCGCCCAATTAGTGCCTCATAAACAAAAGGCCGGAACAACGAAGGGTTCTTCATATATCGACGACTTTGAAGGCACCCAAACCGGTATTGATCTCAAGAATCCCTATTCATGGACTCTTGCATCGACACCCTACGATCCGGGTCCCGAGGCCCTTTTCCCGGAAGCCGGTCTCTCTAACAATGTTGATTATGGCAAAAACAGGGCCCTTTTGGCCTGGAACTATATTGACAGATTTTGGACCCAGAAGAATTCTAACCTCATTCCGGGTTATATACGCAACGACCTAAAGCAATTATCGAATCCTTACGTGAGGGAAGTGAGGGTAGATGAAATTTATCCGGGAAGAGACGTTCTTTACGGTGAATCAAACTACGTTCAGACCCTCAATCTCTCCTTCTATCCTAGGGAAAGAGGTCCTTACAACCTGGACGCTGAAAATATAGACGAAGAGGGTAACCTTATGAACCCGCAGAAACGCTGGGGAGGAATCATGCGCAAAATGGATAACCCCAATTTCGAACAGAACAATGTGGAATACATCCAGTTTTGGCTCCTTGATCCATTCCTTGACCCGGAAAATCCCAATGAAGAGGGTGGTGACCTCTATTTCAATCTAGGCGAAATCAGCGAAGACATCCTAAAAGATGGAAAGAAAAGCTATGAAAACGGCATTCCTGTCGATGGAAACTATGATTTCATTCAGGAAACCGTGTGGGGTCGGGTGTCAAGCCAAACTTCTCTCACCTACGCCTTTGAAAACTCGGAAAATGCAAGGGTGCTCCAAGATGTGGGCCTCGACGGCCTCCCCAACGAGGATGAATATGTCTTCCCAAGCTATGCCGAATATCTGGAGAAGCTGAAGACAAAGCTCTCTCCCGGTGTAATGACGGAATTGGAAAATGTTCCCTTTTCAGCTCTCAACGACCCGGCAGGCGACAACTATCATTTCTACCGCAGCGACTATTACGATAATGTAAAAGCCGGAATTCTCGACCGTTACAAACATTATAACGGTGTCGAAAAAAATTCACTTTCTCCCGACCAAAGCACCAATCCCTACTACCAATCTTCAAGAAGCACTCCCGATGTCGAAGATATCAATCAAGACAACACCCTTAACGAATATGAGCGTTATTTTGAATACAAGGTTTCGATAAGGCCCGAAGACCTTGTAGTGGGAAGAAATTATGTCACCGACCGACGGGAAAAGGTCGTTACTACTCGGGAAGGGACTGCGACAACGGTATGGTATCAGTTTAAGATACCTCTTAACCAACCCGACAAGGTTGTTGGGAGCATTAACGACTTGACCACCATTCGCTTCGCCCGAATATTCATGACCGGTTTCAAAGAAGTGACCCACCTAAGGTTTGCAACTCTGGAACTCGTAAGGGGAGAATGGCGCACCTACAACTACAATCTTACGAGTCGCAACGAATCGCCTGCCGAGGGTGAGTTCGACATGTCGATTGTGAATATCGAGGAGAATGCCGGGCGAGACCCGATTAATTATGTGTTGCCCCCTGATGTCACCCGCCAGCAGGACCCGGGGTCTAACCAGGCCACGCAGCTAAATGAACAATCCCTTCAGATCAAAGTCTCGGGTCTCCAGCCAGGCGACACAAGAGGAGCGTATAAAAACACTCAGCAAGACCTTCGTCTCTATAAGCGTCTTCAGATGTGGGTGCATGCGGAGGCTCTGGTCAACGATGCCACAAATCTAAAAGACGGGGATTTGGCTCTTGTGTTCCGTCTCGGTTCCGACATTAAAAACAATTATTATGAATATGAAATTCCACTGGAAATAACACCCCCGGGCAACTATAACAACTATAATTATGCCGACAGGCAAAAAGTGTGGCCCATTTCCAATTTTCTCGATGTGCCTTTCGAGATATTTACAAATGTGAAAGTGGCTCGCAACCACGACATGAGTGCCAATATGGAGAATGTGGGTTACACAAGGCTTTATTCCCGACCGGATCCCAACAACGAAAAAAACACAGTCAGTGTGCTCGGAAATCCCAATCTGGGAGACATCCGAACAATGGTGATAGGTATTCGCAATAAGACCAATATGGTGAAAGAGGGAATCATTTGGGTCAACGAATTGCGTGTAACTGATTTTAATGAATATGGAGGATGGGCCGCTAATGTCAACGCAAATCTTGCGATGAGCGACATCGGTATGGTCAATTTCACCATGCACAAAGAGACTTCCGGATTTGGAGGGGTAGACCAGGGTTTATCTTCGAGGCGAATCGACGACTATGAGCAATATACAGTTGCAGTGCAGGGCGATATTGGGAAATTGCTCCCGGAGAAAGTGCAACTCTCGGCTCCCATTTATTATTCAAAAAGCAATGAGAAAACAACTCCGCGTTATAATCCTCTTGACCAAGACATCCTGCTAAAGGATGCCCTCGAGGCAGCTACCACCAAACAAGAAAAAGACTCTATAAAGTCTTATGCCGTCACTTCTTCGAGCGTGGAAAGTTTCTCTATCTCGTCGCTTAAATTCAATGTCCAGAGCAAAAATCCGATGCCCTGGGATCCGGCAAACTTCCAACTCTCCTTCTCATTCAATAAGCAGAAAAAACTTGATCCGACCACTGAATATGAAAACACCTCCGACTATAGAGGAAGTTTCCAATACAGCTACAGTCCCTATATCAAACCGTGGACTCCGTTCTCCTTTGTCCAGGGAAAAGGGAAAGGGGCCAAATTTTTCCGGGAATGGGGAATAAACTGGATGTTTAATAATTTGACGTTCTTCACAAATATGACACGATATTATTATGAAGAACAGACGCGGAGCGAAACCGACATGTATTTCCAACTTCCGGTGCAAGTGAGTAAAAATTTCTATTGGAACCGCCAGCTGAATCTGACATGGAACCTGACACAGTCGCTCAATTTCACCTTCGCGAGCAACACGATGGCACGAATAGAAGAGACCACAGGGGCCGTCAACCGTAAACTTTTCCCCGATAAGTATCAAGAATGGAAAGACACAGTCCTATCGTCGATCAGAGGTCTTGGAACTCCTTGGAACTATAATCAGACCTTCACAGGTTCCTACAAAGCCCCCTTCAATAAGATTCCCTTCCTGGATTATCTTACAGGAAGTGTCACCTATACTTCCTCTTACCAATGGGACAAGGGAGCCACAGTCGAAGACCTCTATATGGGAAATTCAATCCAGAATCAATCTTCATGGAATGCAGATGCCCGGCTTAATTTCGAGACACTTTACAACAAAAGCAAATATCTGCAGGAAATCAACAAAAGATTTGCCAAGGCTCCCAATCGCACACTTAACCGCAACAATCGCAATAACCAACGCGACGGCTCTAAACGAGTGGAACGAGCAGTGACTCTATCTCCCGACACCTCTACCCTTTTCAAACACAATCTCAAGACCAAAGATATCTCAGTCTCCGGGCTAAAAGATGGAAGGGTGATGAAACTTGAAACCAGGGTTGTGGATGAAAACACCGTAGAGATCTTGACACGAGGGAAAGGTTCTGTTAAAGTAACTGTGAGAGAAAAGAAACCGGAAGTTAAAAGATCAGTCGGGAAAGAGATAGGGGATCATCTTCTTAGATTGTTGATGATGCCACGAAATCTATCCTTTAGATGGCGCAGCTCACGCTCTTTAATGTTGCCTCAGTTCTCTCCCAATGTGGGCGATATTTTTGGCCAGTCTACCAAATATGGAGACGGACTGGCACCGGGCCTCGATTTCGCATTTGGAGTTTACGACGAGAGCTATATAGAAAAGGCCCTCGACAGGGGATGGCTTCTGACAGGCCAAGACATGACATCGCCTGCTATCTGGAACCATGGCAAGGAATTCAACTTCGAGCTTACCCTCGAACCCATCAGGGGCCTCAAGATTGTATTAACGAGCAATCTTACCGACAACCGCACCCAACAAGTGCAGTTTATGTATGACAACATGCCGAAGAGTCTAAGCGGAAACTATACGCGCACTCATGTTGCCATAGGGACTGCCTTGAAAAATTCTAAGGCCTCCGATGGGTATAATTCTGAGGCTTTCAATAGATTCCTGAGCTACATACCGGTTGTAGCGGCAAGAGTCGAACAGCAATATTCCGGTTCACGCTATCCCTCTTCTGGATTTCTGGAAGACAATCCGTTGGCCGGGACACCCTATAATCCCAATAATGGTTCGGTAATGTCAACGAGTTCCGACGTGCTGATTCCTGCCTTCATTGCAGCTTATAGCAATTATAATCCCAACAAAGTCACTCTCAAACATTTCGCGGGTCTCGAATCTATGAGACCCAACTGGCGCGTCACATACGACGGATTCTTGCAAATGGGCAACATGAGTAAATGGTTTAAGGCCTTCACCGTGAGCCATGCATATCAATGCACATATTCTGTAGGCAATTATTCAAGTTTCCTCAATTGGGTTGGGATTAATTCCGATATGGGTTTCACTATGGATGAACTGTCTCAGCAGCCGGTTCCCTCCTCTCCATATAATATCTCTTCCGTGGCCATCACTGAGAGGTTCGCCCCCCTTATCGGAGTAAATATGACTTTTACTAACGACATTTCACTCAATGCCGAATATCGCGACACCAGAACCCTAAATCTGAATTCATCTGCCGGCCAGGTGGTAGAGACAACAAGCAAACAACTCACTATTGGAGCCGGATGGAAGATTGCAGAATTTAACAAGGTCTTGAAAATCGGAAAACGCCAGACCGGCATCAGCAACGATCTGTCGCTTAACATAGATTTCTCAATGAGCAATAACCAGGCGCTGATACGAAGGATTGAGACTGCTTACACACAGGCCACTACCGGCACTTTGACCTATTCCATCAATTTCATGGCCAGCTATCAATTGAGCCGGCGTGTCACCCTCTCTGCGTTTTTCGATCATCAGATCAACAATCCCTTGGTATCCAATAGTTCATATCCCACCTCCAACTCTAACTACGGAATAGCTATCAACATGTCGCTCGCACGATGAAGGCCTCTGAAGAATCAATAAGCGGCAACTCGGGCTTGAACTCCTACCGCAACATCATAAAAGGTTCATCCTTTTTCGGGGGAGTGCAGCTTTTTAATATCCTGATCACTTTGATCCGGGGGAAATTTGTGGCTATAATTCTGGGTCCGGAGGGTATGGGTATTTCAGCATTATTCAATAGTGCCTCCAACACCATTCAACGTTTCGCCTCCCTGGGTCTGAATCAGTCGATAATCCGGGAAGTTTCCGACGAATCCTCTACTGCTTTTCAAAAGGAACAGGTTGTCCGGAGCAGCCTTAGGCTGGCGAACCTCACCGCTCTTTTGGGCTTTATAATCTGTGTGGCCTTCTCGGTGCCACTAAGCAGGTTAACTTTTGGCGATTCTTCTTATTTCTGGCAATTCATGTTGCTTGGAGCGGGAGTGGGTCTGGGGATTAGTGGTTCAGCCAAGCTTGCAATCCTTCAAGGGCTTCATGAAGTCAAAAGAATTTCAAAGTCGTCAATAGTGGGTGGACTGACCGGACTTTGCATAGGTATCCCTCTTTATTATTTGTTTGGCGATAAAGGCATTGTCCCCTCAATTGTAGCCGTCTTTTTGGCTCTATATATTTTCTATTCCCTATCGCTGAGGAAAAGTTTCTCTTTTGAGAAGAAGGGGGAGAGTTGGAAAAAATACCTACCAATATTCAAGACCCTTCTCTCTTTGGGCCTCGTTTTGATGTCGGGCGACGTGATAGCCACCTTGGTGACATATCTGATCAATCTTTTTGTGAGAATACTTGGGAATGTGGAGGATGTCGGTCTTTATCAAGCAGCCCATTCTGTCACCTATCAATTTGCCGGAATGATATTCTCAGCTTTGGCGATGGATTATTTTCCACGGCTCAGCGGTGTCTCTTCCGACAACAAGAAATTGTCTATGGTAGTCAATCGACAATCGGAGATTGTGGCTTGGCTAATCACTCCGGCCATGTCCCTGCTGATACTTTCGGCTCCTCTATTGATAAGACTTTTGTTATCGGAAAATTTCCATTCCATCATACCCCTTATGAGATGGATGGGCATCGGGATGCTCCTTAGAGCCTTCTCCTTCCCTATGGCTTATATCACTTTTGCCAAAGGTAATAAAAGAGTCTATTTCATTATGGAGGGACTCGTGGCCAATTGCATGACTTTGGTGCTAAGCTGTCTTTTTTATCATTGGTTTGGTCTCATCGGTTTAGGATATGCCATAGTTGCCGACAATGCATTCTGTTTTGTGTTATATTTTATAGTCAACAATCGTCTGTATGGTTATAATTTCTCAAGGGAAGTGACCGTTAATTTTCTAATTGGGGCTCTTATGACCGGAGGATGTTTCGTATTCTCCTTCTTCACCTCCTCCGCCCTATCATATTCCCTAATGGGAGTTTCGGCGGCAGTTGCCTTGATATGGGGAATCAGGGCTTTAAAATCTCATTTCACAGAAAATCATTAACTTTGCAGGGTCCTATTCATTTTTAATCCACAAAAAAAGGTAAGTTTTGGAATTAATCAGAGAAGAAAAGAGGGAAAGAGCGGTTTTTGCCACTAAATTGGGGGCTATAGCCACAACTGTTGGTTCTGCTGTGGGATTAGGCAATATATGGCGTTTCCCATATGAGGCAGGAGTGCATGGTGGAGGTGCATTTTTGATATGCTATTTAGGATTCGTATTCCTAATCGGCATACCCTTACTCATAGCGGAATTCGTGATGGGAAGGGGCACTCGCTCGAATGTCTTTGGAGCCTACCGTAAATTATCCCCCGGCACGCGTTGGGACCTTTTCGGAGTTTTAGGCATAATAACTTCCCTGATAATCCTGAGTTTTTATACCGTAGTGGCAGGTTGGACAGCAGAATTCTGTCTGGCATCTATAACCGGGGAATTGAATTTCGCCACTGAAGAGGCTCGCCATGAAGGATTTATGGTATTGACAAATGGAGGGAATTCCATGATATGGACCAATGTTTTCATAGCCTTTAATTTTTGCATATTAATTGGAGGAGTCACCAAGGGTATCGAGAGAGCTTCGAATATTCTGATGCCACTCTTCTTTCTCTTGCTTGTGGTCTTTTGTATCAATTCCTTTTTTCTCCCTGGATTTTGGGAAGGAATGAATTATCTTTTCTGGCCCGATTTTTCAAAGATCACACCTTCAGTGATATTAGGGGCATTGGGTCAGGCCTTCTTTTCAATGAGCCTCGGATTGGGTTGTATGATGACCTATGCATCATATTTCAACTCCGGCAGCCGCCTTGGAAAAACAGCTGTCACCACATCGATCCTTGACACGATGGTGGCAGTCTTAGCCGGCGTCATTATTTTCCCTGCCGTTTTCTCCTTCGGGCTATCACCTTCGGCAGGACCCACACTGGTCTTTGAGGTGCTCCCCCATATTTTCTATCAACTTCCCGGAGGAGGAATTTGGTCTACACTTTTCTTCCTTCTTCTTTTCCTGGCTTCCTTGACATCTACTGTTTCTTTAAGCGAGATTTCCATCAGTTATTTTTGCGAAGAAAAGGGTATGACACGTGGAAAGGCTGTAATGGTTTCAACACTTATCACTATTTTTGGAGCCATTTTATGTGCCCTGAGCTTCGGTCCGCTTGCAGGCTTCACAATTTTCGGACTCGATTTCTTCAATCTATTTGATTATGTCTCATCAAACGTTTTGATGCCTCTTGGAGGATTAGGTTGCTCAGTGTTCGTAGGTTGGTTTGTGAAGCGCCAGTTTATAGAAAACGAACTCACGGATCATGGAAAATATAAATTCCGACTATTGAAAATAATGGTTTTCTTTCTTCAATGGATTTGTCCGGCGGCAATCATTCTAATCTTCCTCAATTCCATTGGAGCTATATAATTTTTCGCTTCTTCATTTCCGATTGGATATAGCGCCGCTTGTCTCTAATAATCTTGAAATCTCTTGATATTTAGACGAGGAAATAAATACAAGTCCGGTGGTCCGGTCGATAATACGGTCACTGAAATTCTTTAAAACAGCAAGGGTGATTGGTAAATAAACTGCCTTTATCTCTTTTTCAGAAAAATTTTCTTCCTTGAGCATTATCGAGAAGCAATCCATATAGTCTAACAGAGTTTCAAAAGAGAGTCTCTGACTTTTCTCTAATGTATCTATCACTGTAAAAGTCAAGGCTCCGATATTTCTTTCAAGAGGGTCTCTTTCTTCTGAACAAACAGAAAGACCAATGACAAATTTAGTCCATATTGAAAGAAATTCCTCCTCATTATTTTGATGGACTTTTTCTTTTAGCTGCAAAATATCCCCCAGTTCAGGAGGACGATACTGACTTGTAACAAATCCATTCTCATTAAAATGAAGGGAAAGGCAAAACAAGTGGTCGTCCCATTCAGTGCCATATATCTTGGTTTTAACTATTTCAAGGGGCATAATCATCATCTTTTCTAATCAATAATACCACTACCTAAGAAAAGGTAAACATCGGTCATAAAACTATGTTGTAGAAGCATTTTTATTTTAATGGGATTTAGGTAATTTAGCCATGTTTAAATTTCAGAAAAGAATCTCTCTTTAACCATAAACATAGCAACAAAAACAATCAACCTTAAATTAAGCCATGAAAATAGGAATACCAAAAGAGATTAAAAATAACGAGAACCGCGTAGGAGCAACTCCAGCCGGCGTGAGCGAGCTTGTTAGGCAGGGCCATGAGGTCTATGTGCAACACACAGCGGGAGAGGGCAGCGGATTTTCAGATGAAGATTATCAAAAGGTAGGAGCCAAGATTCTTCCGACAATTGAAGATGTCTATGCCATAGGAGAAATGATCATCAAGGTTAAAGAGCCAATTGAGCCTGAATATAAACTTGTAAGGAAGGGTCAGGTGCTTTTCACATATTTCCATTTTGCAAGCGATTTAGCATTGACAGAAGCCATGGTGAAGAGCGGTGCCGTTTGTATCGCCTATGAGACAGTCAAAGGTCGCGATGGAGGCTTGCCCTTGCTGATACCTATGAGTGAAGTTGCCGGACGAATGTCTATTCAAGAGGGAGCTCGTTTTCTTGAGAAACCTCAGGGGGGACGTGGCATACTTCTTGGAGGTGTTCCGGGAGTGAAACCGGCAAAAGTGCTTGTGCTAGGAGCCGGAGTAGTTGGTCGAAACGCAGCTTTGATGGCTGCCGGTCTGGGAGCCGATGTGACCCTTTGCGATATTTCTCTTCCTACGCTCCGCCATTGTGCCGAGGTGATGCCCAAAAATGTAAAGACCCTTTATAGTAATCGCCACAACATAGAGACCGAGTTGCCGGAGACAGATCTCGTAATCAGCTCTGTGTTGATCCCCGGTGCAAAAGCCCCGCATCTTATCACACGCGACATGCTTCCTCTGATGAAGAAGGGAAGCGTGGTTGTCGACGTGGCAATCGATCAAGGGGGAAGTCTCGACACTTCAAAAGCAACGACTCATAGCGAACCAACCTACGAAATTGACGGTGTGATCCATTATGCCGTAGCAAACATTCCGGGCGCTGTGCCCTTCACCTCTACCCTCGCCCTCACAAATGCCACGATGCCATACGCTTTGAAACTTGCCAATCTGGGATGGATCGAGGCTTGCCGTCAAGACAAAGGACTCGCAGAAGGCGTCAATATCGTTGACGGGAAAATAACCTATAAGGCTGTTGCCGAAGCGTGGGATATGCCTTATTCTCCTTTAGAACTTTAAAAAATTACCATTTAGACTTCAATTAACCAATATCATGAAAACAAGGAACCCGGGTCCGCGAGGATCCGGGTCTTTTTTATTCCTATTTTTAAAAACGTTATACAAATTTTATGTCTGCGTTTTCTTAAATCTCTAAATTAAATTTTTTTATAACGTTCATTCAGGATTTCAGAACTTACATTCCTTTCAAAGCCTGGATTGAGGCATTGAGAGTGTTGATCTTATCTAGGGCATCGGCCTCCTTTTTACGTTCCAACGCGACAACTTTTTCCGGAGCATTAGCCACGAATTTTTCATTAGCAAGTTTTTTTCTCACAGATTCAAGGAAGCGGTTATAATATGCCAGATCCTCTTCAAGTTTCTTGAGCTCTTCGTCAAGATTGATTGACTGTGCCAACGGCACGCTATATTCAGTTGCTCCTACTATGAACGAGATTGCACCTGCGGGTTTTTCGCCTGTTTCCATAATGGAAGATAGATTGGCTATTTTTTCCAGCACGCTATTCAATTGCCCATTGTGATAACCTTTCACAAGCAATTCCAATGCCTCCTTCTGGGGGATATTCTTCTGTTTACGGATTGTGCGGATTCCGGCGACTGTTTCCTTCATCACTTCGAACTCCCTTATCAAATTTTCCGAATAGGGCTTTGACTCCGGCAATCGGGCAATCATGATGCTTTCTCCATCTTTTCGGGGCATGAGGTTTTGCCAAAGCTCCTCAGTGATGAAGGGCATAAAGGGGTGAAGAAGTTTCAAAAGAGCATCAAAGAAACCTAAAGTGGCATCGTAGGTGGCCTTGTCTATGGGGCTTCCATAAGCCGGCTTGATAATTTCGAGATACCATGCCGAGAATTCATCCCAGAATAACTTGTAGGAGGCCATCAAAGCTTCCGAAATACGGAACTTTGACATAGAGTCGGCCGTTTCTTCCAGACATCGGGAAAGCATGGCATCAAACCATTCCACAGCCGCCTTCGAGGCCTCAGGCTGCGGTTTTTCGCTATCTACATCCCAACCTTTCACCAGGCGGAAGGCATTCCAGATTTTGTTGCAGAAATTGCGGCCTTGCTCGCAGAGGGAATCATCATACATTATATCATGCCCTGCAGGAGCTCCGAGCATCAAACCCATTCTGACTCCGTCGGCGCCAAAGCGATCGATCAGTTCCAACGGATCAGGAGAATTGCCGAGCGATTTCGACATCTTTCTACCCAATTTATCTCTCACAATACCGGTGAAATAGACATTTGAGAAAGGTTTCTCATCGGCGAAAGCATATCCTGCGATTATCATTCTTGCCACCCAGAAGAAAATGATATCGGGGGCTGTCACTAGATCCGTTGTGGGATAATAATATTTGAATTCCTTGTTGCCCGGATCGAGAATACCGTTGAAAAGTGACAAAGGCCAAAGCCAGGAAGAAAACCATGTGTCAAGACAGTCGGGATCTCTCCTAAGATCCGAAAGCGTCAGTTCCGGATTTCCTGTCTTCTCAATGGCTTTAAGCAAAGCCTCCTCTTCAGTTTCGGCCACCACATAACCACCGTCCGGAAGATAATAGGCCGGAATCTGATGTCCCCACCATAGCTGGCGAGAGATACACCAATCTTTTATATTCGACATCCAATAACGGTAAGTGTTGCGGAATTTGTCGGGCACAAACTTGATGTCACCATTCTCTACTGCTTCCAGCGCCGGCTTGGCCAAGCCTTCCATCTTCACAAACCATTGCATCGAAAGCTTTGGCTCGATTACAGCGTCGGTGCGTTCCGAATGACCCACCTTATTAACATAGTCTTCTGTTTTCTCAAGGAGTCCTTTCTCGGAAAGGTCTTTGGAAATTTGGTCTCTGACATCGAAACGATCCAATCCGACATAGAGGCCTCCTCTCTCCGAAATAGTGCCGTCGTCGTTGAAAATATCAATGCTTTCGAGGTTATATTTATCACCGAGCATATAGTCGTTGACATCATGGGCAGGGGTGACTTTAAGGCATCCGGTTCCGAAATCCATCTCCACATAGTCATCCATTATAATGGGAACTGATCGGCCCACTATAGGCACAATAACTCTTTTTCCTTTGAGCCATTGATAGCGCTCATCATTTGGATTGACACACACTGCCGTGTCGCCAAGGATTGTTTCCGGTCGTGTCGTGGCAACTACTATATATTTTCCAGGCTCACCATCCACCATATATTTTAGATAGAAAAGTTTGCTCTGTTCCTCCTTATAGATCACCTCTTCGTCGGAAAGAGCCGTCAGGGCCTTGGGATCCCAATTCACCATTCTTACTCCCCGATAGATGAGTCCTCGTTCATAAAGATCGCAAAAAACGCGGATCACACTTTTAGAACGGATTTCGTCCATTGTGAATGCGGTGCGTTCCCAATCGCATGAAGCCCCCAATTTGCGGAGTTGTTGCAGGATTATCCCACCATATTTATGGGTCCAATCCCATGCATGGTCCAGAAATTGCTCACGCGTGAGGTCATGTTTAGAAATATTTTCCTCAGCGAGTTTTGCCACAACCTTTGCTTCCGTAGAAATCGCGGCATGGTCGGTTCCCGGCACCCATAAGGCATTTTTCCCAAGCATGCGGGCCCTGCGAGTCAGAATATCCTGAATGGTATTGTTGAGCATATGGCCCATGTGGAGCACTCCGGTGACGTTTGGCGGTGGAATCACTATGCAGAAGGGTTCTCTGTCGTCTGGTTCCGAATGAAATAAGCCGTGTTCCATCCAATAGGAATACCATTTGTTTTCCACGTCAGCCGGATTATACTGAGGATTCATTTTAGTTGTCAGTTTATAGTTAACGGTTTTTGTTGGTTTCAATTCCTCTTTTTGCTTCCCCAACTTTTCCTCCCCGGAACTTCTACCCTCCTTTTCCTTGCTACATCTTATTCGCCGAGATAGCTTTTCAAAAGCCGGCTTTTCTGGCCTTTCAATCTTTTGATAGCTTTTTCTTTAATTTGGCGCACTCTTTCTCGCGTCAATCCGAATTTTTCGCCGATTTCCTCAAGAGTCATCTCAGGATATCCTATTCCGAAAAACATCTTTATTATTTCACGTTCCCGGTCGTAAAGTTGCTTGAGAGCACGGTCTATTTCTTTGGAGAGACTCTCCTTGTTGAGAGTCTGATCGGCCATCGGGCTGTCGTCGTTTGGCAAGACATCGAGCAATGAATTATCTTCACCCTCGGCGAATGGGGCATCAACTGATATATGCCTTCCGGAGACCTTTAGAGTGTCGGCCACCTTATCTACAGGCAAACCGAGCCTCTCCGCCAATTCCTCTGCAGAGGGGCGTCGCTCGTTTTCCTGTTCGAATTTTGAAAGTTCTTTAGAGATTTTATTAAGGGAACCAACCTGATTGAGAGGGAGTCTGACAATACGGCTTTGCTCCGCAAGAGCTTGCAGGATGCTCTGGCGTATCCACCACACTGCATACGAAATAAATTTAAAGCCACGTGTCTCGTCAAATTTACTTGCAGCCTTGATAAGCCCTAAATTTCCTTCGTTGATTAAATCGGGGAGACTGAGGCCCTGGTTTTGATACTGCTTCGCGACCGACACCACAAAACGAAGATTAGCCCTTGTGAGTCTCTCAAGGGCTGCATGGTCACCTTTTCTGATTTTCTGGGCAAGCTCCACCTCCTCGGCAGGAGTCAGGAGTTCCTCTCTTCCAATTTCCTGAAGATATTTGTCTAAGGAGGCGCTCTCGCGGTTGGTGATAGATTTAGTTATCTTTAACTGGCGCATTCTCTCTTTTGAAGATTAAGGGCGATTATTCACCCAAATAGCTTCTGAGAAGCCGGCTTTTTTGCCCCTTCAGTCTTTTGATTGCCTTCTCTTTGATTTGGCGCACACGCTCGCGAGTGAGGTCGAACTTGTCTCCAATCTCTTCAAGCGACATCTCCTGACAGCCAATGCCAAAAAACATTTTCAAAATCTCGCGTTCTCTCTCGAAGAGCTGCATAAGGGCCCTGTCGATTTCCTTTGAAAGGCTCTCTTTGTTCAATACGGAGTCAGCCCGGGGACTATCGTTGTTAGGCAGCACGTCGAGTAAAGACCCATCCTCTCCGTCGGCAAACGGGGCATCCATAGAGATGTGTTTACCCGAAACCTTTATGAGCTCCTCTATTTTGTTGGCGGGAAGGTCGAGGATCTCGCTGAGTTCTTCTGAAGAGGGAAGACGCCCATGCTTCTGTTCAAACTCCATGTTGGCCTGCGAAATCTTCTTCTGGATGCCCACTTGGTTTTGAGGCAGCCTGACGATTCGTGTCTGTTCTTCAAGTGCGGAAAGAATGCTCTGGCGAATCCACCATACAGCATATGAAATAAATTTAAAGCCTCTGGTTTCGTCGAATTTCTCAGCAGCACGGATAAGGCCTATATTCCCCTCGTCGATGAGGTCTTCAAGGCTCAAACCCTGGTTTTGATATTGTTTTGCAACAGAGACCACGAAACGCAGATTGGCCATCACAAGCTTATTTCTTGCCTCTACGTCACCCTTCTTGATTTTTTGGGTCAGCTCAACCTCTTCGTTGGCGCTGATAAGGTCGCAATGGCCTATCTCCTGGAGATATTTTTCAATAGAACGAGTGCCTCGAGCCGTGATATTGCCCGGAGTTATCTTTAGTTGCCTCATAATTGATCAATAATATTGCGCAATTAATTTTAACCTGTAGAAATTTGATAGCTTCTTACGTGTTTTATGAAGGGTCACTCCCTTTCGGCGTCCGTCGACGACCGCTCTTCTCCAAAAACGACAAAATTAATACATTATTTTCTATAATGCAAAGAAAAAACGTAAAAAAATAAAAATTATGATTTTCAGAAGTATCAAAAACTTTTAGCCAGACAGTTAATCACCTCTAATACTTAAAAAAACTTAATCCGAATTAAACGAATATTGACTCAATTTTTAAATTCTTTCCAACCGGAGCATATGTGATAGTAAAAGTGAGACGAGGTGGCTCAGACCAATATCCGATTACGCAAAATCATCTAATGGAAGAAGAAATAACTGACTACGACCGCTGCGACGGCTCCCACCACATCAGCAAAAATGGCATAACCTGCAGCGTAGCGAGTTTTATAAACTCCGACACTCCCGAAATAGACTGCCAGGATATAGAAAGTGGTATCGGTTGATCCCCTGACGGCTGCCGCCACCCGACTCACAAAGGCATCTGCTCCATTTGCTTTCATGACATCGAGCATCAATGCACAAGATCCGCTTCCACTCAGAGGCTTCATGAGCATCGTCGGCAATGCGCCGACCCAATCGGCATCTATGCCCATAAAAAGCAGACCGCTCTCCACCCAGGCAGTGAAAGCATCGAGGGCTCCTGAGGCTCGAAACATGCCGATGGCAACAAGAATTGCCACAAGATAGGGTATGATGGTGACTGCCGTTTTGAAACCCTCCTTTGCCCCCTCGATGAAGGCATCGTAGACGTTTATCCTACGTCTCACTCCCGCAGCAAGGAAGGCTATGATAATGGAAAAGAGTATCAGGTTGGCGGCAAAGGTTGAGTAGAGTTCCACCTTGTCGGCCGGAAGTTGGGAAAAGAACCATACCACTGCAGCCACTATTAGCGCTATCCCTCCCAACCAGCTCCAGATAACTCCATCCATCCTTATCCTTTGTTTCAGACAGAGAGCAATCAGGCCTGCCAAAGTGGCGATTGCTGTAGCTATCAGGATGGGCAAAAACACATCCGTGGGATTGGCTGCACCTCCCTGGGCTCGATACATCATAACGCTGATGGGAATAAGACAGAGTCCCGAGGAATTGAGCACCAGAAACATTATCATGGCATCGGTGGCCCTCTCCTTCTCATTGTTGAGGGTCTGCATTTCCTGCATAGCCCTTAATCCCATGGGAGTTGCCGCATTATCGAGGCCAAGCATATTGGCCGATATGTTCATGAAGATAGCGCCCATAGCCGGATGGCCCTTGGGGATACCCGGGAAAAGGCGCGAAAAAAAGGGATTTATCAGCCGAGCGAAAAAATCTATCACGCCTCCCTTCTCCCCTATTTTCATTATGCCGAGCCATAGAGTCAAGACTCCCGTCAGGCCCAAAGATATCTCAAAGGCAAAGGCTGCCTGAGAAAAGGAACTATTGATAATTTCCGACCAAATCGAGAGATCGCCCTGAAAAATAGAACGGGCCACCGCCATGAGGAAAGCCACGGCAAGCAGTCCGATCCATATCCAGTTTAAGACCATTATTCGTTAATCGAAAATCGTTATTCGTTAATCGTTTTTTTGAGTTTAATCGAGATTCATCGAGCTGAATCGGGATTCATTGAGCTGAATCGGGATTCATCGAGCTGAAACGGGATTCATTGAGCTGAAACGGGATTCATCAGCTGAATCGGGATTCATCAGCTGAATCGGGATTCATCGAGCTGTGATTTTTAGATTTTACGGATGCCCATTATTTCTCTGACATCTTTTAGAGTTTTGGCAGCTGTCTCGCGGGCCCTCTCTGCCCCTTGTCTCACAATCTTGTTTAGATACTCATCGTTACCCCTGATTTCAAGGATTCGCTCGCGTATGGGAAGCGTCACTTTTAAGATATCCTCTGCAAGTTGTTTTTTCATATCGCCATATCGGATGGAACAATCGGCGTAGGCATTACGGTAATGTTCCACCACCTCCGGATCCGACACCAGACCCATGAGAGTGAAAAGGTTTTCCACAGGTTGGCTGACAGGAGAATTCTGTTCTTTCGGTCCTTCATCAGTCACAGCCCTCATCACTTTCTTTCTCAGCGTCTTTTCATCGTCGATCAGATAGATGCAGTTCCCTTCGCTCTTTCCCATCTTTCCGCTTCCGTCGAGTCCCGGCACCTTCAAGGCCTCACCTCCGAAATTGAAATTCACGGGTTCTCCGAAGTAATCCCTCTTATAGAATGAATTGAATCTTCTGGCAAATCGTCTTGTCAATTCAAGATGTTGTTCCTGGTCTTTACCAACAGGCACAAAGTCGGCCTTATGAATAAGGATATCCACTGCCATAAGCGTGGGATATGTGAGAAGCCCGGCATTCACTCGCTGATTGCTTTGATTGCCGATGATTTCCTTTTCAATTTCGTCGCTGTCGGAAATAATGCCTAAAGCCTTGCGGGCCTTCTCCTTGAAAGAGGCTGTGCGCATAAGCTCCCCAATGCCCACGTGCATGTTGAGCAGAAGATACATTTCAGAAATTTCAGGTATATCGCTCTGAACGTAGATTATATTTTTATCGGGATCGAGGCCTGCCGCGATATATTCCGCAAGGATATCTTTTACACTGGCATGAAGTTGGGCCGGATCGGGATTGGTGGTCAAGGCATGAAGGTCTGCTATGAAATATCGGCAATCGTAATCATCCTGCAGTTTCACAAATTTATTGAGAGCACCGAAGTAATTCCCGAGATGAAGGTTACCCGTGCTTCGAATACCACTGACTACTACCTTCTTTCTCCCATCTTTATTTTTATCCTCTTTCACATTTTCCATATCTTCTTTTTTATTTATTGCAAAGTTAATAAATTTCATTGTAAACTGATTTAGCCCAGGATTGTTATATAGATATAAGTCTTGAAAACATTAAATTATAAAAATTATGGCAGTAGTATTTGAAAAATTGAGAATGGAAGACTATCCGAATTTTCTTAGTCTCTACAACTCCACATTTCCCCACGATCAGCGTCGGCTTTATGAAGATGAAAAACATCTCGACAATTATATCAAGATGAAGGGTGGCAAGTTTAATGCTTTCTCAGCAGTTGACGGCGACCTTTATCTTGGGTTCCTCTCTTACTGGACTTTTGAGGGCTACACCTACATCGAGCATTTTGCAGTAGCTCCCGAACAACGTGGCAAGAACCTGGGACGCCTTATGCTTGAACACCTTTTCAAAGAGGTCAGCCCCAACGTATTGCTGGAGACTGAGCCGGGTGACACTCCCGAAGCCCAGAAACGTATAGAATTTTATGAAAAAAACGGTTTCAGAAAGCGTCTGGAAATCAACTATACCCAACCCTCCTATGGCGGCAAGGGTCAGGTGGCTGTCCCAATGGTGCTCATGACTCACGGCGACGTCAATCTCCACAACATCGACTCAATCAAAGATATGTTGCGAGAGGTCTACAACGTCAACAATCCTGAATAATTTATTCAAACAAATAACGATTAAAGACAGGCTTTTTATTAGGCCTGTCTTTTTTATTCTTCAACTCTTTGGATTGTAATTAGGAGTGTTGGGGATGTTTCTTCATCTTTATTCTCATAGTGTCGAAACCCTTGCCGTAGACTCCATTCACATTAGTCTGAGTTATAAAGGCATTCTCGTCGATACTTTTAACGATCCGGAATATAGTGACGCTCTCAATCTTACGACACCAGACCATCAAGACTTTCACGGGTTGTTTAGTATACCATCCCTCCCCATCCATGACAGTCACACCACGGTGGGCCTCTTGATTCACCATGTCGGCTATTTCAGCCCATTTCGCAGAGAAGATAATAAATTGTGTTGCCTGGCGGTTGGTATTGATGATCATGTCGGTCATATAGGCCACGATGAATGTGATCACCCATCCGTAGACAATCACCGGCACCCGAGCAGTGACTCTTTGTTCAAGATCGCCTTCGAAAGGAAGAAATATAGAGAGCCCCACGATAGCCATATCGCAGAAAATCATTGTGCGGCCGATGCTGACATTGCTGACTTTGGAAACCATCGCCGCTACAATATCAGTGCCTCCCGACGACCCATTATGAACAAAGGTAAGACCCACTCCGACACCACACAAAATCGCGCCAAGAATGGCACTCATCGAAACATCCGGAATAAGAGGGTGCTCCAGACGCATGAAGATCGCTTCAAAAACTCCAATTGAAAGTGATATTACTGTAGCCCCGAAAATCGTGCGCATCACAAAGGATTTACCGACAATACGATAGGCGAAACCAAGGAGCACAAGGTTGCAGGCATACTGAGTGGCGGCCACGGGAATCAAGCCCCCTGTGGCGAAATAGACAAGAGTGCCAACTCCCGACAATCCCCCGATCACAATTTCATGAGGCAGAATAAAGGCCGTGAAGCCAATGCCGTAGAGGTTGAGGCCCAAGATAATCAAAAGATAATCCTTTAAATTGGTAAAAAGATTTATCCTCTTTTGTGTGTCCATCATGGTTTACTAATTTGACTGGCAAAATTACCTCATTATTCCCAAATTAGATAAGGGTCTATCACGATTTTTTTATTAATTTTGTAGGGTTAGGGGTAGAATGTTGGGAATCAGGATTTGAATATTTAATCTAATCAAAAAGAAAATGGCTTCAGCGTTAGTAGAAAGATTTTTGAAATACGTGTCGTTTGATACCCAAAGCGACGAGCTGACAAATATGACCCCCTCCACTCCGGGTCAGATGGTTTTTGCAAAATATCTGAAAGAGGAGTTGGAAAAACTTGGGTTAGAGGATATCACTTTAGATCAATATGGTTATCTGATGGCTACTCTGCCGGCAAACACCGACAAGAAACTTCCGACAGTTGGGTTTATCGCCCATATGGACACATCGCCCGACATGAGCGGCAAAAATGTCAATCCTCGCATCGTAGAAAATTACGATGGCTCCGTGATTATTCTCAACGAAAAGGAGAATGTCAGACTCGATCCCGAGCAATTCCCGGAGCTGCTTAATTACTTAGGCCAAGATCTGATAGTCACCGACGGCACCACTCTCCTCGGAGCCGACGATAAGGCCGGGATCGCCGAGATAATCACAGCCGTTGAATATTTGAAAGCCCATCCTGAAATTAAGCACGGCAAAATCCGTATCGCCTTCAATCCGGATGAAGAAATCGGTCTCGGCGCCCATAAATTCGATGTAGAACTTTTCGGTTGCGATTTCGCCTACACAATGGATGGCGGAGCTGTGGGAGAACTCGAATTCGAGAATTTCAATGCAGCCTCGGCAAAAGTGATAATCAAAGGTCGCAATGTCCATCCGGGATATGCAAAACATAAGATGATTAATTCCATGCGGGTTGCAACTCAATTTATAGTTATGCTCCCCCGATGGGAAACTCCTGAACACACCGAAGGATATGAAGGATTCTATCATTTGGTTGGCATACAGGGCACTGTGGAGGAGACCGTCTTGAATTATATCATCCGCGACCACGATAGGGCTCGATTCGAGAGCCGTAAGCGTGAGATAGAGCATCTTGTCAACAAGACCAATTCGGAATACCCTGGTTGCGCTTCCGTGGAATTCAAAGACCAATACTACAACATGCGTGAAAAAATCGAGACTGTGATGCATGTGATAGAAATAGCGGAGGAGGCCATGCGTGAGGCCGGAATCGAACCAAAGGTACAACCCATCCGCGGCGGCACAGATGGCGCTCAGCTCTCCTTTAAAGGACTCCCCTGCCCTAACATCTTCGCCGGCGGCGAGAATTTCCATGGCCGTTTCGAATTTGTGCCTATCCAATCCATGGAAAAAGCTATGAAAGTGGTGGTCAATATCTGCCGAGATATAGTCAACCGCCAGGATTGACCCTTCAATTTAATTTATTAGGAATAATTTTGGGCAAAAAACCCATATTGATAGTGATTACAGGGCCGACTGCCAGCGGGAAGTCGGCTCTGGCCGTTGAATTGGCCTCACGGTTGCAGACAGAGATAATCAGCGCCGATAGCCGTCAGATTTATAAAGGAATCCCTATAGCCACAGCTCTCCCTTCGGCTGACGAGATGAAGGGAATTCCTCATCATCTTCTTGATTTCCTCGACCTGACAGAATATTATTCCGCGGCTCGGTTTGAAGAGGATGCCGAGGGTTTGCTGAAAAATATCTTAAGAGATAGAGGTAGCGCTATAATCTGCGGGGGTTCAATGCTTTATATCGATGCCTTGGTGAAAGGTATCGACGAATTGCCCACAGTGCCCGATGAAATCCGCGACTCTCTTATGAAGGAATGGAAGGCCGAAGGGGATAGCCGGCTTCTCGACATGTTAAAGAGTCTCGACCCGGAATATTTTAAGAGAGCCGACTTGAAAAATCTTAAACGTGTGTTCCATGCAGTGGAAGTTTCCATAACTGCCGGACGACCATATTCAAGTCTTTTGAGTGGGAAAGCCACCAAAGGAAATCGTGATTACGAAGTGGTTAAATTCTGCCTTTCCGGGCAGCGACCCAAACTCTTCGACAGGATCAACCGAAGGGTTGAGTTGATGGTTGAAACCGGCCTTGAGGAAGAGGCCCGCAGAGTCTATGGAATGCGTCATCTAAATTCACTAAACACAGTGGGAATAAAGGAAATGTTTGCTTTCTTCGACGGTCTCTTAAGTCGGGAAGAAGCGATAGCGAGGATACAGAAAAACACACGCGTCTATGCCAAGAAACAATTGACGTGGCATAAACGCGATCTTGAAATTAATTATCTTGATTTTTCTTCAGCCCAATCGGCCAATGTGGAGATTATCCTGAGTAAACTCCATTAGAGCATAATTTCTTCTTATTTAAAGGCCTTGAAATCGTAGCCGACGGTAAACATCCAGCTTTTGTTGTGTCCACCTGAGGGTCTGCTCCAAGCGTGGCAAACTCCTGCCAGATAGTGCACTCCCAGATAATAATGTTGATAGAACTGAAGGCCGACGCCCATTTTGAATCCGAAGTCCACCTTGTTTTGTTTTCCTTCGTATTTGATAATCTGGCCGTCAATAGCACTGTATTCGTGATACAAGAGGCCTTTCCCGCTTTCGTTTAACTGGAATTGGAGATAGGGTCCGAATTCTCCGCTCACCTTAATGTTTGAGGCAAGGTTCACCTTCACTACTCCCATCACAGGGATAGTGAAATAATATGCTCTCCAATGGCTGAGGATATAGTATGGGTCGTCTTGATTGAAGATGGAGTTTTGATCGGTGGCCATGGCATAGTTGCCGCTGCGGCTCTCAAAGAATAGTCCGGGTTGGAGCGCGAGATAGTTTTTGAAATTGAGATTAGCCAAGGCTCCGATATTGAAACCGGTGCCCCAGCTCTCGTGGTTATAGAAACTCACGTTGGAGGTTGGGATAGTCCGGTTTGAAGTGTTGAAGCCTATCCGGCCGCTTAATGAGAAGAATCTTTCTGCGTCGCCGGTGTCAAGCAACTGAGCTTTAATTCCCGAGGAGCTCCCCATTGTAAGGATACAAATTAGGGCAATGGCGATTTTTCTCATTCCCGGAGTCCGATAGCTGGCCAGGCTGCATAGTCTCTTTATTTTTAACATCAATAGATTAAGCATGATTTTTGAGATTTATTTGTTTTATAAAAAAAGCGGAAGTATGTTTCGCAACATTCTTGCCGCCGGGTGATTCAGATTGATTTTCTCACCTTCCCAGGCAATAGAATCTCACTAAACCACTACTTACAAAGTTATATCACTATTTTATTATTCCCTTGACCGCACCTATGCTTGAATCTTCAAGCAAGGGCGGATATCTTTCCGTCGCAAAGTTAGTGATTTTTTTCTTTTATGCAAAATTTTTTATTTCCCTGAAATTTCCGGAATGGCCCCGAAATGTTTTTGGCTACGCCTTTTCTGGCGATAGTTGAGAGTGTCAACCGGCTCAGCCTTCAGAGCTATGCTGTCGATATAGAGGGGTTGTGATTTCATATCTTTTATAAGCATAACGCCATAAATTCTCGCCACCTGACGCGATGTGTCGGTCTGCAGGCTGAACTCCGCGCGGTTGCGGTTTGTGATGGTCGCCATGGTGGATTCTCCGTATCCGTCGCGATATTCCACTCCCAGGATGCCTTTTAAAGAGGCTGCGTTTGGCAGAAAGAAACTCATTTCTATGAGGCTTCCCTTTTCCAAATCCTGTTGCGGAAGACTGAAGGTCATCGACTCGTAGCCGCTCAAAGGGGAAATTACAAGATGGGGGGAATATGGCCATAATTCGTCAGCCTTCCGGGCAATAATTCCTTCGGGAGTGGTGTAATGCTTCTCGCGAAGCATTATTTCTTTGTCCACTTTTTCAAAAAGTTCAGAATATTTATCCATGTTTCGGCCATACCAGGCAAGGGTCGTGTCGAGCTGGGCCTGGCTGACCCCATGTGCATCGAGCACACTTTGACCCAACTCTACCCTCTCATCATTTGAGAGAGACACCTGAGTGGAATATGCCTCCGTTAGTTCCATGTCAACAAGAAGATCCACCATCCTATCCTCGGAAAGCACACCGGAAGGGCGACTGCAGCTTACTATCGCAATCAAAAGCATTATTAACGACAGTGAAGCGATAGGCCCTGACAAATTCGCCAATCTTCCTCTCTTATTTTTCACGGTCATGAGTCTCCTTGGGTCTTTTCTCAGGATTATCTTCTTCCATTCCTTCCATTTGCTTTTTGCCAATCAGGTTGAATGCACGCGAGGCATCTGAGGAATAGAAGAAAATCAGAAGACAGACACCCACACAGATCGAGGCATCGGCCACATTGAAGATATACTGGAAAAATTCGAAATAGCTCCCGCCGATACCGGGCACCCATTCAGGCCAATAGAAATCGAAGAGAGGAAAATACATCATGTCGACCACTCTTCCCTCAAACCATCCGGCATAGCCTCCTTCGGGCGGAAAGGCTTCGGCAATCTGAGGCGGCATAGGGTTGTTGAAGACCACTCCATAGAAGATGCAATCGAAGATATTGCCTGCCGCCCCGGCCGTTATAAGAGCCACGGCAACATAGAAACCGGTGCGGATTCCCGGGGCAAACCTGATTTTGAATACAAACCAGATAAAGAGCCCCACGGCTATTATCCTTCCGAAGGTCAAGACGAATTTGTTCCAGAGTTCAAGTCCGAAGGCCATGCCGTTGTTTTCAATAAACTTCAGATGCCACCAGCTTGTGATGGGCAAGTCTTCACCCATATAGAATGAAGTCTTGACCCATATCTTTACAATCTGGTCAGTTAAAACCAAAGCAATGCAGATGGCTAAGACGAGCCATAGCCGCATGTTTGCTCGAGAGGCCTCCGGATTCATTTGATCACCTCGTCATTTGCTGATTTTCACTTTGGCGTCGATATCCTCGATTTCCAAAGGTGTGGAATCTTCGGGCATCGTTTCCTCCAATTGGAGATTGTTAGCTAAAACCTGTCCGGCTATATAATCCCCGAAGGCTGCAACAGCCTCCCTGATTTCCGGTATGTCGGATAGGGTCACGCTGATTTTATCCGTTATCTCGAAGCCGGAGGACTTGCGAAGGTTCTGGATACGGTTGATAAGCTCACGGGCCATTCCCTCGTTTTTCAGTTCCGGAGTGACTGTCACGTCTAGAGCCACTGTGATGTCACCATCGTTAGCTACAAGCCAGCCCGGAATATCCTCGGCGAAGATATCGACATCCTCGAGAGTCACCACCGGCGCTCCCTCAATTTCGTCGAATCGGTAGCTTCCCTCTTTCTCAAGCCGGGAAATCTGAGGTTGAGTCATCCCCTGGATGGCCGCGCCGAGCTGTTTCATCACCTTGCCATATTTCGGTCCCAGTTTCTTGAAATCGGCCTTAACGCGTTTCACCAAACCGCTTTCCTCATTATCTACAATTTTGAGGTCTTTGATATTCACCTCGCTCTTAATTAGATTTTCAAGCAATTTGACACCCTCCTTTTCCGGCTCTCCGGCCACAGCCACTAAGAGCGTCTGAAGGGGTTGGCGCACCTTGATGTTAGTTTTTCTACGAAGAGCCAATACATTCGAAGTAACCTTCTGAGCCAAAGCCATTCTCTTTTCGAGAGCCGGATCGATAAGCGCCGGATCGCTTTCCGGGAAATCTGCCGTATGAACGGAAGCATAGCTACCTCCATTTTCAGCGTTTTCTCTTGCAGGACCCGTCAGGTCATTATAAAGCCGGTCGGAATAGAAAGGGGCGAAGGGGGCCATCAACAAAGCGATGGTCTTCAGGCAGGTGTAGAGCGTCTGATAGGCTGAAAGTTTGTCTTCATCCATCTCCCCGGCCCAGAATCTCTTGCGGTTCAAGCGCACATACCAGTTGCTGAGATTGTCGTTGACAAATTCCTCGATGGCTCTTGCAGCCTTGGTCGGTTCATAGTCGTCGAGAGCTTCAACCACTTCGGCTATTAGACTGTTGAGCAACGACAGAATCCAGCGGTCGATTTCCGGACGTTTGGAGTTTTCAACTTCCGGCTCGGCTCCTGTGAATCCGTCGACATTGGCATAGAGGGCAAAAAATTTATAAGTGTTGTAGAGTGTGGCAAAGAGTTTCCTTGAAGTTTCCTCCACTCCCTTTTCGTCATATTTAAGATTGTCCCAAGGAGCTGAATTGGAAATCATATACCATCTGACGGGGTCGGAGCCATATTTCTCTATATTTCCGAAGGGATCTATGGCATTCCCCAATCGCTTAGACATCTTGTTGCCATTCTTGTCGAGCACGAGCCCGTTGGAAATAACAGCCTTGAAGGCTACAGAGTCGAAAATCATTCCGGCGATGGCGTGCAGGGTGAAAAACCATCCGCGGGTCTGGTCAACACCTTCGGCGATAAAGTCGGCAGGATAAACCTCTTTTGTGTCGAGCAATTCCTTGTTTTCGAAGGGATAATGGATCTGGGCGTAGGGCATGGCACCCGAGTCAAACCAGACGTCGATCAAGTCCGTCTCCCTTTTCATTGGTTTTCCCGAAGGAGACACGAGTATAATTTCATCGACATAAGGACGGTGAAGATCGATATTGCGATAATTCTCCTTTGAATTGTCGCCGGGTATGAATCCTTTTTCCCTTATAGGGTTGCTTTTCATGACACCCGCGGCCACTGCCTTGTCGGCCTCTTCGCAAAGTTGGGAAAAGCTTCCGATGCAGATTTCCTCCCTTCCGTCGTCGGTGCGCCAGATAGGTAGTGGCGTTCCCCAATAACGGCTCCTCGAGAGATTCCAGTCCTGAAGATTCTCAAGCCATTTGCCGAAACGTCCCGAACCGGTAGAGGCCGGTTTCCATTTTATCAGTTCGTTGAGCCTGATTAAGTTGTCGCGTGCCGCGGTGGTCCGGATAAACCAGCTGTCCAAGGGATAGTAAAGCACCGGCTTGTCCGTCCTCCAGCAATGAGGATAGTTGTGCACATGCTTCTCCACCCGGAAAGCCTTGCCCTCCTTCTTGAGCTCTATGGATAGCACCACATTTAAATCTTCGGCCTTCTCAGCCCCTTCTGCGTCATATTTACCCTCTTTATTGAATTCCGGGGAATAGGCATTCTTCACGTAGTCGCCGGCATGCTTTTCATAGAGGGGAACATCGACACATTTCTCAACGAATTCGGGAGCTAATTCTTCGATGGTGTAATATTTCCCTGTGAGGTCAACCATGGGCCTCGTCTCTCCGGCTTTGTCGATCATAAAGAGAGGGGGCACACCGGCTGCACGGGCCACCTTGGCGTCGTCGGCACCGAAAGTCGGGGCGATATGTACGATACCCGTACCATCCTCCGTAGTGACGTAATCCCCGGGAATAACCCGGAACGCACATTCAGAGAGTTCCACAAATTTTTCGTCTCCCACATTGAATACTTTGTCGGGATGAGCCCCTGCAAATTCCTTCACGAAATCTTCGCTACGGTCGTTGAGCGGTTCCACGGGTTTCACCCAAGGCATCAGTTGCCGGTATTTCATGCCTACCAAGTCGCTGCCCTTCCATCTCCCTGCAATCTGATAGGGTATGAGTTTGTCGCCCGGTTTATATTCCTCTAAAGGCCTTTCTTCGCCCTCCTTTTTGAAATAGGCCGGAAGGAGCACTTCCGCCAACACCACTGTTATCTTTTCCCCGGTATAGGGATTATAAGTTTTCACGGCAACATAATCGAAGTTCGGTCCAACGCAGAGGGCTGTGTTGGATGGCAAAGTCCATGGTGTGGTGGTCCAGGCCATGAAACAGGGTTTCCCCCAGGCTGCCAACTCAGGCTTCGGTTCAGCGATTTCGAAAAGAGCCGTTGCGGTGGTGTCTTTCACGTCGCGGTAACATCCGGGCTGGTTGAGCTCATGGGTGCTCAGTCCTGTACCCGCAGCCGGAGAATAGGGCTGGATTGTATAACCCTTATAGAGATATCCTTTGTCATAGAGTTGCTTGAGAAGCCACCAAACGCTCTCGATATATTTACTGTCGTAGGTGATATAGGGATTGTCGAGGTCTACCCAGTAACCCATCTTGTGGGTCAGGTCGGTCCATTCTTTGGTGTATTTCATCACCTCTTTACGGCAAGCCTCGTTGTAATCGTCAACCGATATTTTCTTCCCGATGTCTTCCTTTGTGATGCCGAGATTCTTTTCCACTCCGAGTTCCACCGGGAGTCCATGTGTGTCCCATCCGGCTTTGCGTTTTACGTGGAAACCTTTCATTGTTTTATAGCGGCACACGATGTCCTTGATCGTGCGGGCCATGACATGGTGAATCCCCGGCATACCGTTGGCCGATGGAGGTCCCTCGAAGAAAACAAAGGTAGGACTCCCCTCTCGAAGACGCATCGAGGTCTCAAACAGATTTTCGGCGTCCCAATCTTTTAGAACCTTCTTATTGATGTCCGACAGATTCAACTGACTGCTATATTCCTTAAACTTTCCCATTATATTGCCAGGCGTTTTTTTAGAGTTTAGTGTTTAGAGATTAGAGGTTAGAGATTAGAGGTTAGAGATTAGAGATTAGAGGTTAGAGATTAGAGGTTAGTGTTTAGAGATTAGAGATTAGTGATTAGTGATTAGTGATTAGTGATTAGAGATTAGAGTTTAGAGTTTAGAGTTTAGAGATTAGTGATTAGTAATTAGTAATTAGTGATTAGAGATTAGAGGTTAGAG
>JAFLTU010000001.1:40055-48043 GCA_022509125.1 Muribaculaceae bacterium | reverse complement strand
TTAGTAATTAGTAATTAGTGATTAGAGATTAGAGGTTAGAGTTTAGAGATTAGAGGTTAGAGATTAGAGTTTAAACTTTAACTCTCAACTATTATCTATAACCATTATCTATTCTCTATTATCTATTATCTATTCTCTATTAACTATCATCTATTAACTATCATCTATTAACTATCATCTATTATCTATTAACTATCATCTATTATCTATTATCTATTATCTATTCTCTATTAACTATCATCTATTATCTATTCTCTGTTATCTATTATCTATTAACTATTATCTAATATCTATTCTCTATTATCTATTCTCTGTTATCTATTAACTATTATCTATTATCTATTATCTATTCTCTATTATCTATTCACTATTAACTATTAACTATTAACTATTAACTAATTTACCTCCTTTGGCTCCTTTCAATCCACCTCCCATTGCGAAGATGTTGGTGTCGTAGGAGAAGGTTTTCCTGTCGATGTCTCGTTTTCGCTTTAATGCCAAAGAAATCAGTCTGTCGATTAATTCTTTGAAGCCCATTCCTGTCTCTTCCCATAGATAAAATGAGAGGCTACCCGGGATAGTGTTGATTTCATTGACAAAGACATCGCCGTTTTCATTGTCGATCATGAAGTCTATGCGTGAAACCCCGTTGCAGGCGAGCACTCTGAAAGTCTCCGAGGCAAGTTCCTTGATTTTTGCGGTAGTCTTTTCGGGAAGGTCGGCCGGGATCTTCTTTTGAGAGGCCTGCATGCCTGATTTGGCTCCCCCGCCATATTTCTCCTGATAAGTAAGGAAATCTTTTTGCTTGAGGGGTTCTTCGAGCACGCTTGTTTCCCTGGAGTCGGCATCTCCCAAGACACTGCAATTGATCTCCTTCATGTCTTCGATCATGTGTTCCACGATGATACGCGAGGAGAATTTGATAGCCTTCTCGATGGCTGTATCGAGTTCCCTGCGGTCTGATGCCTTGCTGATGCCGACACTGCTACCTAAATTGGCAGGTTTGACAATCACGGGATAACCGAGTTCCTCCTCCACCCTCTTGTCGACCGTTTCTCGGCTCGACAGCCATTCGCGGTCGGTGAACCAAACATAGTCCACTACAGGCACTCCGCTCTCCCTCAGGATCATCTTCATGGTAATCTTGTCCATTCCGTTGGCCGAGGCGAGAGTGTCACACCCCACGAAGGGAATGCCTATGGTCTCGAGAACTCCCTGAAACATTCCGTCTTCTCCATGCGAACCATGGAGAACCGGAAAGGCTATATGCAATTCGGCTATCACCGGAGCCTCTTTTTTAAAGAGACCGCTTTTGGGATTGGCCCGATAGAGCTTGTAATCTCCGTAGAGAGGTTTCATAAATACCTCCTCCACCTTCGTCTCCAGACTCTTAAGATCTTTATAATTTGATATTTCGAGGAGTGCAGCCCCCGTGGTCCATCTCCCTTCTTTAGTGATATAGACGGGCACAACCTCATATTTGTCTTTGTCGAAGGCGTTGATAGCCTGAAGGGCTGAAATCACTGAGATCTCATGCTCCACCGATCTTCCGCCGAAGAAAACGCCTACTTTGGTTTTCATTTTCTGTATTGATTTTTAGAACGATTTTAAGACCCCATGGCTTTTTCCAAGTCCTTTACGGAGGTCTACTTAGTTATCATGATGGAAGGCCGGTTTCCAGGCCCTTTTAAACCGATTGCAAAATTACCGATTTAAACCCTAATACGCAATTTAATATTTTAGTGCCAAGTGCCAAGTGCCAAGTGCCGAGTGCCAAGTGTCAGCACTCGGCACTAAACAAAAAGGAAGGACCCGTCAGAATTGACGGATCCCTCTTTATGAAATCTTATGCTCTTGGCCTCGGCACTTAGCACTTGGCACTCGGCACTTCGTATCAGCGAACGATTACCTTCTTGCCGTTGATGATGAAGATACCCTTCTGTGGGTTGGCTACGCGTACACCCTGGAGATTATAGTAGGTATTATCGCCGTTGTCGCTGCCAATTGAACCGATACCGGTAGTTTTGATTGTGAAGGAGACTTCCAAAGCATTAGAAGCGATGATCTCTGCATCGTTCTCATCATAAATCACTAAAGTGAATGAATATGTATATTCACCTATAGGTAGATTCTCGATTTTTGCCCAAGCAGAGCCGTCTAAGTATGTTACGTCAGCGGTAATGGTCTCCCCTGTGGCAGGAGTAAAGATAGCCTCCATGCTTCCAACTTCTTCTATTGCAAGATTCAGGATTTCTGCATCGAAAGTTACTGTCACTACCTCATTATCTACGGTTGCAGCTGCATTTGAAATAACAACTTCCGGAGCAACAACGGTTGAGGCAGTCGGCAGATAGAAGCCTGAATAAAGGTCGGATGGACTAAATTCATCTTTACCTGAGAGGAACCATCCGAGACCGTAGGAATATTCTTCATTGAATGTGAAGCCGTCGGTTACACTGAAGTCAATTGCAAATGATTCCTGAGGTTCTGTCATTCCCATAGAGGCATTGTAAATCCAACCTGAGAACCATACAGTTTGGCCTTCGAATCTTCCTGCATAGAATTGCGGGATAGTCATCTTACCATTTTCTACTGTTGTGGCGATGATATTGCCGTTGAAATAGTTGGTGTCATCGGTTTCTGCAAGATAATAGGTGGTTTCGTCGGAACCAACCGGTTGCCAAACCTCAACTTCGATAGTAACAGGACTTAGTGTCGTACCACCGGCGATTGTGGTGGGTATAATCTTCCAATCGTAAGTGCCGATCACTTTGTATTCACCGATTACCGGATTTACAACTTCGTCTGGCAGATTTTCTGTAATGCCGCCTTCAAGATTAATGTCAGTAAAGGTTACAATGGGTTCTTTTGCAAGACCATTGTAAGGATAGTTGTTCCATACTTTGAAGGCCGGAATTTCAATTTCGCCCTCTTCTGAAACTGTCCACACCCAAGTTGAGGTCATTGCATAAGCGTCTGCTTCTGAATCAGTGATACCGAAAGTTACATTTCCCGGATAGTTGTCATCATCAATGTCTGCCTGGGTTCTCCAGGTTTCATGCGTGTTTGTATATGTTAATGCCTGACCGGTGAAAGTGATTGTGCCTTCATTTCTGTCATAGGTTCCATAGATTGCTGAAGAACCTAAGAAGTTTGTGATACTTACTTGGTTTTCATTAACTGTTGTTGCTAATGTGAAACTTGCATCTGCCACATTACCCTGGATATAGTCAGCGTAAAGACTTTGTAAATTTACAGAGGCAGTTCCACCCCAATCATATGTGTTAGCCAGTTCTGAGAGAGCGGGATAAGGATATGTTTCTTCAACAACCTCTTTCTTCACTCCTTTGCAGTTAATAAATTTAGCGATGATAGAATTATCGTTAGTATTTATCAGAGTGAAATCAGGTATTACGATATTTCCATCTTCATCAACGCCCCAAATAAATGAGTCACGAGCTTTACCGGAAGCAGTTCCTATGGCTACCTGGGCTCCACTGTAATCATCATAATTCATTAGATACCCAATATAAGTCATATTTGAAAAGGTAAGAGTGCCTTTCTCCTGATTATATGTAACAGTTATGGGGGATGATGTTTCAGGCTTCAAGAAATTATACAATGCAAGATTGGCGCTATAAGCCTCTAAAGTAAATTCTTGAGAAGACAAGCTTGACTCAACCCATGCGTATTTTGATTCATATTGAACTTGAGCAGTAAATGTATAATCAGCAATCAAGCTTGATTGAGCCGGGCCCTGTCCGTAGTCGTCCTTATCGGGGGTATCGGGTTCTCCACCTCCTCCACTAAGTTTTGGATTAGTCACAGTAACGCCAGTATATGTGGCGATAATCTTATCAGAAGTATAATCCTTAACACTAAAATCAGGAATAGTGATGGTTGCACCGTTTTCACTTACTTGCCAATTGAAAGGATAAGTATAGATATTGCTGGTATCATCGGCCCCTGTCAATGCTGTTGAAAGATAGACATTTCCCGAATTCCCTGGTAATTGACCGGAAAATGTTCCTCCCATTGATATGATTCCGGTGGCTTCCGCATAATTGATTGAGCGTTGAACAGAGCTGTTCAGTACAAAACCAGTTATATAAGTATTATAGGCACCTGTACTTACAATACTGAAATCAAACTCTGACTCTAAGGCACTCACTTGAGTGGTGTAAGAAGCATCAACTATGTTAAGAGTAGCTTTAAAGTGGTAGGTTGTGGCTATCTCGTTCAAGGTCGGATAGGCCCAGGCTGAGGCTGTGAATCCGGAGACCATCAGCATCGCCAAGCCAATCTTCGTAATTAGGTTGTTTTTCTTCATAAATGAAAAATTTAGGTTATAATTTATTTGTTTCAATCATTGGGGTTTCAGGGATTTATGCAAGGATCTACAATCTTTATCTCCTCCTTCCTTGGATGAAGCAGAATTATGGTTTATCCTTATCCCTTATCTTGACATTTAAGCTTTAAATTTTCGATTTTTTCAAGCAAAATGATAAGAAGAATACAAATTAAAGTAAAATATTTCAATACTTTAGCAATTTGTTGCCCTTATTAACAATAATTAACGGTAAGTGCCAAGTGCCGAGTGCCAAGTGCCGAGTTCCGAGTGTCAAGTGCCGAGTGCCGAGTTCCAAGTGACAAGTGACAAGTGCCAAGTGCCAAGTGCCGAGTGCCGAGGCAGTCCCCGGCGTGCCCATTACAACTCAAGACTCGATTTTCGAGTCTTCGATGGAATGGCTCTCTGTCGAAAAGCCGATACCTATCTTGTAGAGCCTACGTGGGTCAGCCTCGAAGGGGGCGCAGTAATGTTTCTCCTCTATCTGACGCAATGCCTCCTCTGCTGTCCCGTTCACCTTCAATTCTATAACGTAGATATATTTTTCCGTCTTTATCACTATGTCTATGAAACCCTCCGACGTGTTGTATTCGGCATCTATATCGAGTCCAATAAGTTTAACAAGACAATAGAAAATGGTGTGGTAATAATTCTCGTATCGGTCTACCCTCATGTGGAGTTTCGAGGGAATGTCGGCCATAAACGCCTTTAATATTTTCACAACCTTCTCCGGATCGCCATCCTCAAAGGCATCCTCCAAAGAGTAGACTGTATTTTGTTGACTCCTTTTTCCCGGAACATAAAAATTCAGAATATTATTGAGAATCCCCGATTCAACTTCACGGTTTGGATAACCAAGGGTGAATCTTTGTCTTCGGGGATTATAATCTTTAAGGGTTAAATACCCCGATTGATAAAACAATGGTATCGGGTTGGTATGATAGATGGAGAGGTTACTAAGTTCTTGGGAATCTACCTTTAGTCCGGTGAGTTCTTCCACATAGTAATCATTCTCCATCAAAGTTTTCGACAACAAAGTCGGGACACCCGACTTACACCAGTAATCCGATATTTCCTTTTTTGATAAGGCATGGTTGATGCTGAAGGGATTGTAGATATCAAGCAAGCATCCTGAGAAATGATAGCCGTCGTAATGGAATTTCAATAACTCATAGGCCTCTTCCTTAGTTATTCCCTTATAATCTGCAAATTCACCTATTCCCTCATCGTAATATTGCGTAAGCTCCTCTTTCGTGATCCCGCAGATTCCGGCATATGCATTTTCAAAAGTGATATCATTGAGATTGTTAAGTCCACTGAATACCGACACCTTCCCATAACGGGTCACACCGGTCAGCATACAGAACTGTATGTATTCCTCTGCCTTTTTCAAAACGGAATAAAAACCGTGAAGGGTCTCCCGATAATGTTCCTGCAAATCGGGTTTACCGATGGCTGAGGTCAATGGGGAGTCGTATTCATCTATGAGGATAACTACCTTCTTACCGGTTTTAATGTTTATACCCTCGATTAATTGTAGTAAACGACTATATAGATTTTCTTCTTCAATTTCAACCTCATATTTTCGCGTATGCTTTTTAATATCGGAATTTAATGAGGATTCAAGTATATCCTTTTCATTGTATGCCTGTCCACTCAGGTTAAATCGTAAAACTGGATATTCCTCCCAATCTCCCGGCTGTAGTTTATCGATTGCCAACCCTTTAAACAATTCACGGCTCCCCTTGAAATACTCAGCCAATGTATCCAAAAAAAGACTTTTGCCAAATCTCCGGGGTCGGGCAAGAAAATAATACGTGCCTTTACTGACCATCCTATGAATATAGGATGTCTTGTCAACATACACAAAGCCCCCTTCTCTAATCCTTCTGAAATTAGCTGAATCAACCGGGTATTTTATCTCTTCCATAACCTTCCTCTTTTCAATCCCCCACAAATTTACGAAAATTTAATAACTCTCAATAATCCAGCTGGAAAGGCGACGAGTACGACTCGAAAAAGAGGCGCCAATCTTAAAGACCTTCCTCCCTCGGGTTTCCCAGGCCAAGGCGTAGTCTTTAGAGTTGATCTGGGCCAATGCAACCTCCGGTTTCTTGTTGAGCTTAAATTCAAAGAGATAGATATAGTCGGGCGTTGAAAGCATCAGGTCTATGCTACCCTGTGAAGTGTGTCGTTCGGCTTCCACACGCAGCCCGATTAGGTTTGACAGTATGTAGAATGAATTTTGGAAATAAACCTCCTTGTCGCCCTTACTTAGGTCGTAAGGCACTCCTGCGAAAAAGGCTTTCATTAGTGTCATAAACCTTTCCGGCTCTCCCTCCTCTATGGCATCGATCAGGTCGTTGATAAAGTTATGGTCCCTCTGCCTGTCGGGATTTAGGAATTTCTCCATGAAAAGGCGTGACATACCTTCTCTTACCTCTCGGTTTGGGATGCCAAGCTGATACTCATTCTTCCTTTGATTATATTCCTTTATAGTCAGAAATCCGGCTTGGAAGAGTATAGCGGTGTCGGAAGAATAGGCAGAGTCTGCCTCCTGCAAAATAGTCTCGGTTGCCGTCTGGTTCATATATTTCTCTAGATCCAGATCTCGGCTCTTCATTCTCTCTACCAAGAAAGAGGGTATACCCGTGGAGAACCAATAGTTACTTAAATTTTTGGAATCCAACGCATAAAGAATACTGAAGGGATTGTAAATATCGGCCGAGTTCTTGGTGAAGTGATAGCCGTCGTAATAAGCCTTAAGCTTTTGAAGTGTCTCCGCATGGTCAAGGCCGTAGGTTTCTCCAAGTCTTTTAATTCCTTCAGGGAAATTTTCTTCAAGTTCCGTCGGGGTAATGCCACAAATTTCGCTATAAGCCGGATCGAGGGAAAGGTCTTTGAGATTGTTTAGACCGCTGAAGATGGTCATCTTTGAAAAACGGGTGATGCCGGTCAACAGAGCAAACTGAATGTATTGGTCCAGGTCTTTGAGAACAGTGTAGAAAGGTTTGAGAAGACTTTTAATATGATCGTGGAGTTCCGGTGACTCAAGGGAAGTGACAAGCGCACTGTCATATTCGTCGACAAGCACCACGACCTTCTGACCGGTGACATCGTAGGCTTTCTTAATCAGAGCTGCAAAACGATTCTCGAAATTATTACTGATTTCTTTAACACCATATTCTTCCTCCCACTGCCGAAGATGGTAGGCAAGAAGATCTTCCATGCTCTGCGGGGATCTCTTTTCAAAGCGGGCGAAACTTATGAGGAAGACGGGATGTTTTTTCCAATCTTTTTCCAGCCTCTCCATTGCCAAACCCTTGAAGAGGTCTCTCTTCCCCTCGAAATATGCTTTGAGGGTGGATAGGGTAAGGCTTTTACCGAAACGTCTTGGCCGAGAAAGAAAACAGCAGTTGCCCGTTTTAACCATCCTATATAGGATGGCAGTTTTATCCACATATACGTAACCCTCTGTGATCAGTTTTTCGAAATCCTGAACCCCAATCGGATATTTCACGTAGAACTCTTCCATAATTGCAAAGATATTCTAAAATGTTGAGAGTAGAAAATGGGGACTGCCGAGGCCGAGTTAAGTGCATAGAGCATGGTGCATAGAGCACAGTTTTAAATAGTGCTG
>JAFLTU010000001.1:0-39955 GCA_022509125.1 Muribaculaceae bacterium | reverse complement strand
AATAGTGCTGTGGCCGAGTTAAGTGCATAGAGCATGGTGCATAGAGCACAGTTTTTTGAATACTAAATTTAGGGAAATTTTAGGTTAATTGAAAATGAATTCCTACTTACGGCATAGAAATTGATACAATTTTGGCCACTTATTCCATAATTTAAAGGCAAATTTTATCCACTTATTCCATAATTTTCAATTTAAACTCGAGTGCATAGTGCACGGCGAAGGTTCGTTTATCGTTTGTCGTAACTCGTTTATCGTTTTTCAATAGTTCTTACTCATCTAATTTATCCTTTTCTATTTGAATGATTGTGGATGTCAAGCCCCGGATGGGCTTTTTGATTGATTGTCAATGTAAAGCCCCGGAGGGGCCTTGTCACGGTGGAACCGTGACTATAATAACCGCCTGCGAAGCTGGCGGATGCCCTCCCCTTCTTCCTCCTCAACCCTGGCGGGGTTGATTTTCTAATCTACGGGTTATTTGTTGCTATTTTTGTAGTGCTTTAATCTCTTGGAGGGAAAGCCCGGTAGTTTCCGCCACGAATTCCTCATCCATCCCTTTCCTTAAAAGATTACGGGCAATCATTGCTGCTTCCTCTGCTCGACCTTCGACTCGACCTTCGGCTAACCCTTTGGCCCTACCTTCGGCTCGACCTTCGGCTCGACCTTCGGCTAATCCTTTGGCCCTCCCTTCGGCTAACCCTTCGGCCCTACCTTCGGCTAAACCTTGGGCCATAGCCTCACGGCGACCCGTGGCCATCTCTTCATCATACTCGCTTATCCAGCGAAGGTCGGCCTCATAGACCGCCTGTTCCTCTCGAGTGAGGCTTGCGTAGTTGGCTACCTTCTCCAATCTCGCGAAAACTTCATCCTTCAAGCTTGTTGCCGGAAATTCCTCAAGTCTATGCATATTCTTCATTAAATAAATCCATTGTTCAAATTTATTGTCACATTTCTCCCAACTTTTGTCAAACATCGGAAGTTGGACATAAGCTATCCTTATTCCATTGTTGAGGACATATCCAGTCTCTGTGTCCCTAAACATGAAATGGCTCTTGAGTTTCCTCTCCAGTGACTCCATTAGAAAATCGCAGATATACACAGCTGTCACCGGCAGGAATGTATATTTAAAGTGTCTCCTATCCGTCGAGAGGTTTACCTGTTCGGTTACTCCTCTACATGTATAATAGGTTGAACGAGGGAGGAAATCGTCCTTTCTTGCCCTTTGCATCTCCAAGATAAACCGGTGACCACTGTCGGTCTCGCATATCACATCATGAACTATGGTCTTTCCCTTCACAGGAACCGGGTCCTGTATGGGATTATTAAATACCACTTTTTTAATCGGATCAAAATAAGGTTCTCCGGCGTAAAGAGTGTTGAGGAATCCTTTGAGAATTTCCTCACTGTACCCCGGTTTACCGAAAATAGCTTTAAAACCTGAATCGATCAGGGCGTCTACGTATCTATTTTTTGTTTTCATTATTGCCAAATGTAACTCTGCGATTCCTTAGGGCAAAAACTCCTGTAATTGCAAATATAATAATAAGTTTCAGAAGTTACAAAAAAGGGAGAGACCCGTCAGATATTGACGGATCCCTCTTTTTGAAATCTTATTCAATTGGCTCTTAGCACTTGGCACTTGGCACTTGGCTCTCAGCACTCGGCTCTCGGCACTTGGCACTTGGCACTCGGCACTTGGCACTTCTAATCAGCGAACGATCACCTTCTTGCCGTTGAGGATGAAGATACCCTTCTGCGGGTTGGCTACGCGTACACCCTGGAGATTGTAGTAAACGCCATTCTCAAGAGTTGAAGCGTTAATGCCGTTGATAGCGGTAGATTCCGCTGTCACAGAAACGGTGAGTTCATTTGAAGTTGCGATAACTTCATCATCCTCTATAGCCTGAAGGGTCAGAGTGAAGGTGTATGCGCCGACTTCAAGATCCTCAACAACAACAGTAGCAGTGTTGCCGGCGTAAGCAGCCTCTGCTTCGATAGTCTTGGCTGCGCCATTATCAGCCGTGTATTCGAGGTTCACGAGCCATTCGTCTACGTCAGCAGGCACGATATTGGTGAGGTTGGCAGTGAAAGTAATTTCGAGCTCTTCCTGAGCATTCCATCCGGCACTGGCATTGGTAACAGTGATACCCTGATAGAGATTAGCGTCCCAAGCATAAACGAGAGTGTATGTGCCGTCGTCGTTAGCTCTCCAAACAGTGAACGGAGTGAGACTATAATCATTCTTTTCTGCTACAGTAAGAACGATTTTTTCACCTTCAGCGTAAGCTTCGGTTGAAGCGCCACCGAGGAGAAGAGTAGGATTAGCTGACTGAACGAGAGTATTCGGACCGGTAGTAAGTGTGTAAGTGCCTGCATCCTCATCAATAACACCCATGTTCACTCCTTCTGCAAGGTCGGCAAGAGGAATCTGGTTCTGGCCGATGGCTGTAACCTGTCCGTCTTTGTTGATCATGAGATCGAAGAAACCGTCGGATATGCTGGATACCTCACCATTGGTATAGTTATAGAAGGTGCCGTTGAGAGCATATTCCCCAGCGAACGGAGATTCTTCACCCGGCTGATCGGGGTCCGGTTCGGGAATGAAATCTTCATTAGTCCAGTAGTAAACTAATTGATAGCTGTAAGATACTGTTGCACTTTCTCCTGAACCTTCTTCAACAGGATATTTGAGCCAAATAGTGAAAGGTTCCAAAGAATAATCAGAGTCGCTGTTAACAGTCAATACAATTGCAGGATCCCCTTGATTCCATTCATTTACATTGTTTCCACCAAATATTAAAGATGAAGTATATTGTTGGCCTTCTTCCCCTACAAAGGGCTCTATACCCCATGCTACTCCATTCCCTGGAGCAGACGGATAAGTAATAGTATTATCTTCTACTTCATTGGTGGTGTTGTGGTCAATAGCATTCTCAATTTTATAACCGGCTATTTCTTCGATATTGTTGTAATAATTAGTACCATTACGGCTGCCAAGTTCCCAGTATTTTTCATTAAATTTAATAACTAAATTGAAGTCTCCTGCAGATTTTTCTGAAATCTGATTTCCATCCTCATCATAAGTGTATTTAACTTGAGTGCCCGTAAAGGCGTAGGTACCTTCGAAACTTACAGGTTTTGGTAGGTCAGCATCAGGGTCATCACTATATTTTTCAACAGAAATATTGCTATATTTAGCATAAGTTGCTGTAATTTCTGAACCTGACAATGACGCTACATTTACGATGTCAAAGTTAGGAATTGAAAGCGTACCATCTTCTGCTACTGAAATTTTTAAATAATTGGCTACAGTAGCAGCAAAACCTGTATATTTTCCACCTGGAGCAAGATAAACAGTTTGAGTGCCAATTTTCCAATAAACAACTTTGTATGTTAAAATTCCGTTATCTTCATCATAATCCAAGGTATAGGAAAGACCATCATTATCAAAGTTCCGGAGGTAGAGGGTACCAGAAGTGTTTGTAATTGAGAAATTAAAGGTACCGGCAATCTTACCTTCGAATTGGTTATCTACTAGGGTAAAATCTGATGTAAAAGAATAGGATCCCACCAGAGATTCAGCAGATGGGAAAGCGGCATTGGCTTGGGATGTGAAGCCACATACCACCGCAAGGGCAGTAAGCCCTTTCAAAAGGGTTGAAAACTTTTTCATAGGCTTTTAAATTTGGTTAGTATTAAATTTGGTAAGATTTTAAAAAAAATAGGAAGGAGTGGAGGCGGCAAGCCTCCACTCCCTAAATATTATTTTGTGAATTTGAAAGCAGATTTTTTACCATTTGACTCGGTAATTACCGCTACATAAACCCCCTTCGGGAGGGAAACGGTCTCAACGTATTCTTTACCTGCGGCTGCCTTTACGCCTGAAATATTGAAGAGAACGATTGAAGAACCGGGGGCCACAATAGCCGTGCCGTTGTAGTAGGCATTAGCAGACTCACCTATAATCGACTCAACGCCAAGATTCTCGAATGGGAGAGAATAGACATCCATATTATAGTTGACACCATCGTTGTAGGTCATATATAATGTTCCGCCGTTGCCGTTAGGCACAACAGTTAACATGTAAGGATCTCCCTTACCGTCGTCGGCTGTGAAATGTGCATACCATTCGCCGGTGTGGTCTACAATAATAAATTCGTTACGGACAGTTGCATCGTATGTGCGTTTCACCAATACTGCATATTCCATCTCCGGATCGTCGTCGAAAAGATAAGGATTGAGCACGGAGGCCTGCATATTGAGCGTTGAAGCCTGCACGTCTTTACCTATATGGATTTTGTCGATATGGTCGAGATTACCTTTTTGGTCAAACCAGGCGAGACGTTTGAACACCACATAATCATCATCGACATAATCGTTCTGAAGAAGGATAGCATATTTATATTCGTTGCCATCTTTGATTCTTTCAGCAGAAGCCATGAGGGGTTCACCGTCATAAATTTGCGGGATAGTCATTGCAATATTGCCCGAATATAGGTCAACGAATTTGAAGATGTAATCGCCGTTATCGTCTACCGTAATGAACATTATGTGGGGTTCGTCGCTGCCGGCAGAACTGAGCTGGATAAAGTTTTCTACGTTGTTTGCGATGTTGTGGTCCAGAGTTCCATCAGCCTTATAAAGGTCGTAGCTGGAGGCAACTGATTCGAGATCTGAAGCTGCAACCACGTCGGTTTTAACGATGTAAGCGGGAGACTCGGGGGTGCCGTTATAGGTCATGTCAATGTCACCTTTCCAAGTAAGGTCGCCAATGCTATAGAAAGCATACATGAGTTTATCCGGGTTAAAAGGAATTTCCACCTTGATTTTGGTAGTGGTGACAGGTTGAGGCTCTGCTCCAAGTTTCCAAGTTTCGATCACGAAATTGTTGTTGGTTGTAGCACTCTCATCTTCGGCTCCGCCAAGGGGATTCACAAAATATGGGAGTTCATAGAAAGAGAATACCATATAAGAAGTCCCGTTGACATTTTTGGAAATTAAATAAGGCGAATCCGTGGTGTCACCCGGATAGCTCACCATCTTTATATCTTTCTCCATAACGAGCTCCGGAGTTCCGGTAGCGCCATAACCATATATAGACACCTTGGTGGTAGTGGCTTTGGCACGTGCAACAGGATCGGGATAATCTTTTGCAGAGTAATAAATATCATTAACGAAGGTTAGGTAAGTGCCTTCCTCTGTGCCATTGGAAATGGTATCGACAAGGCGTCCTTCCATAGTGTAGATGCATTTGTCGTAGCCCTCTTCGTTTTTTTCGCCACCGAGGCTATAAACCTTCTCATAGAAATTGGGATGATAATCGAAATTGGGTCCGGTTTTGATACCAAGATAAACCATCACCTCGATGTTGTCGTCGTCGTTGAAGAAATGCTGGGATGCATAGTTATCTACGATGCAATGTGCCGTTGCGGTTTCTCCCTTTGCAGAGTCGAATTCGATTTTATCTTTAATTGAACCAACCTCTTTGAACTGACCGTCGTAGAAAGTAAGGTTAAAGCCTGTGATAATCTTTTCCGTGTAGTATTCATTGACGTAGTTTTCCTCAATTTCGTAATCCATTGTAACGAAGAATCGTCCGACGGGAGTAGTGATCTCGGAATATTCAGGCACACCGTTGAAGGAGTTGCCCGGATCGGATTCAGCTCTTGTGAGGGCATCGCTCTTCACTGATTGGTTTTCTGCGAAGATATCGAAATTTCTTGAATCGGCCTGACGCGGAAGGGTCATGGCCGAGAACATGGGTTTGTCAAACCGATGGTTAGGGATTAGGGAATAGGGTGCGAGTGCAGAGTCTGCAAATGCGGAGGCCGAGAGTCCGGCCAGGGTCACTGCTAACAGTGCTTTCTTAGAAATGCTCATATTCAAAATGTATGAAAAAATTATGATTGATTTCGCAAATATATTTATTTATTTTGATATTTCCTAATAAAACGATAAATTAATGGTTATTATTACACCTTGAATAATTCATCATTTATAAATGGAAATTACCCTTGCTGTAAAAAGGTATCGACATTATAAACATGGTCTTGTAACAAATGTATGCACACATCATAGCATTCAAAAAGCATGTCAGTTAGTATTAAATAGGGTCAATCTCTCCAAATAGCGCATAAGGGAACCTATGTTAACTTCAATGCTTAGCATGAAATAGAAATAAAATCAATATCTTAAAATGAAGAATTGCAAAAACTAATATTTGTTAAAAATAATTAAATAACAATGTAATTTATTGTAAATCCGTAAAATATTGTATTATTTTGTCAAAACAATCCAATTACTAACCAATCCTTAATTCCAGTTAGAACCTCACAAGACCGTTACTCAAAGAGAACGAGTATACATATAAAATAAAAAGGATCGAAATTTGGAAGATGGGATAAAACAAAAATCTTATGAGAAAATTTTCCAAAGTTTTTAACCCAGGTTTGGCTGTCGCCATGGCTGTTGCTTTTACCGGCTCAGCCGTAGCCGCGGGACCTGCTATCGAGGAGCTGGATGGATTCTACCAATTCACATCCGACCTTACAAACTATCAGACTAACTCCTATGCCAACTCTGACGGTAATTTTGTTTTCCAAATTGCTGTTCAAGGCGGAAGTGCCAACATATATAGTTTCATGGGAGGGTATTACGTACAAGACGAATTTAATCTCCAACCTTCCGTTTCCGGGGGAATAACACAACTATCCACAAATTACGATCAGAGTACAGGCCAACTTAAGATTAACAATTTTACCGGCAATTCCATAACAGGTTATTATGGTTTTGAAGTTGGCGAATGGAGTGGTTTTAAAAGTGGAGTAAACAGTAATTTCATAATCACTTTTAATGAAGACGGCACAATCAGTTTACCTGATTTTAACTTCATCACAGCCACAACAGCAGGAAAAACCGGAACTTTAGGAGAGTATACTAATATCTCCATTCTGCCCTACACTCCACCGGCAATCACCGGACAGGCTATTGAAGGGACTTGGTCATTCACAAAACAAGCCATTGGAAGCAGCACAACAGAGCAAGCTAATTATAAAGTGACCGCTAACGGTAACACAATCACCTTCGAAGAACAGAATGAATTTAACGACGGTCCATATTTCAGAGCTACGTTAGGAACTGATGGAAAGACTCTTACTTTCTCAAGCCAAAGCCTGAACAACTCTGTTACGCAAAAAGCCTTCACCAATGGTAATGTTACATCAACAAGCAGCTTGAATGATGCCGGATTTACTGCTATTTATAACGAGGAAGCCGGAACTATTACATTTACCGAAAATACCGGAATTCAATTATTAACTAACGGCAGCGAACAGCTTCCTAACGGTGAAACCTATGCTTACAATCTTATTTCGGCAACCCAGATAAGTGGTCTTGACCCCGTTCTTCTCCTCCAAAAACCTCAATATACATCTACTCCTGAAACCATTACAGCTCAATTCACAATGGCTTACCAAAACCTAGACCTTTCTAAGGTTGCAAGTTGGGGAGTATATGTAGAGCAGGCATATCCCAATGTTGACAACCCGGATTCAGATGAGGAAACTTTCCAGGAAGTAAAAGGATGCACAGTTTCTGTAGAAGGAGATATAGCAATAGTCAAAATACCGGTGATTGAGCGTTCTTACTATAGTTACAAGATTACCTTAACCGCATACGATGAAGACGGACAAGTTATTGTTTCCAGTAAGGCTACAGCTCTGGCCGTTAATTTGACTGAAACCATTGAAATTACTCAGGTTAACACATCTGTAGACGGCTTCACTATCACTTATAAGGTATATGCACTTGAATTGTCGGGCATTCCTGCTGACGCGACATACAAGATGACATACGTGCCTTATAAGGATGCTCACCCGGGTAATGAAGATGACGATCCCGACTATGAAACAAATGCTCAGTATGTAAATGCAACCTATGCTGACAGATATTTCACAGCCAGCATCACAGTAGATGCTCCCGGACAATACGACTATGCATTTGCATTCATTGCTTACGATGCTGATGGAGAAGAAATCACAAGATCAAACTATCGTGACGCTCTTGTAGAAATAGCTGATCCTACTGCTCCGGCTTTGATAATATCCAATGCAAACTATAGTGTAGAACCTGAAGGAGAAGCTATCAACATTCTCGTTAGCTTCAACACCGAGATCAAAAACATTGAACTCGAAGACGTTGCTGAGTTCCTCGCCACATTCCAATACCAGCTTCAAACAACCGAAGCAGAATGTGAGGTTAATGAAAATGGCGTAACAACCGCAACTCTTCTTGAAATGCCGCAAGGACAATACACCGTAAGCTTCCATGTGCAGGCGATAGACGCTGACGGAGAAGAAATTGCTGATTCCAACTGGATTGATTTATCTATTGATACTAACTCAACCGGAATCAATGATTTGAACAGCGAAAATGGCAATGCAATATACTTTGATCTGAGCGGTAGAAAGATCAACCGTCCCGAAAATGGTATTTACATCAAAGTTGTAAACGGTAAATCATCAAAGCATATCGCACGCTAAGCGTTAGCGAATAATATAGCTTCTTAATTTAATAAATCCCCGAAGGTCCTCGGAAAGGAACTTTCGGGGATTTTACTATTTCACTGAATTTTACTATTTCACTGAAGTAGGGATAGAGGTTTCAAAAGTTAAAAGTTAATTTTTGAGGGAAGAACTATGTTGTTTTGACTGCAACTGCATATAGGATGGATTTATGGGAAATTCTGTTAATTTATAAATAATAATCTAAAATTCCCAAGCCTAATATATATAGGAGTTGTGGGTTTTGATTTTTGTTATTATATTGGCATAAAATTTCCAGCAATCTGAAATAGGTTAGCAGGGGTTGAGTGCAAAAGTGAAGGACTTTTTCCAAAAGTCCTCGCAATATAGAAATAACGAGGACCATTTTTAATTATAGAATAAATTATTAAACCTAATAACGACATGAAAAGATTTCTAACTATCGCAATGGGAGCCTTGGCATTCGCCGGCCTTCCGAGTATCGCATCAAGTCAGCCCGCACCTAACCCTGATGGCGTTGAACAGGGCTTGTATGACTTCACTAACCGTTCCGAATTCCGCACTCCGGTATTCAATAGGAATGAGATAAAGATTTCCAAGGGCGTTAAGGCTCGCTCCGAAGAGAACAAAAGAATAATGGGAGCCCGCAAGATCGGAACCCGGGCAGATGAGGAGAACCCCTCGATAGATGGAAAGTGGGTTTTCGTGATGGGAGACTTTTACAGGGAGCAAGAATCTGTGGGCGAATACTACGATTTTTTCGAAGCTAAATTGATAGATGGTGTAGTGCATTTCGATAATATCACGAATTATGAAGAGCCCCTTCTGGCGGACTATGACGAAGAAACCCGTCAGCTTACCTTCTCACGTCGAATCGTGACAAAGACTGTCTACACATTATATGAGTTTTATATCTATCAGGAACCCTTTGTATATAACGATGATCTAGACAGACCGGAATACCAATCTGTGAAGGCTACGTTCCGCTACGAAGATGGAGGATGGATACAGTTTGACGAACCGCTTAGCGTGGAATGGGCTGTCTACGACCTATCAAATGAGTATTTTACCACCATCAACGTGCTCGATATTGAAGATGCATTTAAAGATGACTTTCCAGACCGCGATGAAAGCGCTATATGGGTTGACAAGGGTATGGCCACATTGGTAGACGGATGGGTTCTCCCGGCCCTGGGAATCGACCAAATGCTTCCGGAGAACCAGTATGAAGTAAAGCTCCAGCAATATATCCATGATCCCAATATGTATAGACTTGTGGATCCCTATAAGGTGGGACCTGCAGCTCCTTACAACGAGGCCACGCGTGAAGGTTGCATCATGTTTGACATAACTGATCCGAATTGTGTAATCATTAATCCGGCGGGATATGAGGCAGGCTTCGCTAATAGTGATCTTGGGATATCTCGGTTCTTCACTTATAACCAGGCAATGTTTTATTTTTTACGGTGGTCGTTGCCGCCGGTAAGTACTTTTGAATACTTCCCGGGAGTACCGCGTACGATTTTGACTGATGAAGGGGTAATCGAATTGAACGAGGGCATCAATTCCTATGACGTAGAGGTGTATGATGCCAACTACGGAACTCAGGATCAATATTACGGTGGGTTGCAATGGTATAAAGCCGACGGAGCACGTGCGAATATGACCACCAGGATCATTCTCCCTGAAGGCTATAATGCTATCACGGGAATCGTGGATGATTACAAGGGCCCGGCGAAATATTACAATCTGCAGGGACGCGAGGTTAAGAATCCCAAAGCCGGCGAGATTGTGATCAAAGTCGAAGGGAATAAGAGCAAAAAGATAATGGTGAGGTGAGCACACCAAGTAGATGAAAAGAGGAGAGACTTTCCGGAGTCTCTCCTATTTTTTGTGTTATTAAAGAGTGCATAGTGCACGGTGCACAGTACATAGTTTGAAATGGTTTCTAATGAGTGCACAGAGCACGGTGCACAGTACATAGTTTGGAATGGTTTCTAATGAGTGCACAGAGCACGGTGCAGGTTCGTTTATCGTTTGTCGAAACTCGTTTATCGTTTTTCAATAGTTCTTACTCATCTAACTTATCCTTTTCAATTTGATTGATTGTTAATGGCCTGCCCCGGAGGGGCCTTGTCACGGTGGAACCGTGACTATTTTAACCGCTTGCGAAGCTGCGGACGCTCCCCCCTCTTCCTCCTCAATAGGAGGGGTTGATTTTTCAAATAATTAAAAAGTATAGTATGTAATGGGCACTTGGCACTTGGCACTCAGCACTTGGCACTATTCAAAAAACTGTGCACTATGCACCATGCTCTATGCTCATAACTCGGCACGCGGCTCTGGCATTCGGCACTCGGCACTCGGCACTTGGCACTCAGCACTCGGCACTCCCTTTAGATGATTTTTTAACATAATTAAGGACCCATCTTTGCAGATGGATCCTTCATTATGTTAGGCTCTCGGCACTTGGCACTCGGCACTTTTACCTCAGCATGATTTTCTTGCCATTGTGGATGTAGATCACACCCTTCCGGGGGTTAGAAACAGGAATACCCTGAAGGTTGTAGTAGACTCCGTCGGAAGGATCGGCTTTGATTGTCTCTACACCCCCCACTCCCTTGACTACGAAGCTGACTGTCAATTGTTCGGCAAGGCTGCGCATATTGCTGTCGGTGACTCCCAGATAATAGAAGCCGTCGAGCTCAGCAGCCGAAAAGTCTACAGTAGTGTTCCACGATAAAGACTCTCCGTTGTTAAGCACTGTGAATTCGCCGAGAGGATAAGCCTGAAGGCCGGTGGCTCTGTCGCTTCCCTCTACCGGCTGGTAGATACTCAGATAGAGCATATCGGCCAGATAACCGGAATTTACCGTCACCTGGGTCATGACATTGAAATTGGAAGCATCCTCCACAATATAAGAACCTTCAGCGTCTTGTGATACACCGGGTATTGTGATGTCAATTGCCAAGTCTAGGTCTTCGGAAGCCGGGTTCATTACGACTTTGGAGGGAGATGTGTAGAACACCTCGTCTGATTTTTCGTTATAGAGACCCGGATAATACTCTGTGGGAGAAGTTAGTGACCCCACATAAGATAGTTTCCACAGAGGAGTGGCCCATTCCACTACCCGTGTCTCTTCGGGGGCAAGGGTGAAGAGCACGTTTTCACCGAGGAATTGCAGACGTCCGCTGTTTCCTACCAAAGCGAGGGCTACACTTTTTGATAACTCTATGGGATTGGGATTGGATAGAGTGACTTGTACCTTTACCGCACTTCCCTCATAGAGGTCGGTGAGCAACTCAATCTTGTCGGCCTCGAATGCCATAGGGGGAATATTATCCACAATGTAGGAGCCCCCCTCTTTTGTCAGGTAGAAATAATTATACATACCGTTTTCTGCCATCACTTCCAACCAATCTGAGTTTTTCTGACGATAGGCCGAGAATACTTTATATTTCACCCCTTCCTGAAGATTCATTGACGGGAGGTTGATGCTCACACTCTTATTGCCAATGTAGGTGGAGGGTGAGACATTGGTGAAATCGTTGTTTCTGTCGGCGATATATTGTGGAGTTGCATCGGGTTGGTCAGCCGGAAGGTAACCCACTCCGAGTTGCACATTCATATTCTTAGTTGATAGGATACCCCATCCGGGCACAATCGCATCGATAAGGTTAAGAATAAGGGAATCGTCGTTAACAATACCTGTGAGGCTACCAAACATAACCATCTCGTGCTGTTCTTCCGCCTCCACGTCGCCTGCTGGTTTTACGTTGAAAATGCCACCCTGGTTGAAATTATAGGCACCCATACCTCCACCGATACCGATGCCTCCGGGCTGGAGGGCATCCACGAGATAATAACCATTGCTGAGACCTCCCCAGCCCCAGTTGATATGGAAATAGCCTTGGCCGTCATATCCGTCGAAAACGAATGAGTGGCCACCACCGGAACCGTTGCCGTTGTAAATCACGGGACCAACGTTCTTAAGGTTGTTATAGAGCATTTCGGCCCATTCGGTGTAGGTATAGTAATCGCGGGTGTAGTATTCTATCCCCTTGTCATATTTGAAATAGGTCACCAATGCGGGGGCCACGGCATTGTTGATGGCTCCTGAGACAGCAGCCGTATAGTTCATATTCACGGAAATGCCGCAAGCGAGCATCAGAGTAGCCACTGCCTTAGCCTGTTCCTCAGTGTAATCCCCGGAATAAGAGGGGAGCATGTTTTCCCAATCGAATTCCACTTCTGAAAAGACCATAGACATTCGCCGGTCGATTTCATAAGCTAAATAGGAATTTGAACCCTGACCCCGGAGAGGATATTGGAAATAGTTCATCACCTGGGCCATTGAAGTGGCAAGACAACCCGTATAACTTCTCTTGTAGTTATAATAGGGATCTTCGGGACAAAGATTGTTGTAAGGTTCATCCTGGTTCCAGAGAGTTTTGAGCAATGGTGAAATAGGTTGCCAGTCGGGCAAGGTGATTCCGGCTCTTGTGGAAATTGGAGCCACTCCCCTATCGAGAGCGAAGTCTATCTGACGAGTGTATTCATCAAGCCAGTAGGCGAGTCCCGGGGCTATGTTTTCCGGATCGAGAGAGCCGGCATCGGCATAGCCCAGGAGGGGGGTAAATGCATCGTCGGCTGTTACGACCATGAAACCGTCGGCCTCTCCCTTATTGAAGAGATAGAGAGCCGGGGTGCCTGTGGGAGTATGGAGCGTCTTAACGAGTTTCGGATTGACAGACCCGCGGGTCAAAGGACCCTCGACACGGTCGAGAGCAGCTTCGGGCGACAAAGGGGCAGCCCGGAGGCCTGAAGCCGTCAGGAGAGCCATGGTTAAAAGACCTAAGGAGAATTTTTTCATAAATTTGAGAGGGGATTTAATTGAATATTAGTGTTATGGTTTATCTTTTATTGGATCTGATAGACCACATATTCTGCAATGAATGCGAGAATCATAAGGAAAAAGCAGATGGCGCCTATCGACCTGAGGGTCTTACCGGCATAAGGATTAAAACGGCCTATATATAATCCGGCCAATTGGCAGAAGACCATCATGAAGGCGAAGAAGAGGTCGATGAAGCTCCACCACGCTTGCCTATATTGGAAGGTAGTCACGATCACAATGACCACGATAGCCATTGCGATCCAAGCGACCAATGTAGACTGAAGAGGATTCTTCATCCTGAAACCTTATTTTTAGAGAGGGGAAGAGGGACTTTTTGGAAAAGTCCCTCCCGTAAAATCCACTCTTATTCTTCCACAGCGATGACTTCGGCTCCGAGTTCCTCTTCAGCCGTTTCCTGGCTTTGGATGTTGGGCAATTCGAGACCATAGTGATGCTTGGCGTCGAGAGCCTTAAGGGTAATACCCAGAATCAAGGCGAGTCCTCCAAGACCTGCGAAGACGAGCATCGGCACTGTGTAGTTATATTCCAGAGGGTTGTCGACTCCCGGGTTTGTTGCTGTCAAGACTGCACCTATCACCATCGGGAAGGCATAGAGGCCGATATTCTGAATCCAGAAAATCACGGCGTAGGCCGATCCAAGCAGCTTATTGTCTACGAGTTTTGGGACGGAAGGCCATAGAGAGGCAGGCACGAGCGAGAAGCTGAGACCCAGGAGGATAATAGCTCCATAGGCCAGGATGCGTGACTCTGTGGCAGGGAGGAGCAGAGCGAAGGTCAGATGGCACACTATCATCAGGAGAGCCCCGAAGATAAGCATGGTGGCCCCTTTACCCTTGCGGTCGAGGAAATTGCCAAGGAAAGGAGTGACGGCCGCAGCCCCGAGGGGGAAGACGAAGAAGACCTGGGAGGCCTCTTCGGCCGTGAGCTGCAGGTTACACTGCAACATATTGATGGCATATTTCTGGAAGGGGAAGATGGCTGAATAGTAAAGCACGCAAAGGAGAGAAACTATCCAAAACACCTTCGAGGAAAAGATATATTTGAGGTCGGACACCTTGAAGGGGTCGTCTTTCTCTTCTGCGTTGGTGCCCATCTCGTTTTCAAGTTTCTTGTCCATGAAAGCATAGACGATGAAGGAGATAAGGCCGATCAAGAGGAGAAGCACCGAGAATGCCACCGAACGGGACACGTTGATGTGACCGCCGAACAGGGCAACTACCGGAGAACCTAGGAACACAACTGCAACACCGACGCGGGCAAGAGCCATCTCGGTGCCCATCGCGAGGGCCATTTCCTTACCCTGGAACCATTTGACGATGCCTCGTGAAACCGTGATACCGGCCATTTCACATCCACAACCGAAGATCATGAATCCGATAGCGGAGAGTTTGGCTGAAGCGGGCATTCCGTCGTAGAAGGGAGTGATGTTCCACCATGTATTGGGGAGATTGACGAAATGGTCCATGAAATTTTGCAGACCACTGTTTTGGAAAGCATCCGTCAGTGCGTAATAATTAATAAATCCACCGGCAAACATCACGGCCCCGGAAAGTATGGCGGTGAATCTTACCCCCATCTTGTCGAGGATAATACCGGCAAAGATCAAGAAGAAGACGAAGACATTAAGGAAAGTCTCCGAACCGGCGAACCGGCCGTAGGCGTCAGGATCCCATCCTTTGGTGCTCTGGAGATACTCCTGGAGCGGGGAAAGGACGTCAACGAAAATATAAGCGAAAAACATTGCCCCTGCCAGAAGGACCAATGCTGTCCATCTCGCCCAGGCCTTGTCGCGCAGCAACGAGCCCGGGCTCGTTATGGATTTTGTAGAATCTGTCATATCTTTAGGTTATGGAATTTTTAATTTTTAAATTACAAAGATAATAAAAAAGAACCATTACGAAATAAACGTTTAAACCGGTCTCTTTATTTTTTCTTTAATGTTTCCGCCCTTATTTTTATTGGAGCTGGGATGCTCAGGCCGCTATATCATGATTTTTTTGAAGAGGATTCAAAGGCGGGAGCTGTCGTTATAGCTATAGTAGCCATGGGCTGTGACGATGACATGGTCGAGAAAGCGAATTCCCATGAATTTGCAGGCTTCCCGGAGATCTTGAGTGATACGGTCGTCCTGGGGACTTGGCTTGAGGGTGCCGGAGGGGTGATTGTGAGAAAGTATCAGGCCTTCGGCATTTTCAAGTAATGCAAGTTTTATTGCCGTCTTGACATCGAAGACGGTGGAGTTTCCTGTTCCTGAAGTGAGCCGGAATTCCTTGACTACCTTGTTCTGACGGTTGAGCACGAGCAACCAAATCTCCTCGTGGTCGAGATTTCCTATCTTATGGCGCAGCCGTTCGTAAATTTGGGCTGAACTTCTGATGGGATCGTCATCAGGAATGTCTTCGAAACAATATCTTTTAATCAACTCGATCGCTGCTAGAATCTGTATGGCCTTCATTGAGCCAATGCCCCTCATTTCGCATAGTTCCTGCTTTGTGCGCCGCTCAAGTTTATGGAGGGATCCGTCGTTGTTTCTCATCAAATCGCGGCAAAGCTCCGTTATGGGATAGCCCGGAGTGCCGGTGCGCAACAGTATAGCCCAGAGCTCAGGAACGGACAGGACCCCCACTCCAAACTTCTCTGCCTTCTCGCGTGGCTGTTGGTCTTCGTCCATTTCCTTGACTGTGCGTATTATCTTCGGAGGGGCGGGATAGAGTTTTTCTTCAGAGGACATGGGAGGATAGTTGATAGTTGATAGTTAATAGTTAATAGAGGATAGTGGATAGAGAAGAGGGAATAGTTAATAGTGAAGAGGGAATTGAGGGGGGTCATTTGCCTTTGCGGCGGCGCACTTCGTCATCGATGTCGCGGCCATTGCGGAGAAGAATTTTCCAGACATAGGCACGAATAAAACCTGTGCCGTATCCTCCGAGCTGAATGATTGATGCAGGGATAGAGAGAAAGGCAATACGAGGACTTTTCGTCTCATAAAGCGCAGCAATGAAGAGAGCCACGAAATAAACAAGCAGGGGAATGACAAACCAATGGTTGAAAAAAGATGCAATGGCAAACCCGAGACCGAAGATCACAAAGAGTGCAGGCAACCAATGCACAAGTTTCATGGAACCGGGATAGAGGAGCTGCAGAGTGATTCGCGACATACCGAAGACATGGACCTGGCGCCAGAATTTCTTAAAGTCTACGCGGCGTTTATGGAAGACCTTCACATCGGGGAACAGACAAATCTTAAATCCTTCATTTTTTATACGGGTGCTCATGTCGATATCTTCGCTGAACATTTCGCGGAAACCCCCTACACGATCGTAGACATCTCTGGAAAAACCCATATTGAATGTACGCGGAGTGAATTTCTCAAGACTCTTCTTTCCTCCCCGGATTCCCCCGGTGGTGAGGAAAGAAGTCATTGAGAAATTTATTGCCTTCTGGACATCGGAAAATGAGTCGTGGGCAGCGTCGGGCCCCCCATAACAATCCACAGGCTGACTTTTGAGGCCCTCTTTAAGCCGGGATATATAATCGGGGGGCAAAATACAGTCAGAGTCGACGAAGATCAGAAAATCTGCGTCGGCTCTGTCTATGCCATAATTCCGGGCTATGCTGCGCCCTTCGTTATCTTTATGAAAATATTTGATTTTGATTGAATCGCTAAACTTGCCACAGATTTCTTGGCAAGGCACCGAAGAACCATCTTCAACTATGACGACTTCAAAGTCTTTGTCAGTCTGTGAAGCAAGGCTTTCAAGGAGCTCCTCCACCTCCGCCGGCCGATTATAGACCGGCACGATAAAAGAAAAGGCTGGAGGATGGTCCATAGCGACCGGGGATTATCAGGCCTTAACGCGACCGGTGTAATCGCCGGTGCGGGTGTCTACCTCGATAAGTTCGCCTTCATTGATGAAGAGGGGCACACGCACGGTGGCTCCGGTCTCCACAGTGGCCGGCTTGAGGGTGTTGGTGGCAGTGTCGCCCTTAAGACCCGGTTCAGTGTATGTCACTTTAAGGGTGGTCTTCACAGGCATTTCAGCAAAGAGGACGGTGTCGGTGGAGGCATCGCTCACCACTTCCACGGTGTCACCTTCCTTCATGAATTCTGCTCCTGTGACAAGTTCTTTATTGATAGGCACTTGCTCGAAGGTTTCGTTGTTCATAAAAATGTCGTCGCCTCCATCTGCATAGAGGTATTGATAGGGACGGCGTTCCACTCTTACGTCTTCCAATTTCTCGCCTATGTTGAAACGGCGTTCGATTACGCGACCGTCGACCACATCCTTGAGTTTTGTGCGCATGAAAGTATTGCCTTTGCCGGGTTTTACATGGAGAAACTCCACGCAGAAATAGAGACGGCCGTCGAGACGTATGCACGTGCCGTTCTTAATGTCTTGAGCGTTCATCATATCGCTTCAGGGGTTTTTACTGTTCGTTATATCTGCAAATTTAAAAAATAATTTTCAGTTATTCAAGTGTCTTAAATTCCCTGCCGTTGACCTTATTGCAAGAATGACAGAAAAAGGAACGAAAATACCTTATTTGAGGAAGAGAGACTTGAAGAAAAGGATGCGCCTGCAACGGTCGTTGAGAAGCGAAAGCGGCAATGCTCCGGAAGTCACCGATTCAAGGAGCAACCGGTATTCTTTTGCAATGTCGTCGGGACAAAGGATAAGATCGGCTCCGGCCTTTAGGGCATCGACAGCAGAGAAACCTCTGGCGCCACCCATATCGAAGGCGTCTGTCAGGATCAATCCCTTGAAACCGAGTTCCTCACGGAGCAACGATGTCAGCATATCCATGGAAACCGAAGCGGGATTGCCGTCGGGATCCAGAGCCTTCGAGCTAATGTGGCCGGCCATCACTCCCGAAAGTCCGGCGTTGATATATTCCCGGAAAGGCCGCAAGTCTATGGAATCGAGTCCGGAGATGTCTCGCCTGATGGCAGCGACACTGCGATGAGAATCGGCCACTGCACTTCCATGGCCCGGGAAATGCTTCGCGACACTGACCACCCCGCCCGACTCCAGACCCTTTGCATAGGCTACTCCTAAATTCGCCACAAGAACGGGGTCGGAACCGAAGGAACGTTCTCCGATTATTCCATATCGGCTACTAGTGATATCTACAACGGGTCCCAAAATCATATTTACACCTATCTCCCGGCTCTCTCCTGCCACCTCTCGGCCATAGTCGTACATTAGCGATTCATCGGCCTCGGAACCAAAAAATGCATTTTTGGGATAAAGACCTCCGTCGTCGAGCCGCATTCCCAATCCCCATTCGGCATCTATTGCTATGAAAAGAGGTGGCACCTGGACCGATGCCAAGTCCACGATATTTTTTACGGCCTTCTTATTTCCACGCAACAAGACTACACCCCCGATATGAAAGTCTTCTATAAAGTGGCGCAATTTCCTTAACGAGGCCGTGTCATCGGCTGCGAAAATAGATGGCATAAGACACTGTCCTACCCTCTCTTCGAGAGTCATGAGGGTCAAGACAGAGTCGGCATAAGCAATCGCACCTGCCGTGGTGTCATAGAGAGGGGCCGGACCGGTTTCTGACAATTTTGTTGTGTCCACATTTTCTCGTCGGTCATTCTCACCCGGCTTCCCACAGGAAGAATATAGAAATAGAGGCAATCCCAATAATAACAAGCAAAGGGTCTTTAAGAAATAAAAGACCCTTCCCTCGGGTTTTAAGGCGTTTCCTCTATTCATAAATATGAAAAATGTTATTGGCAATTTACGTCTACTACGAAACGGCTGCCAAGATCCGGGGCCACTTTCAATCCAAGTTCCTGCTGGCGTTTAATCCATCGCAAAATAGGGATTGAGACTTCTTCATCGTCTTCCCATAAGCGGAGGTTGTGGGCCATGCTCACCAGGTCGTCGTTTCCCTCGGCAATATAATCTATTGTGGCCACCAAATATTCCTTATCAGGTTCCATTTCTCTACCATCGATTATGACTCTTAGGAGCCGGCCCTCCGGATTTGTCACTACCCTGACATTATGGCTGACGGCCTCTCCCCCTTTGGCTGCCGAGATTCTCAAAGCTTCGATGATATCAGATCCCGAGAGGGATATCAAAACAAGATGGTTGGAGAAAGGATAGGTGGAAAGGATCTGGCCCTCAGAGATAGGTCCTGCGGGCATTTCATGGCGGATACCACCTACATTCATTATAGCCATATCTACCGGCGGGATCTCTATTCCCAAAAGTCTCAATGAATCGGCTACCTCCCTGCCAAGTTGGAAACCTATGTCGGCAGTTAGATTGGCCAGACCTCCTGTTTTCTCTTTCTCGAGATTGTACTCTGAGAAGGCTATGACATGGTTGTAGACGGAATCAACCTTTTCACGATAAGGTTTGATAAATTCCACCATTTCTGAATCGAAGACCTCGGAAGGAAACCGGTCGGTCACCGGGATAAGTTCGTAAGAGATTTCTTTTCCATCAGAGATAGGCAGCTTATCGAGGTCGACTGTCAGTTTACCTAAAAAGCGTCCATTCTTGCCGGTCTGGACAATCCTGACCATTTTTCCATTCTTATTCTCAATAAGAGATGGGGTTTCTTCCGGTGTAGAGGGATCTATAAGGGTGTGTGAATGTCCGCCGATAATAAGGTCGATGTCGGTGGATGCCTGGGCCAAATCAATATCGGAGGTTTTATCGTTGCCAACTGTGTAGCCGATATGAGAGATGACTGCTACAAGGTCGCAACTCTCTTCATTCTTCAATTTTGCCGCTATTTCGTTGGCTACAGGAATAACATCGTTGAATTTCCCTTTGAAATTCTTTTGGGAAATAATGCTAGCAGGGTCGAGATTGATGCCTATGAAACCGATTTTCTTGCCATCCACCTCACGGATCTCATAAGGCTGAAAGATTCCCTCGAGTTCTGTGCCGGTGAAATCATAGTTGGCCGAAAGTGGCGTGCCCTTCATTTGACTATAATATCCGGCAAGCTGCTCCATTCCGTTGTCAAATTCATGGTTGCCGAGGATTCTCATGTCATAACCCATCATATCCATCAGCGGATATTCCACATCGCCTTTGAAATATTTGAAAAAAAGCGACCCCTGAACAACATCGCCGGCGTCAACCAGAATAACGTTTTTCTCTGCATTTCTGACGGAATCTATTATAACCTTGCGCTGCAATACTCCTCCGGTGGAATCCGTCAGAGGGTCAATCGTGGAATGAGTGTCGTTGGTGTGGAGAATCACCAATTTTTCAGCATTTGCAAATCCACAAAATGCCACTGCTCCCAACAGCGGGAGCAGTGGCTTAAGAATAAATTTATATCTCATTATTAGAGTTCTAGAGGCTATTAGGTCTATGGGGAATTTAAACCTTTTTAATCTGAGATTAGGTTTAAACCCGGTCTTGGATTATTGCACTCCAATCAATCCTCGATAAGATTATGACCATCCATATCGGCCGGCTGGGGAAGCTGGAGAATATGTAGGATAGAGGGAGCCACATCAGCCAATTTTCCATCCTCTACCTTGGCATTCTTATTGCCGATATAGATGAACGGCACAGGATTAAGGGAATGGGCGGTGTTGGGAGTTCCATCTTCATTGACTACATAGTCCGCGTTGCCATGGTCGGCAATAATGATGGATTGATAGCCATGGGTTTTGGCAGCCTCCACAACTTTCCCGACACAAGTGTCGAGCGCAGACACGGCCTTTTGCACAGCTTCGTAGACTCCGGTATGGCCCACCATATCTCCGTTGGCGAAGTTGACCACTATGAAGTCATATTTTTCGGAATCGATGGCGTCGACAAGTTTTTCGGTCACCTCCGGTGCGCTCATCTCAGGCTGAAGGTCATAAGTGGCTACCTTCGGGGAAGGCACCAGAATGCGGTCTTCACCTTCAAATGGTTTCTCACGTCCTCCATTGAAGAAGAAAGTCACATGAGCATATTTCTCCGTCTCGGCTATGTGGAGCTGTTTCTTGTTGTTGTTGGAGAGATATTCTGAAAGAGTGTTGGGCACGTCGCTCTTTGCAAAGAGGATATGGACACCCTTGAATGAGTCGTCGTAAGGGGTCATGCAATAGTATTGCAGGTCGGGGATGGGGTTCATTCCATCTTCCGTGTGTTGAGTCAGCACTGTGGTTAGCTCCTTCGCCCTGTCGTTGCGATAATTGAAGAAAATAACGACATGTCCGGCACCTATTCTTCCGTCGACCTTGTCGTTGACGATTGCCTTCATGAATTCATCCGTGATACCCTCCTGATAAAATTCCTCCACAGTGGCAATAACGTCGTCGGAATGTTTTCCTTCGCCATAAACAAGAAGGTTATAAGCCTCTTTAAGGCGTTCCCACCGTTTGTCACGATCCATGGCATAATATCGCCCGATCACGGAAGCTATGACTCCGGCGCTTTTGTCGCAATGGTCTTTGATATCACGCAAAAAGCCCGCACCACTTTTCGGGTCCGTGTCGCGACCATCCATGAAGCAATGGAGATACACGCGGGAAAGGTCGTAGGCTTTAGCTGTGTCGCAAAGGGCGTAAAGATGATCAAGGCTGGAATGGACACCGCCGGCAGAGGCCAGACCCATGAAATGGATAGGCACATTATGTTGCTTTGCATATTCGAATGCCGATCTGACTTCCGGATTTTTAGCAAAAGTGCCGTCGGCTATCGCTCTGTTGATTTTCACAAGATCTTGATATACCACACGTCCGGCTCCGATGTTGAGATGGCCCACTTCGGAGTTACCCATCTGCCCGTCGGGGAGACCTACGTTTTCCCCGCTTGCCTGAAGACGGGAATGGGGATATTCGGCCACAAGTTTATCCATATAAGGCGTGGGAGTATTCCAGATGGCATCTTCCTTGCCATGGTTGCCGATGCCATAGCCATCCAATATTATAAGCAATGCTTTATTTGCCATAAATATATTGATATTTTGAATTTCTGAATCATAAGGAGGACATAATTTAAATTATAAACCCGTCGGATTTATAAAATAGCCTCTTGTATAAATAACAAGCCGAGGGCCTGCTTTGAGTATGCAAAAATAGTGAAAATGGGTTAAATAAACAAAACGATAGCCCCGGACTGCTGACATTAACAGAGCCCGGGGCTAGATTAGTTTTTCTGTCCTCCATTGCAATAACAGAGGGGTTGGTGAGGATTAAGCCTCTTCTGTTTTCTTTACGCGACGCTCTTTGATACGAGCCTTTTTACCGGTGAGATTGCGCAGATAATAAAGTTTTGCACGACGCACCTTACCGTATTTCACAACTGTAACAGATTCGATAAAGGGGGAATCCATGGGGAAAATTCTTTCCACGCCAACACCGTCGGAAATCTTGCGCACGGTGAATCTCTTTTTATCTTCGTTGCCGCTGATACGAATCACGACACCGCGATATTGCTGGATTCTTTCTTTGTTACCCTCTTTGATGCGGTAGGCCACATTCACTGTGTCGCCCGGACCGAAATCATCGAATTTCTTTTTGGGAGTGGCAAAAGCCTCCTCTACTACCTTAATTAAGTCCATTGTTAAAATAAAGTTGGGTTAAAGTGCGCAATTTAACAAGCTTCTCTATCTTGCCAGAGATTGCGCAACACGGGTGCAAAGTTATATTTTTTTTGCGAAGTGAGCAAATTTTTCGCCGTGACAGCAGAGAAATTGCATGTAAAATAGCAATAACCGGATTTCTTGATAGCCTTTTAGTTGAGCAATTCCGTGATGTCAAGGCCAAGATTGAGTAAAAGAGTGGCACCTCCTTTATGAGGCATTGCGAAAGCCACCCCGGCAGAATATGCCCTCACTTTAAAGCCTGCTCCGATTGAGAAACCTGAGAAGAAGTTTCGCTGATAGGCAGCCATATCGCTGGCCGATTTGTAGTTGTAGCCTAAGTTGATATAGAAGCGGTCGGAAGGACTGTAGTCTAGTCCGAAGACCAAATGGCGGAAGAAATTTCTGAAGAAACCGGAGTCGGTCTGTTCAATTAATCCCCCCTCCTCATGCACATAATAAGGGAGTTTCCATTTGGTGAGGTGCCATGCCGTTATAGAGAACGAAAAAGCTTCTTTGAAACCCTTTGTGAGTCCAAGCTGCACGTCGAAGGGCACTCGGTCGTAGCGGTCTTCGAATCTTTTCAGCTGTCCTCCCATATTTTTCAAAACCAGACCAAGAGAAAGCTCATGATAGTCGTCATAATAATTCAGTCCAAGGTCGGCGGCCATAGCGAAAGCAGAATATTGCTCATAAGCGCTATAGACCATTTTTACGTTGATGCCGCCTCTAAGCCTATAAGTGAAATCATGGGAGTAGGTGCCTTCGAAGATTACGTCTTGGGCCGTGAAATCGCCTGTGTAGCTTCCATCAGCCTCATAACCTTTGAAATTGCCATAGTTTAAATACCGAATACCGGCAGCCCACGCCCCGCGTTCCCCGGCTGCCATTCCATATCTGACGCTTGCGAAATTGCCGCCACTGTAATAGTGCATATAACCGAGCTTGAGTTCGCGGTCGTTTTCAGGGCCTATAAGTGCCGGATTCTGGGCGGCCAAGTCAAGGTCGGAATGAAGGGTTGAAATATTTGCTCCACCCATCCCAAAGACGTAACTTGAACTCGGGATGTCGAGAAAATCATAGGCAGTGTTGCCTCCCTGAGCCATGGCCGGAGCAACTCTATAAATAAGGGAAAACATCAGCAGCAACAAGGCTGCGGGATATTTTTTTATGGATATCATCTTTTGAAAACGCAATGTCTCATTTTTATTAACGGAAGGAAATCCAATCTATTGCCTACGATCTTCGGGGGAGACCTGAATGTTACCTAAGGGGCTTCATCACCATTTAAATTCTTAACAAATGCAAAACTAATTTAAATAAGTTAATAAGAGAGATTATTTGTTTGCAAAAACACGTTTAGAACCATATATTTGCAATGCGAAAGCAAGAAACGATTTATGAATTTTCCTAAGAAGACTATATTTCTATTAACTCTTGGACTGATACTAACAGGCAACCACGCAGATGCGCAGACCTGCAGAGTCAAAAATGTGGAACCGGGCCAATCCGCCTGCACTTATATAGAAGTTTTTGAATACGATTATGTAGACGTGAAGCCGGAATTTCCCGGAGGTGGCAATTCTCTTATCAATTATATCAATTCAACACGTCGTTATCCACAAGAAGCTTACGAAAAGGGAGTGGAAGGACGAGTGACGTGTGCTTTCATAGTCAATCCCGACGGCAGTATTTCCAATATACAGCTTTTAAGAGGCGTGGACCCCTCACTCAATAGAGAGGCAATGCGTGTTATCGCCGGTATGCCCCATTGGCAACCCGGCAAAATGAATAATCAAACCGTTCCAGTCAGGGTTGTTTGCTGCATTCCCTTCAGACATTAAAACAGAGGAAAACATTAGTTAGACAAAGCTAATCTTTATAAAGAGCCAAGAAAAAAGAGCGAATAACATCAAGTTACTTCGCTCCTTTCTTTTTTAGGGAGAATTTTAGGCTATCTCCCCTTTAGTATCTTTTCCGGATATTATTTCTTTTTGCTATTGATATAGTCTGATAATTCCTTGGCATTTGAACCACCGACCACATACTTGCGTCCATCTTTAAGGGTGATCAACACAGTGTTGTCAGGTTTGCCATAGTAAGCGAAATAGTCGCCAATCTTCTCGTCGTTATATCTTCCCCACCGGCCGAAGGATCTGATCGGCGCGCTTCCGAAGGTCTTACCCTTAGCCTTGCGGCTCACTTCGTAAGGTTCAGCGGATTCGATTTCAGACATCTTGATTCTTCTTGATTTCAACGGGCGACGGATTCTGACTTCATCATCATCGGCATATACATCGATCGGAGTGTAGAAAAGAGTACAGATCCACCAGAAGAAAAGGATGCCGATAATAATCCAGAACCACCACCATCCGCCCCAGTTCCATCCGCCGTTGTTGACGTAGTTGGAAGAATAGTTATAATCGCTCCATCCCCAATCGGGCCAAAAGCAGAAGAAACATAAAACGCAAATCAGGATAAACCAAATAATCGCGGTTCCTGAATAATCGTCGCTGTCATAAGAAATTCTTTGTCTCATAGTCGTAATTTTTTATTAGTTTCTTTGTGTTATATCTTATTAACACATAAGGAGGCCAATAGTTTGAAAATTTGAAATTTTTTCCAATAATAAAACAACAAGGATGCGGCTAAGGGTCGCATCCTTGTATTCATAAATTATAGAGAATCAAACCTGATCGTCGTCGAAGAGATCGTCTTCTAATTCATCCTCATCGTCGAAGTCTTCTTCGAAGTCTTCATCGAATTCCTCATCCTCGAAGAGGTCATCATCGAAAAGGCCTTCTTCTTCGTCTTCGAAATCCTCTTCGTCATCGAAATCCTCTTCATCATCTAAGTCTTCGTCTTCGTTGAAATCTTCTTGATCGTCGTCGAAAAGATCATCATCTTCTAACTCATCGTCGAAATCTTCATCGATGTCAAAGTCTTCTTCGTCAAGGTCTTTGTCGTCGTCGAAAAGATCCTCCTCATCAATCCAATCTGTTTTGTCTCTTGACATTTCTAAACTTAATTACTGAGCCTGGGTGCCTTCCATGATAATCTGGATACGGTTGTTACCGTTGTAGAGATTTTTCATGAATTGGTTGAAACCATCGAGAGAAATCGACTGAAGAGCCTGCTCATAACCGTTGACCAATTCCACATCAGGGAATCTTAGCTGCTGAGCCAGAGTTGATGTCCAATAGCCGTTCTTTCTGGAGTTGATTTCAAATTGTTTGATCATTGCCTCCTTAGCCTTGTTGAAATTAGCTTCGTCTGTGCCGTTCTTAAGAAGGTTGAGCAATTCGGTGTCAGCTCTTTCCATCAGTTTAGCCTGTTGGTCGGCATTGGTGGAGAACATATAGAGGATATTCCATTCTTCATTGTTGGGATTATACATAGATCCTGTGGATGGAGAGTAAGTTCCTCCCTCCTCTTCACGAAGAGTTTCCACGTAAATATTACCGAGGATGTCTCCAACGAGTTCCACCATAATGTCGTTTTCCAAAGAATATGGCATTCCACCTTGAGAATATACATCAAACACCATGGTAGTGGGAGTCTCCATCGGTTGGGTGAATTCATTTTTCACCTGTCCCTCCGGTAAAGTGATAGCGGTTTTAAAGGTTGGAGCCACCACGGGTTTAGTCGGCAATGAAGCAATATACTGCTCAATCAACGGATTGATTGTTTCCGCGTTAACATTTCCTACGAAAATGAATGTATAGTCCGCCGGATTACCAAGGGCATCCTTCACAAGACCAAAAGCGTCGGGATAAACAACCTCATCGAGAGTTGCCACTGAAGGGCTCTGCATGAGAGGATTATCATTGTAACGGGTTTTGGTCACCTGACGTGAGAAAATAGTCTGTGGATTCTTCTCTGCATTCTCAAGCATCGGACGATAGCGGTCGATGTTTGCGTTGTAGGTATCTTGGTCGGCATTCAGGTTGGTGAATGAAGTATAGATCAGCTCAAAGAGAGTCGGGAGGTCTTTAACGGTGGAAGTGCCGTTCAATACATCGGTATAGGTGTTTACAGCGAAACCGAGGCCTACCTTTTTGCCTGCGAGATATTTCTTGAGAGTCTTATTGTCGAAATTTCCCATTTTGGCATATTCATAGATATCTTCCATCATGATGACATTAGCTGCCTGAGAGGGTTCATAAAGTCTTTTGCCACCATTTCTGAAGGCATATAGCAGCACTTCATCAGCAGAAAAGTCGGTGGGTTTAACCACAACTTTCACACCGTTTGAAAGGGTCAATACTTGGGCCTGCAATTTTGTGTCGTCTACAGAGCTTACTATCTTTCCGGGAGCCGGAAGAGACGGGATAAGAGGTTCTGTGATTTTCTCCTCGGCAAGAGCCACATATTCGGCATTCATCACCTGGCTGAGAGTAGAAAGAAGAGCCTCTTCGGAAACTATTTCAAACCCTTCTGCTTTAGGCGCTGAGGTCACGACTACAATATTTTCCTCTGTGAGCAATTGTTTTGCCAATTCATTGATAGCCTCCACAGGAAGCTGGGGGAGCATCATTTGCCAGATTTGATATTCAGTTTCGATGCCGGGTGCAGAAACATTGTCAGTGAAGAAACTGCAAAGTTCGCGGCCAAGGGCTTCGTTGTCGGTCTTGTCGCGTTCGTTGTAGGCCTTTTCGATGTTGGCCATGAGCTCTTGAGAAGCCCTTTCAAATTCAGCCTCGTTGAAACCGGCTTTGCATGCACGGGTCACAATCGACATAGCATCTTCCACAGCCTCGCGGGAGTCTTTTTTAGCAACAATCGTCACATCGAAGGAGGCCTTGGTCTTAGACACCAAGAAATCGCCGAAATTTACACCTGCATAGACATAACGGCAAGCTGGATCCTGAGTAAATTCCGTCAGGCGATTGTTGATCATGGTGCTCAATAGATTCTCTATAATCTGTTCCTGAATATAGATAGGGAGTGTGTTTCTGTATTCAAAGGGCACTTTATCTGACTTGAAGGAAATTATAGTCATCAAATTTGTGAGCTCCGGGTCTGAAAAACTAACAAAGATTGGTTTTTCATTGTCGCTCACAGCGGGATACTCCCTGGGAGTGGCGTTAGCCGGCATTTCGATTGTGGAGAAGAGGTCGATCACCTTCTTTTCCATCTCCTCGGCATCAAAGTCTCCTACAATGACAATACCTTGTTGATCAGGGCGATACCATTTCTTATAATAAGCGCGCAAGGCCTCGGGCTTGAAATTCATGACCACCTCCATTTTGCCAATGGGAAGCTGCTGATATTGATATTCCTGATAGATTTTAGGAAGAATAGCGTCATACATACGGAATTGGGCGTTGTTTCTGCTTCGCCATTCCTCCTGGATTACTCCTCTTTCTGCATCGATTTCCGACTCTTCAAGGAGTATATCTCCACTCCAATCATGCAGAACCAGTAAGACGCTGTCCATAAGTGCCTTATCTGTAGTAATGACATTATTGATGTTGTAGACGGTTTCATCAAAACTTGTGTAAGCATTGATGTCGGCTCCAAAACGGATACCCTTGCTCTGGAGATAATTGAGCATGTTTTTTCCCGGATAGTTGGTTGTGCCGTTAAAGGCCATATGCTCAAGGAAATGGGCAAGTCCGAGCTGGTCGGGGGCCTCAAGAGTAGAGCCAACTTTCTGAGCGATATAGAAATTGGCCCTATCTTTGGGTTCTTCATTGTGAAGGATATAATAGCTCAAGCCGTTAGGCAAAACGCCTGCCTTCACCTTGGGATTCAATGGAAGGGGCTGAAATTGAGCCGGATCTTGGGCTGACATGCTGAAACAACAAGCCATGGCGAGACCCGCTGAAATAAGAAACTTTTTCATTATGTCTGGTTTTTGTTGATTGATATTAATTGCTATTTAGAGTCGGATACTTGTTCCTTTTTTAACCTTCTTTAAGACTAAATTCCCTGATTTTATTAAGAACTTTTCTTAATAATGATCGTGGTATGCTGTGTGACGACCATATCCATTGCAACGTCATGAGGCTCTGTGGGAAGTTCCTCGAGTAATTGAAACTCATAACCCACTCCCACTTTAGTGGCCTTTGTCGTTGGGAGGAACCGATCGTAAAATCCCTTCCCGCGGCCAAGCCTTTTCCCTTTCCGATCGTAAGCCACAGCCGGAACTATTACAAGTTCGATATCGGCAGGATCAGTGAGATCGGTGCCCGTTGGTTCCTCGATATGGAAAGATCCGAGCTCCAGCCTACTCTCTTCATAAGGCAATACTTCAAGATCCACTCCATTTACGCGTGGAAGATAGAAACGTTTACGTCCACTCCATTTCTTAAGAAAATCCAGAGTATAGAGTTCATCGGGAAGAGAATGATACATCATAATCCTGTCGGCAAGCATGAATGCCGCTGTCTGCTCAAGACGCCGGAAAACTTCCTCTGCGGCTGCCCGCTTTTCGGTCTCAAGCAACATGCCGCGAAGATTTTTCATCCTATATCTTATCTCATTTTTTTCCGAGAATTTTTCTTTCATGGTTTCTAATTATAGGTTTAGTTATCCGTTAAGAGTCAGACCCGTTTATTTCTTGAGACGATTGCGAGACCTCGATATTCACCGGTGAATTTCCGTTTCTCAGCTCATCCACAGCTCTATTGACAGCATTATCGTCTTCATTAAGAAGCTCGATGAAGGCCGGATATCCGAGCACATCTCTTGCGATCATCGCTCTTAATTGGGAGATCAGGAGATTGCGAGAACGGTTGATGTAATACCATCTGGCGGGCACTCCTTTTGTGACAGCAAAAGCCACGAAATTCTCAAGCAAAGTCTGGTCGGAAGGGAGAATCCTATTAAGATTAGCAAGTGTGCGGTCGGCCCCCAGTTCCTCCCGATATCCATCAGCTACGGATATTGCATATTTTTGTATCAGTCCCTGATTGGCCACTGATATATAATAGGAAGTGAAACCTGTAGTGTCTTCGGGCACGAAAATGTCCGGCATAATGCCTCCTCCGCCATAGACCTCACGTCCGTTGACAGTGTGGAAGATTTTTTCTTTGTCGAGCTTTATACTGTCGGCATTATAGAATTCTCCATGCGAATATCGGTCTACAATGTCCATTTCATATTTGTCGGTTTCGCCACGCTTGTATTCCTTTTGTATCGAACGACCCGAGGGGGTATAATATCTTGCCACGGTCAGTCTCACAGCTGAACTGTCGGGCAATTCGGTCTGGTTTTGCACAAGACCTTTTCCGAATGTCCTGCGCCCGATGATTAACCCTCGGTCATTATCCTGGATTGCTCCCGCAAAAATTTCAGATGCAGAGGCCGACGACTCGTTTGTGAGCACTACAACGGGATAATCCTGGAAATTCCCTCGACCATCGCTCATCGCCATATATTCGTTTTCCATTTTTCTCCCCTGAGTATAGACAATCAGACGGCCGGCAGGAAGGAATTCGTTGGCCATATAGATGGCCTGGTCCATGAATCCTCCCGAATTCCCGCGAAGGTCTACCACAAAGGATGTGGCACCTTGCTGCCTTAAATCGTTGAGGGCATTGAAAAACTCCATGTAGGTGTTGCGTGAAAACTTCGTTACCTTCACATATCCGGTGTCGTCAGTGAGCATGTAGCTGACGTCTACTGAATTAACCGGAATGTCATTTCTGACCACATCATAAATCACCTCTTTTTTCTGTCCGAACCGCTTGATAGTAAGCACAACTGTGGTGCCCTTTTCGCCTCTCAAAGTCTTGAAGACATCCTGGGAAGTTATATCTTTTCCGGTCATCTGAGTGGTGTCGGCCCTTATAATTCGGTCGCCGGGTAAAATACCAACTTTTTCAGCCGGTCCCCCCGGGATAACCTCAATAACCTGGACAGTGTCGTTGATAATTTGAAAAGAGACTCCCACTCCGCTAAAACTTCCGGAAAGGTCGTCATTTACAGTCTGGAGGTCGGAGGCAGGTATATAGGCCGAATGAGGATCCAACGAAGAGAGCAAATCGGGAAAAGCTGTCTCTATGAGGGAATCCATATCCAATTTATCAACATAGTCGGACTGGATCAACCCTAAGACCATCTTTAGTTTCTCTTCCTTGGGAGAAAGAGACCTAGTTGTGATATAACGGCCGATAAAAATGCCGCATCCCATCCCAAAAGCAAGGATGAGAGGCAACAATATGACGGCTAAATTTCTTTTATTCTTCATCCGACTTGTTTTCTTCAGCCTTTTATTATTCTTCGGAGAGGGGCAGGTATTCAGTCTCAATCCCGGCACTCTTCATAAGTTCGATGCCGTCAGTGATCCGATAAAGTTTCGAATAGACCACTCGCTTGATGCCGGCCTGGATAATCAGCTTTGCACATTCGATACAAGGGCTGTCGGTCACATACAAAGTGCTTCCGTCGCTTGAATTGTTGCTTTTAGCCACTTTAGTTATAGCATTGGCCTCGGCATGGAGCACATAAGGTAAGGTCCGTCCCTCCTCATCTTCACACACATTAGGGAATCCGGAGGGAGTGCCGTTGAAACCATCGGAAATAATCATCTGGCCTTTCACCAGGATGGCTCCTACCTGACGGCGCACACAATATGAGTTCTCGCTCCATATCCTCGCCATCTTCAAATATCTTATGTCGAGCTGATGGGATTTTTGAGATTGTTCTTCAGAAGGCATTATTTATTTCTTTGGGAAGTCTAAGGATTAATTAGTTCTATTCCTCAAGCATCAGAAATTTCTCGGCATCCATCGCTGCCTTACATCCAGAACCTGCAGCCACAACCGCTTGGCGATAACGTGGATCGGCACAATCGCCTGCGGCAAACACTCCGGCCACGTTGGTCATTGAAGTGTTGCCATCCACCTTGATATAGCCTTCAGAATCCAAATCAATATAATCTTTAAAGATAGAAGTGTTTGGAGTATGGCCGATGGCAAGGAAAAAACCCTCCACATCGATATCGAAACGTTCCTCCTTATCAGTACCTTTAAACCTGACGATGCGGGCTCCTTCCAGAAGGTCTGACCCAAAGAGGCCCTCGGTATTACAATTGAACAGGATTTCGATTTTTGGATTTTCCCTGACACGTTTTTGCATTACGCTGGAAGCGCGAAGCACGTCGCGGCGGACAATCAAATACACCTTATGGGCAATACCGGAAAGATAAAGAGCCTCTTCGCAGGCGGTGTCGCCACCACCAACAACGGCTACGTTTCTTCCCTTATAGAAAAAGCCGTCGCAAGTGGCACAAGCGCTGACCCCCATTCCACGATATTTCTCTTCATCCGGCAAACCGAGATAACGGGCGCTGGCTCCAGTGGAGATTATGACGGTTTCGGCCTCCACGATGTCACCCTTGTCATCCACGCATATGAATGGTTTTTGGGAAAAATCAACCCTCTCAATTGTGCGAGGCTTTATTTCAGCTCCAAATCTGACGGCCTGCTCCCTGAATTGCTTCATCATCTCCGGCCCTGCGACTCCCTCGGGATAGCCTGGAAAATTCTCTATTTCCGTGGTCTGAGTCAGCTGTCCTCCAGGCTGATGGCCCTCAAAGACCACGGGATTCAAATTTGCCCTCGAAGCATATAAGGCTGCCGTGTAGCCCGCTGGGCCTGAACCTATCACCAATACTTTTGTCTTCGTCGTTTCCATATATATTTGTTTTGAATGCCAGATTTAAAATTTTCCGAAAAGTATGCAAACGCTTTAACTAACGGTAATTATATTATTATAACAATCAAAACACCAAAAATTATCGTAAATCTATAATTTCTGCCTTAGGAAATTTTGATTTCGGATATTCAAACTCATTTGGCTGAGGAGAAATTCCTGTCTTGAAACTTGAGATATCTGCACTGATAGGATTGCCGGAGGTTGGTTCCACAACTATTTTTTCAGGAGTGAAATCACTTTTTTTAAGTGTCAAGGTTATTCTTTTCACCTCCCCTCCTTTCTTTTTGGGGATGAGTTCAAGAACATACCTACCCTCTTTTTTCACTGTTGAAAAGCTGACATTGTAGCTCTCCTGAGCACCGGTCACGTAAGCCAAGGGATTGGCCTGGGATAGCTCCTCTGACGTGGGAACTACTACAGTGGTCTCACCGGAATGGCTGTTATAGGTATAAAGGTCACTGCCATTATACCATACACTTGCATCCGGGAGAGAGACATGGAATTTTTTACCAGATGCCACAATCCTGCCACTTCCGGAATATCCCGAATTAAAGACGTTGAAATTTGCCTCGCAACCTTTCGACCCACTTATAGCAGCTATGGCTTTTGAGAGCACTTGGGGTGCTGTAAAGGCAGTCTGAGACGAGATGGTTGGTGTCCATAAAAGAACTACCACCCAAAAGGCTACGATAGATATAGTCTTTCCACAAGGTTGATGTATGGCTTTAGGCAAAATATTCATTTCTGTAAACTTATCTCTTCAATTAGTCTCCTCATCGATTAGACTTATTCAATTAGACTCGAATCAAACTAAAAAGTTTCATCATGTAAGAGTTTCTAGCAAGGAATCGAGAGCGATTGGATCCATTAAGACGGCGCGTGGTTTGCCTCCTTGAGCAGGGCCCACGATTCCTGCCGCTTCGAGTTGATCCATAATCTTACCGGCCCGGTTATAGCCGATTGAATATCTTCTTTGAAGGGATGAGGTTGAAAAGTTGTTGGAGTGAACCACAAGCCTAGCCACCTCTTCGAAAAGGGGATCCCTGTCTTGTGGACTTCCCCCGGAACCTGAGTCGCTATCTCCATCTCCTTTACCTGTCAAAGGTTCAGGAAGGATATATGCTCCCTGTTGGTAAGGTTGAGCCGCTATATGATCAGCAATTTTCTCCACTTCAGGGGTATCAACAAAGGCGCATTGCACTCTTTCCATTGGTGCGCTATTGCTCACAAGCATATCGCCTCGTCCGATCAGTTGTTGTGCTCCTGTAGTGTCAAGGATTGTCTTGCTGTCGATGCCGGAGGAAACCTTGAAGGCGATACGAGCAGGGAAATTAGCCTTGATGATGCCGGTGATGACATTGGTAGAAGGCCGTTGGGTCGCGATGATTACATGCATACCCACTGCACGAGCTTTTTGAGCTAAACGAGCAATCGGAATTTCAACCTCCTTGCCGGCGGTCATGATAAGATCGCTGAACTCATCGACTATAACCACGATATAAGGCATAAACTTATGCCCGTCGGCCGGATTGAGTTTCTTAGCTTTATATTTTTCGTTGTATTCTATTATATTCTTTGTAGCCGCCTCCTTCATCAACTGATAGCGGTTGTCCATCTCGACGCATAGGGAACTTAATGTGGCCACTACTTTATCCATGTCGGTTATTACAGCATCATCAGCATTAGGAATTTTTGCAAGATAATGTCCCTCAATTTTTGCATAGAGAGAGAATTCAACCATTTTGGGATCAATCATCACAAATTTTAATTCATCAGGACGTTTGCTATAAAGCAGGGAAGTGATGATTGCGTTCAATCCTACTGACTTACCTTGACCTGTGGCTCCGGCTACCAAAAGATGAGGCATCTTTGCGAGGTCGGCCATAAAAACTTCATTGGAAATAGTTGACCCCAGAGCAATCGGAAGTTTATATTTTGTGTTTTGGAAGGCCGGAGACCGCAACACAGTGCGCATAGACACCGTCTGCTTCTCCTTGTTTGCCACCTCAATACCCACTGTTCCCTTTCCTGGTATAGGAGCTATTATGCGGATACCCTCCGCTGCGAGACTCAAAGCGATATCATCAACCAAAGAACGGATTTTGGAAACCCTGATGCCTTTGTCGGGCACAATCTCATAAAGCGTCACAGTCGGTCCTACAGTAGCTTCGATGCTTATTATGGGAATATCGAAGTCCAGAAGTGTCTTCTTAATCCTTTCTTTATTGGCTATCTGTTCTTCCGCATCCACATTGATCTGGGCTGCCCCGGGGAGAAGCAATTCAAAGGGAGGAAACTTATAGGGAAAATGCTCAGGGCTATCAATCCCAACTCCTCGAGATTTACCATCCACCTGGGAAATTGTATTGATATTAACAACCATTTCATCTTTCTCCTCATCTTTCTCAACTTCTACTTCTTCCGGATTGTGACCCTCTTCCCTTCCCTGGGTCAAAGCAAAAGTATCAGTATTGACTTCAGAATTCTCTCCTGCTAGAGATTCCGAAGATTGAGAGGGGGCTTCCTCATGGGGTTCGGGAATGACATATTCATAAATCTTGCCGGAGGAATCCGATTCATATATCTTGTCTATGGAATCAGTCTCTGCATCAGTAACAGCATCCGGTAGTTCAGAATATAGCCCCGTAGTATCAGCATCAAACCTCATTTCTAATGCCGGTTCTTGGTCAGGGATATCGTCGATGTCATAATCATCTGAGGATGTTTGGGAATAGGCTGATGCCTCGGCTTCAAGGTCTTCCGCACGCCTCATCTCCTCATACTCCCTTTGACGCTCGCGCTCTTCTTCGGCAAGCTTGCGACGCAGCTGCCTTCGTTCAATATAAGCTTTGCGCTTTTTAATGATCCATTTGACCACATCGCGCATACATATCATGACAAAACATCCAGCCATAAAAATGGCAAGCAATAGAGCACCTGACCATCCAAGGAAATGGATGATAAATTCATTTACGTAACGACCATGATAGCCACCCCAGTTAACAGAAGTCTGCATCCCGATAGTCAGCAGTCCCACAATGAGAGACACCGTGATTAAGGCCACAAGGCATTTAATAGTGAAATTCACCGGTTTAAAACGGGGTTTACCCGCAAGCAACCTCACTCCGATAGCACCCAGCCAAAGGATAATCACAAAAGAACCCAATCCGAAAAATTCGTTGATAAGAAATTCCGACAACCTTGCGCCACCCTCTCCGGCAGCATTGGCCACAACCCCCGACATCCCGATGGCCGTGTTGTTGATTTCAGATTGGTCTTTGATGCATGAAGAGAAATAAGAGACAAAGGCAATACCCAAATATATTGCAAAAAATGCCAAAAAGAGTCCAACTATCCATCGAAGGGTCTGACTCTGAAAAAAAGCTACAGCTTTTGTGAAAATATTTTCCGAGGCCTCGCTCTTCGCCTTTGACTTTGCAGGCTTGGTTTTTTTCTGCTTTGCAACCGGTTTTGCCGCCGGTCGGGCTTCTCGCTCTTCAGCCAATTGATCGTAGACGGGCAAAGCCACCTCGCCTCCCAGTCCCTCAATATCATCCGGAATTGCCGGATTATAGGATTCGAATCTGCTCATTTACCTTAAACCCTTTTGAAACTTTTAGAACCTGATAAGTTTGTCAAAAAAAAGTTGGTTATAAATTTATTTTAACTTTTAAGCCGGGGAGCAAGAATCTTCCCTAAGCATAGACTTAGAAAAAAGAGTCCCCATTTATCTCTTTTGCAAATTTAATTAATTTTTTTCCTTTTTACCTTCTCAAACCAAAATTAATGACTGAATGTTATAAAAGAAAAATCCTATCATGAAAATATGTTTTCCACCCTCTCGGCTTAGGGCATTATTTTCTGCCTTTGCTTTGGCATCAATTATTGGCTTTTCTGCTTTCGCCCAGCCTTTACCCCCGCCTCCGGGGAATCCTCCGGGACCACCTCCGGGCATATTATCACCCGGTGAACCGGTTGCTCCCCTACCTCCCGCTGCTCCCGTGGGGCTTCAGCCACCACCACCTCCTCCACCGAGCCCTCAAAATGTGCCTCCCGGATGGGGTGCACCGGGATTCCTTGCTGCTCCTCCAGCTGCAGGTCTTAATGAAGGAACCCTCAATGTCATGGCCACAGGTTATGACTCGGAAAGCGTGTTAGTCCAGATTCCTCTCGTGGTATCCTATGTTTACAATGGGGCTCAATATCAAGTCACAGTATTGAATTCTTGGAACCCTTACTCTCAGACATGGAATATCGGAGTCGACACCCCGGCTTACAATACTTCCTATTATTTCAACGGCTTCAATTATAATTTCTATGCCGTGCTCCCTTCAGGAACTTATTATTTTAACCTTTAACTCAAGACTCCTTCCCAATCTTAGATAAAAATTTGGGAAAAACAATCTAAAGTTGATTGATGATTTCCACAGCGCAAGCTGCAAAGACTCCGGCCGTCTCGGTTCGGAGTCTTTTTTCACCGAAGGTAACAGGCAAGAACCCCTTCTCCATTGCCAATGCCACTTCTTCCCGGGTGAAATCTCCTTCAGGACCAATCATCACGATGGTATCCTCGCCGGCTCTACATTCCTTTACAAATTCCCTCTTCGGATAGTCGCTTGAGCAGTAACCAAAAAATTTTTGAGACCTGGGATCAGAATTCTCCACAAAATCTCTGAATGAAACCATTTCCTCAATTAGAGGAAGACGAGATGAAAGACTTTGATTCATGGCAGAAATGAGGATGCGGCGCAATCGGTCAACCCGCAGGTTTTTACGTTCACTTCTTTGACATTTAAGGAGAACTAACCTGTCTACCCCGATTTCCATCACCTTCTCCACCATCCATTCTATTCTATCGGCATTTTTTGTAGGGGCAACGGCAATGGTGAGACTATATTCCTTCCCAGATTCGGATTTCTTCTCCTTTATTTTAAGAGCTGTGTGTTTGGGATGGGCATCTACGATTTCACACAAAAATATGTTTCCAAGACCATCTGTCACTCTTATCTCTTCGCCGGCCTTCATTCGTAGGACTCTGCAACAATGGCCCGATTCTTCTTCCGGCAAAAAGGGCAGTCTTTCTATGTCGGGAGCATAAAACTGTATCATCCTAATTTATCTTCCTCCATGACCAGACCACCCGGATCGGAGTCTCCAAGCAGCACTCCATCGTCGCTTTTTTCTACCTCTTCCTTGGTTTTGTCTTTGAATATCACCCAGAAGGCTATAGCAACAACAAGGGCAAAACCGGCGAAACAATACCATGATATCTTCCAACCTTCCACTTGGTCTACAGGATTTTCATGGCTATAGACAAAGTGGTTGACCACTGCCCCGGCACAGAGTGTGCCTGCTGTTGCCCCGAGACCATTGGTCATCAACATGAAGAGGCCCTGAGCGCTGCTTCGCATGGAAGGGTCGGTCTGGTTGTCAACATAAAGCGAGCCGGAAACATTGAAGAAATCGAAAGCTATGCCATAGACTATCATAGAGGCCACAAAGAGAGCGACTCCTCCGTCAGGGTTGCCGAGACCAAAGAAGCCAAACCTAAACACCCAGGCAAACATCGATATCAACATTACATTCTTTATTCCAAATCTCTTCAGGCAGAATGGTATTAGAAGTATGCAAAGAGTCTCGCTCATCTGGCTCAAGGAAATCAGGGCAGTGGCATTCTTTGCGGCCCATGAATTGGCATATTCCGCAATCTCCCGGAAGGAGGAAATAAAGGGAGTGCCATAGCTGTTGGTGATTTGCAAGGAAACTCCCAAGAGAAAACTGAATATAAAGAATATGGCCATTCGGCTGTCTTTAAATAACGAGAAAGCCTTGATGCCTAAAGCCTCGGCCAGGCCTCCGGTAGTTTTAGTCTTATTGACAGGACATTCCGGCATCGTCAGAGCATAGACAACCATCACAAGACTGAAAGCTCCGGAAAGAAAGAGTTGATAGCATGTGAATTGCATACTTACACCCTGGATATGGATGAAATTCACCATAAGTTCGGCCACAATGAAACCCACTGTGCCTAATACACGTATGGGTGGGAAGGCCTTGATTGTGTCAAGTCCGGCTTGATTTAACGCCGAGTAAGCCACTGAATTTGAAAGGCCTATAGTGGGCATATAGAAGGCTACCGAGACAGTGTAGAGCACAAACAAAGGTCCGAATTCTATATCTGAACCCTGAGAGAGACAATACCAACCGGCTGCCCCCATCGACAGGGCCGCTATAAGATGACATAGACTCAACATCTTTTGGGCCTGGATCCATTTGTCGGCGATTATGCCTATTAAGGCAGGCATAATGATTGAAACGATGCCCTGGACGGTGTAAAACCAATATATTTCCTTGGCAAGTCCTACATTTGACAGGAAATTGCCCAAAGAAATAAGGTAGCTACCCCAAACGGCAAACTCCAGAAAGCTCATCGCGGCGAGCCGTGTCTTTATCATCTTAGTCATCTTCGCGTTATTATTATTTGACCCCGGGGGCCCAAAGATATTTTTTTCTCATCCATCATCCGCCTCTTCCATTTTGTGAACTCTTCCTCATCCACTCCGCAATATCGGGCCAGCTCGCGGTCGCTCCCTATCAAAAGGGACTCATTGACTCTCAAAGCCATGAAACTCACTATCAAGGAAGACAGGGTTCGAGAAATTGATGGTTCCCCCTCTTCGGTCACAACTCTTGGAACCCGTTGACAACCGGCCGATAAATAGTTCACAAAATTCAACATGTAAATGGGATCGCTCATAAGGATTCTCATATATTCTCTTTTCTCAATCCTCATGATGCTGGCCATCGAGAAGGCAGTAACATCACCGGGGTATGAGGTCTCTAAACCGAAGAGATTATGCCCTCCAATTATATCGCCGGGACCCAGTATCTCATCAAGTTCTATATCGAAATTCTTCAACCTATGGGCAATCTTAACTCTGCCGGATAGAACAAAATCTATAGACCCAACAGATTCTCCCTCTTTGTAGATTATTTCCCCCGTTTTTTTTCTCAGGAATTCCAGACTCGTCTTTTCAAGCAGTTGCGACAATTGTTCCTCCCCTATTCCTTTGAATAGGGGAAGCTCCATGATGGTTTCATACATTGTCAGCATCCCGAAGAGAGTATATTAAAATCTGGAAGAGGCTATATAAAAATAAAATAGGGAACCTCCTTTATTGGGGGCTCCCTTTGGTAGCGGGATCGAGAATTGAACTCGAGACCTCCGGGTTATGAATCCGACGCTCTAACCAACTGAGCTATCCCGCCATGT